>JAICLD010000077.1 GCA_025927595.1 Nocardioidaceae bacterium | reverse complement strand
GACGTCATGGCGGCCTCCCGCGGTCTAAAGGACTGGTACCTAGACGTTAGACCGGGTGCGCGGTGTCCGTCAAGCCGCCGCACCCCTCCCGGCGACTGCGTGAGCGCCGGGAGGGTCGGGGGTGCGAACCCGGGGCGGCCTGGCTCCACCCTCCCTCGGCCGCGCCCACCCCACCACGGCAGCGCCCGGCGACCTCGGGTGCCCGTCTGTTGCCGACGCGCGGCAACGTCGTCAGCCCCCGCCGGTTCCCAGGGCCCGCTCCGGCCAGCCGAGGAGCCGCGCGCCGAGCACGGCCGCCTGCAGCGTGAACCGGTGCGCGGGGTCCGCGGGGTCCAGGCCGGTCAGCGACCGGACCCGGTCCAGCCGGTAGGTGACCGCCCGCACGGACAGGTGCAGCGCCCGGGCGGACGTCGTCGCGACGCAGCCGGAGTCGAAGTAGGCCGCGAGCGTGTCCAGCAGCGGCCGGGCACCCCCCCGCGCCTCCTCGAGCCGGCTCAGGGTCGACTCCACGAGGTCGGCCAGTGCCGGCTGGTCGCGCGCCAGCACCCGGTAGATGAGCAGGTCCCGGGTCTGCACCACCGGTGTGTCCAGGTGCATCCGGGCCGCCATGGTGAGCGCCTCCCGGGCCTCCTCGTAGGAGCGCGCGATGCCGTAGGCGCCGGGGTGCGGACGGCCGACGGCCACCCGCCACGGCGAGCCGCGCCGCAGCCGGCTCAGCTCGGCGTGGATCAGCCCGCCGAGGTCGCCGGTCCCGCGCCGGGAGGGGTCGGCGATCGCGAGCACGACGACCATGCCCTCCTTGGTCGCGACCAGCACGTCGCGGTCCCCGAAGCGGTCCAGGACCACCCGCTCGAGGGCGCTGGTGGCGGCCTGGATCGAGGACAGGGGCCGTCCCGGCAGGGCGAGTGCCACGTGGTGGGCCCGGGTCAGGTCGAGCCCGAACGGCTCGGCCCGGACCACGAGCTGGCCGAGGTGGGCGTCGCCGCGCAGCAGGTCCTCGACCAGCTCCCGGCGCAGCGTCTCCTCGCGTCGCACGAGCTCCCGGCCGGCCTCGGCGTGGCCCTCGGCGAAGGAGGCGACCGCGTCGTCCACGACGTGCAGGACCGCCTCGGCGGCGGCCCGGACCGCCGTGCCGTCACGCTCGCGGACCACCACCGGCAGCTCGCTCCAGACCCGGCGGGCGGCCGACAGGTACAGGTCGACGCCGCGCCCCGCCGACACCCCGGTCTCCGCGGCCCGCCGGCCCTGCAGCCGCACGGCCTCGAGCTCCCGCCGCCCGGGCCGGTGGCCGTGGGTGGCCGCCTCCGCCAGCATGTGGAGGTACTCCCCGAGCAGCTCCTGGGGGACGTCGCCGGCGTCCCGGCTGGCGCCGCTGGCGACGTGGGCCAGCCACTCCTCGTCGGTCGGTGGGCCCGCCATGCCGAGCCTCCGTCGCTCGTCCGCCTGGGCCCTCAGTAGACGCCACAGTGCCGGACACCGGCAACCAGGACCCGCGTTCTCGGCCGGGCCCGGCACCTGATCCCGCCGGCCGGGCGCGGCAGGCTGGTCGCGTGAGGGTGTACCGGGTCGTCTGGCTGCTCGCGTGCGCGGCGCTGGCCGCGGGCGTCGTCGGCGTCGTGCTCGTGGTCCCGTCGACGGGCGCGCTCGCCGGATGGGCGAGCGGAGGCGCCGTCGCCGTGGCGCTGCTGTCCTCGCCCCTCGCGGTGCGCGTCTACCTGCGGTGGCTGGCCTCGCCGGCCGGCGGCGCCGGGACCCAGCTGGACGCGATGGTGCGCGCCTTCGCCTGCGCCGGCGGTGGCTTCGGCCCCGTGCCGTCGGCCGTGGACCTGCGGATGTTCTCCGACGAGCAGCTGTGCCGGGCCTGGCGGACCAGCTCCGCGGCGTTGTGCGGGCAGCGGCCCGCGGACCAGCGGCTGCGGCTCGTGGACGAGCGGCAGGCCTACCTCGACGAGCTCGAGCGGCGCCACCCGGACGGCGTCGCCGCCTGGCTGGCCTCGGGCGCCTGCCTGGACGACGACCTCCCGTCCTACCTCACGACCAGCGGCCGCACCGCCGCGGCCATCGACTGGGACCGGCTGATCCCGGGGCAGGAGTGGTGAGCGCTCACGAGGGCGCCGGCCGGTCCTCCGGGTGCAGGCGTACGGCGACCAGCGCCACGTCGTCGTCGGGGTGCTGGGGCAGCATGCGGCGCAGCAGCCGGTCGCACAGCTCGTCCAGCCCCGGTCCGGTCGCGGCCAGCTCGGCCAGCGTGCGTCGCAGCTGCGCGAGGCCGTCGCCCAGGGACTGGCCGCGCCGCTCGACCAGGCCGTCGGTGTAGAGCAGCACGGTCGCACCGCGCCGCAGGGTCACCGCCGACTCGACGCGAGGAGTGGTGGGGTCGAGCCCGAGCAGGAGGTCGGCCTCGTCGGCCTCGAGCGGCGTCACGGTCCCGTCCTCGGTGATCAGCATCGGCGGCGGGTGCCCGGCGTTGGACCAGCGCAGGCTGGTGAGACCGCGGTCCCGCTCCTCGGGGCTCTGCTCGAGCCGGGCCACGACCACGGTCGCGGTGATCTCCGAGCGCAGCGTGTCGGTCACCTCGTCCACGCCGCGCAGCACGCCGGCGGGCCCGGCGCCGGAGTGGACGGCGATGCCCCGCAGCAGGCCGCGGACCTGGCCCATCGCGCCCGCCGCCTCGGTGTCGTGGCCCACGACGTCGCCGATCACGAGCATCGTGGCGCCGTCCGGCTGGACGAAGGCGTCGTACCAGTCGCCGCCGACCTGGGCGGCCTGCGCGGCCGGCTCGTACCGGACCGCCACCTCCAGGTGGTCCTGCTCGGGCGGCGGGGTGAGCAGGCTGCGCTGCAGGCCCTCCGCGAGCTCGCGCTGCTCGGCGAACAGCCGCGCGTTGTCGAGTGCCAGGCCGGCGCGCACGGCGACCTCCCGCAGCGTCGCGACCTCGTCGGTGGTGAAGGGTGCGCGGGCCCCGTCCCGGAACACCGACAGCAGGCCCACGGTGCGGTTGCGGCCCCGCAGCTGCAGCACGGCGGCGGCCGCCGGGTCCAGCCGCCGGCACAGGTCGCGGGCCTCGCCCTCGACGAGGACCGCGCTGATCGCGTCGGCGGCGCCGCTGGGGACGACGACGGGCTCGACGCCGTGCAGCGCCCGGGACACGAACGAGTCGCCGGTCAGCGCGGGGACCCGCAGCTGGGCGTAGCGGTCCACGACCGGTCGCAGCCCCGGGTCGGCGTGCCACCAGCCGACGTCGCGCAGCCGGCGCTGCCAGTTCTCCGCGCCGCCGTCGTCGACCATCGTCACCACGCACCAGTCGGCGAGGCCCGGCACGATCAGGAAGGCCAGCCGGGCGACCGCCTCCTCGCCCTCCAGCGTGCCGGTCAGCTCGGCCGTCACCCGGCTCAGCAGCGTCTCCCGCTCGGCGACGCGCTCGACCTGCTCCTGCGCCCGGTGCCGGGCGGTGACGTCGACGAAGTACACCGAGAGGCCGTCGGGGCTGGGCCAGGCGCGGATCTCGTACCACGCGTCGAGGGGCGGCGGGTAGTAGGCGTCGAACGACACCGACTCGCCGCTCGCCGCGGCATGGCGGTACCGCTCCTCGAAGTCGCTGCCGACCGCCTCCGGGAACCGCTCCCACACCTGGCGGCCGACGAGGTCCTCACGGGAGGCACCCAGCAGTCGCTCGGCCTCCGCGTTGACGTAGCTGAACCGCCACGCCGGGTCGAGCTGGAAGAACGCGGTGGGCATGGCCTCCAGCACGCGGGCCACCCGGGACTCCGCCTCCTGGGCGGCCGTGGTGTCGAACGCGGCGCCGAGCAGCCGCACGGCCGACCCGTCCTCGCCCGGCAGGGCCCGGCCGCGGGCGCCGACCCACCGGACCCGGCCGTCCGGCCGCAGCACCCGGAACTCGGCGGCGTAGGGGCCGCAGGTGTCGATCGCGGTGCTCAGCGCCTGGGAGACCCGGGACAGGTCCTCGGGGTGCACGGCGGCGTTGAAGGCGTCGATGGTGCCGCCGAAGGTGTGCCGGTCCAGCCCGAACAGCTCGAGCAGCCGGTCGTCCCAGCGCAGCTCCCCGGTGCGGAGGTCCCAGTCGAAGGCGCCCACGTCCGCGGCCTCCACGGCCAGCTGCCAGACGACCCGCTGGGCCTCGTAGTCGGCACTGAGCGCGGTCAGCTCCAGCTCGGCCACGACCGGTGCGGCGAGCTGCCCCAGGAGGGTGATGTCGGCCTCCGACCACGCCCGTGGCTCCGGGTCGAACGCGCACAGGGCGCCGACGGTCTCGCCGTCGCCGGTCACCAGCGGGACCCCGAGGTAGGCGCCGACGACGCCGGTGGTGACCGGGGGCAGCGTGGCGACGCGGGGGTCGCTGCGCGCGTCGGTGACGACGAGCGGTGCGCGGTCCCGGACCGTGACGGTGCACAGCGAGTCGTCGACGGGTCCGCGCGTCCCCACCGCGGCGAGTCCGGCGCCGCCCACGACGGCCTGCGCGTCGGTGACCACCGAGATCTGCGCCGACGTGGTGCCGAGCAGCCGTGCCGCCAGCTCCGCCAGGCGGTCCAGGGCGGCGTTGCGCCCCGCGGCCCGGGCGAGCCGGTGGGCGGCCAGCGTGCGGGCGTCCGCCGAGGCGGCTTCGTCGGGGAAGTCGGGCACGTCGGGGGATCCGGGGGAGCCCGGGCCGACCATGGGCAGCACCTCGTCCACCGCTAGCTCAGGTCCCGGGAGAGCTCGAGGGCGGACCGCTGCAGCAGCGGGACCGCGCGCCGGACCATCTGCTCGCTCATGCGGCCCGCCGGGCCGGACAGCGACAGCGCCAGGTGCGCCGACACGTCCGGGACGGCGACCGCCACGCAGCGGACCCCGATCTCCTGCTCCTCCTCGTCGATGGCGTAGCCGCGCTCGGCACACCACTCCAAGGCGGCCAGGAAGTCGTCCGGGTCGGTGATCGTCTTGTGGGTGAGGCTCGGCATCCCCGTCTCGGCCAGCAGCTGGCGGACCGTGTCGGGCGGCAGGTGGGCGAGGATCGCCTTGCCCACGGCGGTGCAGTGCGGCAGCACCCGGCGCCCGACCTCGGTGAACATCCGCATCGACCGCTGGGAGGGCACCTGGGCGACGTACACGATCGAGGTGCCGTCGAGCATCGCCACGTTGGCGGACTCGCCCAGCTCCTCGACGAGCCGGGCCAGGTGCGGTCGCGCCCAGACGCTGAGCAGCCGCGAGGAGCTCTCGCCGAGCCGGATCAGCCGGGGCGCGAGGACGTACTGGCGGGCCGTGTCCTGGCGCAGGTAGCCCAGGTCCACGAGGGTCCGCACCAGCCGGTGGATGGTCGGCAGCGGCAGCCCGGAGACCGACGCCAGCTGGGACAGGCCCATGACACCGGCGTGGTCGGCGATCGTCTCCAGGAGCAGGAACGCCCGCCCGATGGACTGGACGCCGCCCTGCCGCGCCGGCTCCTTGGCGATCACCTTGACCTCGGTCGTCATTCCCGTCCGTTCTCGCTGTCGTGCGTCGCGACATCATCCCAGGTCGTCCCGGAGCGACCGGGAGGTGACCTGATGTGATGGTGGCGGAGCGGTCGCCCTCGCCCTATAGTTCCGCATCGTAGATAGTTTTGTCCACGATGCGAAATACCCGAACGAAAGACAGAGGTGGGCCCATGCCGCACACCAGTCCCGGCTACGCGATCACCGTGCGGGCCAAGGCTCCCAGCTCGGCCGGTGGCACGCATGCCCTCGTCGCCGCCGTGGCGGCGGCGGGCGGCGCGCTGACCGCGCTCGACGTCGTCGAGTCGCACCCGGACCACCTCGTCGTGGACGTCACCTGCGACGCCTCCGACGCCGACCACGCCGACGCGATCACCCGCGCCCTCGGCGAGGTCGAGGGCGTCACGGTGTTCAAGGTGAGCGACCGGACCTTCCTCATGCACCTCGGCGGCAAGCTCGAGGTCAACCCGACCGTGTCGCTGCGGCACCGCGACGACCTGTCCCGCGCCTACACGCCCGGTGTCGCCCGGGTCTGCCTGGCGATCGCGGAGAACCCCTCGGACGTGCGCCGGCTGACCATCAAGCGGAACACCGTGGCGGTCGTCACCGACGGCTCCGCGGTCCTCGGCCTCGGCGACATCGGGCCCGCCGCGGCCCTGCCGGTCATGGAGGGCAAGGCGGCGCTCTTCAAGCGGTTCGCCGGCGTCGACGCCTGGCCGGTGTGCCTGGACACCAAGGACGTGGACGAGATCGTCGCCGTCGTCAAGGCCATCGCACCGGTCTACGGCGGGGTGAACCTCGAGGACATCGCCGCGCCGCGCTGCTTCGAGATCGAGGAGCGGCTGCGCGCCGAGCTCGACATCCCGGTCTTCCACGACGACCAGCACGGGACCGCGATCGTGGTGCTCGCCGCCCTCACCAACGCGCTGCGGGTCGTGCAGAAGCAGCTCTCCGGGATCACCGTCGTGGTGAGCGGCGTCGGCGCCGCCGGCCACGCGATCATCTCGCTGCTGAACGCCCAGGGCGTGGGCCGCGTGGTGGCCTGCGACCGCCGCGGCGCCGTGCACCGCGGCCGCACCGGCATGGACCCCGCCCGTCAGTGGGTCGCCGACCACACCAACCCCCAGGGCCTGACCGGGACGCTGGCCGAGGTCCTGGCCGGCGCCGACGTGTTCATCGGCGTCTCGGCGCCGGACCTGCTCACGGCGGCCGACATCGCGACGATGGCCGACGGCGCCGTGGTGTTCGCACTCGCCAACCCGGACCCCGAGGTGGACCCGATCGGCGCCGGCGAGCACGCCACGGTCGTGGCCACCGGACGCTCGGACTACCCGAACCAGATCAACAACGTGCTGGCCTTCCCCGGCTTCTTCCGCGGGATGCTCGACGCCGGCGCCAACGAGATCACCGAGGCGGTGATGCTGGCCGCCGCTGGCGCGATCGCGGACTCCGTGGCGGCCGACGAGCTCAACGCCAGCTACATCGTGCCGTCGGTCTTCGACCCGCACGTCGCCCCGGCCGTGGCAGCGGCGGTGCGCGAGGCGGCGACGGGGGCGACCCGGTGACGGGGCCGCGGTCACCGGGCGACCGCTTGGCGCGGCGGCTCGACGACCTGCTGGCGACGGCGGACGCCGAGCTCGCCTCGGCCTACCCCGGCAACCCCGCGCGGCGGCAGCCGGTGCACACCGTCTACGTGCCCGCCGACCGGTACGACGCCACCACCCTGCGCACGTGGGGCGCGCAGGCCCTGGCCGCGCTCGACGAGCACGCCGCGTCAGCGGCCGAGCTCGCCGACGCCACGGGGGTCCCGGCCGGCCTGGTCGCCGAGGTCTACGACCGGATCCGGTCCAAGCTGTCGACCGAGCCGGTGGAGGACCTGCGCGTCGACCTCGAGGACGGATACGGCCAGCGCCCGGACGAGGACGAGGACGCCGCCGCGGTCGCGGCCGCCCGGGTGCTCGCCGAGGCGGTGCGGGACGGGTCCGCGCCGCCGTACCACGGGATCCGGTTCAAGAGCTTCGAGGCGCCCACCCGGCGCCGCGGGCTCCGCACGCTGCTGCTCTTCCTCGACGAGCTGCTCGAGCGGGGCGGCCTCTCCGACGGGCTCGTGCTGACGCTGCCCAAGGTGACCTCGGTGGAGCAGGTCACCGCGATGGTCGAGGTCTGCGCCGCGGTCGAGGAGGCCCACGGCCTGGCGCCGGGGCGGCTCGGGTTCGAGATCCAGGTCGAGACCCCGCAGTCGATCCTCGGGCCGGACGGCACGGCGCTCGTCGCCCGGATGGTGCACGAGGCCGGTGGCCGGTGCACCGGCCTGCACTACGGCACCTACGACTACTCGGCGTCCTGTGGGATCGCGGCGGAGTACCAGAGCATGGAGCACCCGGCCGCCGACCACGCCAAGGCCGTGATGCAGGTGGCGGCCGCGGGCACCGGCGCCTTCGTCTCCGACGGGTCCACCAACGTGCTCCCCGTCGGTGGCCGGGAGGACGTGCACGCCGCGTGGCGGCTGCACCAGCGGCTGGTCCGGCGCTCGCTGGAGCGCGGGTACTACCAGGGCTGGGACCTGCACCCGGCCCAGCTGCCGACCCGGTTCCTGGCGACGTACGCGTTCTACAGGGAGGGGCTGCCCGGCACGCTGGCCCGGCTCCGCGCCTACGTCGGCGGCTCCGGCTCGGCGTTCCTCGACGAGCCCGCGACGGCGGCCGCGATGGCCGGCTTCGCACTGCGCGGGATCGAGTCGGGGGCCGTCGACGAGTCCGAGGTGACCGCCGCCGTCGGCGTCGACGCCGCGCGGATCGCGCAGCTGGCCCGGCGCACCGGGGCCCGCTGAGCGACCACCGGGCCCCGGGCCGGGCGCGGGTAGCCTCGGGGCATGCGTCTGGAAGCCGAGTTCACCAGCGAGCCCTTCGTCGGCGGCGGTGAGCCCCCGGCGCACGCCCGGGCCGCGCTGCGCGTCGTCGAGGCCGCGGGGCTGACCTGCGAGTTCGGTCCCCTCGGCACCTCCGTCACGGGCGAGGACCGGGCGCTCATCGGCACGCTCGCCGACGTGCTCGCGGCGGCCTTCGAGGGCGGGGCCACGCGGGTGACGATGCAGGTGCAGCGCGCCGATGGCTGAGCCGGCCCCGGGCTTGGACCCCGCGCACCCGCTGCTCGTCGCGCTGCGGCCGCTCCTCGAGCGCGTCGAGGGCGTCCTCGTCCCGGCCGGGGACGCCGGCCCCGACGACGTACGGCTGGAGTGGGAGGGGGCGACCGTGGCGGCCGTCCGGCTGCCCGGCGCCACGGCCGGGGAGACCGTGGCGGACCTCCAGGGGCTCCTGGACGACGTGACCCGGGAGCTGGGGGCGCCGCTGGGCGACCTGGACCGGGCCGGCAAGCAGCACGCCGTCCGGATGCTCGAGGAGCGCGGCGCCTTCCAGTACCGCAAGTCCGCCGAGACCGTCGCGGAGGCCCTCGGCGTCACCCGGTTCACGGTGTACAACTACCTGAACCGTGCCCGCGCCTGAGCGCGCCCGTGGGAGGCCGGACCAGACCGGCCCGGACTCGCGTTCAACAAACTGTTGACTTCTCCGCGTGACCGGTGTCACCCTCTCTTTCACCAAACGGAAAACGTTTTCCGAGATGTGAGAGGAACCCGATGCTGACGCTCGCCGAGCTCAACGCGGCGCCGGACGACGAGCTGACGCCGCCGCTCCTGGCCTGCTGCGACGTCCCGAGGTGGGCCCGGGAGGTCCTGGCGGGCCGGCCGTACGCCGACCTCGCCGCCCTGCTCGGCGTCGCCGACCGCGCCGCCCGCGGCTTCGGTCCCGACGACGTGGAGCGGGCACTGGCCGCCCACCCCCGGATCGGGGAGCGTGCGCAGGGGGACGGCGTCGAGGCGTCCTGGTCCCGCAGCGAGCAGTCCGGCGTGGACCGCGACGAGCCGACGACGGCCGCGCTGGCCGAGGGCAACCGCGCCTACGAGGAGCGGTTCGGCCGGGTCTTCCTGATCTGCGCGAGCGGGCGCTCCGCCGAGCAGATCCTCGCCTCGCTCCGCAGCCGGCTCGACAACGACCCCGAGACCGAGGCCCGGGTCACCGCCGACGAGCTCCGGAAGATCGCGCTGCTGCGCCTCCAGGGTCTGGTCGCCCAGGGGGCCGACGCATGAGCACCGTCACCACCCACGTGCTCGACACCGCGCTCGGCCGCCCCGCCGCCGGCGTCCGGGTCCGCCTCGAGGCCGGCGACGGCTCCGGGGTCGTCGCCGAGGGCCGCACCGACGCCGACGGCCGGGTCGCCGACCTCGGCCCCGACGACCTCGCGTCCGGCGCCTACCGCCTGGTGTTCGACACCGCCGGCTACTTCTCCGGGACCGGGCAGGACGCCTTCTTCCCCGAGGTCGCCATCGCCTTCGCACTCACCGATCCCACGCAGCACTACCACGTCCCGGTGCTGCTGAGCCCGTTCGCCTACTCCACCTACCGAGGGAGCTGAACCCATGGCCATCGTCTTGGGCCCCAACCAGTACGGCAAGGCGCAGAACCACCTGGTGCGCGTCTACCGCGACACCGAGCGCCACCAGATCCGCGACCTGACGGTCTCGAGCGCGCTGCGCGGCGACTTCTCGGCCGCCCACACCGTGGGCGACCAGAAGGACGTGCTGCCGACCGACACCCAGAAGAACACCGTGTTCTCCTTCGCCAAGGAGAAGGGCGTCGGCGCGATCGAGGACTTCGCGCTCACGCTGGCCGACCACTTCATCGCCCAGACCCCGGTCGCCGACGGCGCCCGGGTCGAGGTCAGCGAGACCCCGTGGCAGCGCATCCAGGTCGACGGCCGCGGCCACGACCACAGCTTCGTGCAGGCCGGCGACGGCGTGCGGCACACGGTCGTCAACGTCGACGGCTCCGGCGCCGACCGGAGGGCGCACGTCGTCTCCGGCTTCTCCGGCGTCACGGTGCTGAAGTCCACCGGCTCGGAGTTCCACGGGTTCCTCAAGGACAGGTACACGACGCTGCAGGAGACCGACGAGCGGATCCTCGCCACCTCCCTGGTCGCCCGCTGGCGCTACGACGCGCCGTACGTCGAGAGCGGCGAGGTGGACTGGGACAAGTCCTACGACGCGGTCAAGTCGCTGATGCTGCAGCGGTTCGCCGAGATCCACAGCAAGGCTCTCCAGCAGTCCCTCTACGGGATGGGCGAGGCCGTGCTCGAGCAGCACCCCGAGGTCGCCGAGGTCCGCTTCTCGGCGCCGAACAAGCACCACTTCCTCGTGGACCTCTCGCCGTTCGGCGGCGAGAACCCCAACGAGGTGTTCTACGCCGCCGACCGCCCGTTCGGGCTGATCGAGGCCACCGTCCAGCGAGACGACGCGTCCGACCCCGGAAGCGCCTGGCTCGCCGTCCCCGGCTTCTGCTGAGAAGGGCAGACCATACCCATGAAGCTCAAGAGATCCGACCAGTACACCGGACGGCCGGAGGACGAGAAGCTCCCCGCCGGCCAGCTGGTGGCCTACGGCACCCAGCACATCCTCACGATGTACGGGGGGGTGATCGCCCCACCCCTCATCGTCGGCGGCGCCGCCGGGCTGTCCGGGTCCGACATGGCCCTGCTCGTCACCGCCGGGCTGTTCATCTCGGGCCTGGCGACCATCCTCCAGACGCTCGGGCTCGGCCCCTTCGGTGCCCGGCTGCCGATCGTCCAGGGCATCTCCTTCGCCAGCGTCTCCACCATGGTCGCGATCGCGAGCAAGGACGGGCTGCAGCCGGTGTTCGGCTCCATCCTGGTGGCGGGCCTCATCGGCCTGGTGGTGTCGTCCTTCTTCGCGCAGCTGGTGCGGCTCTTCCCGCCGGTCGTGACCGGCACGATCATCACCGTCATCGGGATCTCGCTGCTGCCGGTGTCGTTCACGTGGGCCATGGGCGGAGCGGGAGCCCCCGACCTGGGGTCGACCGCCAACATCGGGCTGGCCGGCCTCACGCTGCTGGTCATCCTGGTGATCAGCCGGCTGTTCCAGGGCGCGCTGTCCCGCCTGTCGATCCTGCTCGGCATCGTCGTCGGCACCGGCATCGCGGCGCTGTTCGGCAAGGCCGACTTCTCCGGCGTCGGCACCGGCAAGATGGTGGCGCTGCCTCCGCTGCTGCACTTCGGCGGCCCGACCTTCCAGATCGGCGCGATCGTGTCGATGACGATCGTGATCCTGGTGATCATGACCGAGACCACCGCGGACATCCTGGCGATCGGCGAGATCGTCGAGACCGAGGTCGACGCTCGCCGCGTGGCCAGCGGTCTGCGCGCGGACATGCTGTCCACCGCCGTGGCGCCGTTCTTCGGCTCCTTCCCCGCCAGCGCCTTCGCCCAGAACGTCGGGCTGGTCGCGATCACCAAGATCAAGAGCCGCTACGTCGTCGCCGTGGGCGGCCTGATCCTCGTGGTGCTGGGCCTGCTGCCCGTCGTGGGCCGGGTCGTCGCCGCGATCCCGTTCCCGGTGCTCGGGGGCGCCGGCATCGTGCTGTTCGGCAGCGTCACCGCCAGCGGCATCCGCACCCTGTCGCGGGTCCGCTACGACGACAACCTCAACCTGGTGCTCGTCGCGACCGCCATCGGCATCGGGCTCATCCCGGTGGCCGCGCCCACCTTCTGGGACAAGTTCCCCGACTCGGTGAGCGTGGTCCTCGACTCGGGCATCAGCGCTGCGGCCATCGCCGCGGTCCTGATGAACGTGTTCTTCAACGAGATCACGGTCGGGAACAAGCCGGGAGCGTCGGTGTTCGCGGCCGGCTCCAGCGAGTACGACGGCGCCACGCCGCTGGCCGTGGACCCCGAGGTCGTGGACCGGCCGGACGATGCGAACCTGGCCGCGAGCCCGGCGACCGGCACCACCCGGAAGGCGGACCACCTGTGACCCACTCGCTGCGCTACGAGGTCAACTGCTCGATCCTGTTCACCGAGCTGCCGCTGCACGAGCGGGCGGCCGCCGTGGCCGAGGCCGGCTTCCGCGGCGTCGAGTTCTGGTGGCCGTTCGCCGAGGCGGTGCCCTCCGACCGCGACGTCGACCGCTTCGTCGCCTCCGTCGAGGACGCGGGCGTGCAGCTCGTCGGTCT
>JAICLD010000252.1 GCA_025927595.1 Nocardioidaceae bacterium | reverse complement strand
CGGCGCGCCACGACCAGGGGATCGCCGGCAAGGTGGTGCCCCCGCACGGGGTCCTCGTGGTCACCTGGCAGCACGGCGACCTGCTCCTGGACACCGGCTTCCGGATGACGGAGTTCGACCTGCGGGGCCGGACCCGCAGCGTGGGCGACGAGCACGACGCCTGGGTCGTCGCGGTCTCGGACCTGGCCACCCGGGACGCCTGAGCGGCGTCCGCGGAAGCCGGGCGCGGGCCAGCGGTCAGTCGGACACGAAGATGCAGAACGGGTGGCCCGAGGGGTCGGCCAGGACGTACAGCGGCTCCTCGGCGTCGTCGCTGCGGTCGAGGACGAGCCGTGCGCCCAGGGCCTCCGCGCGGGCGCGCTGCCGCTCCAGCCCGTCCGTGCCGGGCACGGTCATGTCCAGGTGCAGCTGCATCGGAACCGTGTGGTCGGGCCAGGTCGTGGGCTCGAGCCGGTCGACCCGCTGGAAGGCCAGCCTCGTCGGCCCGTCCGGGTCCACGAGCACGAGCCACTCCTCGTCCGGCGACCCGTCCGGCGACCCGTCCGGCGACCCGTCCGGGCGCGGCTCGTCCCCGTCGCGGTAGCGCAGCCCGAGCAGCTCCCGGTAGAACTCGGCGAGGCCGCGCGGGTCCGTGCTGTCGAGCACGGTCTGCAGCAGCCGTGGGTGCTCGGTCATGGGGTGCCTCCGTCGCTGCGTCGGCGCCTCGTCGAGACGGCGCCTCCGATCGTAGGGGTCAGGTGCGGACCCGGTAGCGGACGTGCGTCGCCAACGGCGAGTGGTCCGCCTCCAGGGGCTCCAGCCGGCCCGGGACCGGCCCGTCGAAGAGTCGCTCCCCGGCACCGAGCAGCACGGGGGCGATGTCGAGGACCAGCTCGTCCAGCTCCCCGCCGTACAGCGCCTGGCGCACCGCGGACGCCCCGCCCGCCACGTCGACGTCGCCCCCGCCGGCCTCGCGGGCGAGCGCCAGCGCGGCGTCGATCCCGTCGGTGACGAAGTGGAAGGTCGTGCCGCCCTCCATCTCGATGGGCTCGTGCGCGTGGTGGGTGAGCACGAAGACGGGCGCGTGGTACGGCGGTTCGGGACCCCACCAGCCGCGCCACTCGCCGCCGTCGTAGGACGACCAGGGCCCGCGGACCGGGCCGAACATGTTCCGGCCCATGACGTAGGCGCCGCGCGGCCGCAGCAGCGCGGCCGTCCATCGGGCGTCGACGTCGTGCCCCGGCTCCTCGGCCTCGAAGTGCCACTGGTGCAGGGCCATCCCGCCACGGCCGATCGGGTCGTCGACCGACTGCTGCGGCCCGGCCACGAAGCCGTCGAGGGAGATCGAGAGGTGAGCGGTGGTGAAGGTCATGCCAGGTCAGACCCGGCGGGGGACGGCGACTCATCGGCACCGCGCCAGGCCGACCGGACGTCAGTCGCCGGCACGCCGTCGCGCCTCGAGCCGGACGCCACGCGCGAGACACCAGACCCCGACGACCGCGAGGACCAGCCCGACGGGCGCGGCGGCCGGGTCGTCGTCGCCGACTCCGGAGAGCAGCCAGGCGACGTACAGCATCGCGACGCCGGTGAGGATCGAGTACCACCCGCGGCTGACCACGCCCTTCGACAGGACGGTGGCGGCGAGCCTGCGCGGGGACGGCATGGGGTGAGCGTAGGGCCTCGACGGCGGGGTGTCAGTCCGAATGGTCGACGACGTTGACCACGGTGCCGTCGGGCGCCCGGAGCAGGAACCGGTGGACGCCCCACGGCTCCGTCGTGAGGGGGTGCACGATCTCGTAGCCGAGCTCCTGCGCCTCCGCGAAGGCGGCCTCGACGTCGTCGGTCATGACGGAGATCACCGAGTCCTCGGGTGAGCTGGCGTCGCGGGTGA
Organism: Nocardioidaceae bacterium; assembly: GCA_025927595.1. GTDB lineage: Bacteria > Actinomycetota > Actinomycetes > Propionibacteriales > Nocardioidaceae > Nocardioides_B. The sequence goes on along the minus strand of JAICLD010000252.1, from coordinate 2,010 downwards.
CCAGCTGGACCTTCGCCCTGCCGTCGGGGGAGGAGAACCGCGCCACCCAGCCCAGGTCGAACTCCTCCGTGCTCAGGCCGAGGAAGCCGGTGTAGAAGCCCTTCGCCGCCTCGACGTCGGCGACGTGGAGGTTGGTCAGGATCCGGTTGGCGCGCATGCGGTCCTCCTGCTGCGGACGGGTGTCCCGATCATGGTCCGGCCGCCGCGACGTGTCGACCCGCGCACCGGTGGACGGGACCCCGGCGCGGCCGCCGCGGCTGGTAGGGTCGCGACGTTCGACATCCTTTAACGACCCGTCCCGTGAGGCGGACAAGGAGGTGCGGCAGTGCCACTGCCTGCCCGGAACCACCCGGACCCGACCCCGCAACCGACGCCCGGCCCGACCCCCGGCCAGACCGAGGCCCTCCTGGTCCTCGAGGACGGCCGCAGCTTCCGCGGCGAGTCCTTCGGGGCGCCGGGGGAGACCTTCGGCGAGGCGGTCTTCTCCACCGGCATGACCGGCTACCAGGAGACGCTCACCGACCCGTCGTACCACCGCCAGGTCGTCGTGATGACCGCGCCGCACGTCGGCAACACCGGCATGAACGACGAGGACCCCGAGTCCGGACGGATCTGGGTCAGCGGGTACGTCGTCCGCGACCCGGCCCGCGTCCCCTCCAGCTGGCGCGCCACCCGCACCCTCGACGACGACCTGCGCGCCCAGGGCGTCGTCGGCATCAGCGGCGTCGACACCCGCGCGCTCACGCGGCACCTGCGCGAGCGCGGCGCCATGCGCGTCGGGATCTCCACGACCGAGACCGACCCCGCCGCGCTGCTGGAACGGGTCCGCGCGTCCGCGCAGATGACCGGCGCGGAGCTCGCGACCGCCGTCTCCACCCGCGAGCCGTACGTCGTCGAGGCGGTCGGCGAGCGCCGGTTCACCGTCGCGGCGGTGGACCTCGGCATCAAGTCGAACACGCCGCGGATGCTCGCCGAGCGCGGCATCGAGACCCATATCCTTCCGGCGACCACCACTCTCGAGCAGGTCCGGGCCACCGGGGCCGACGGCGTGTTCTTCTCCAACGGGCCCGGCGACCCGGCCGCGACCGAGGGGCAGGTGGACCTCCTGCGGTCGGTGCTCGAGGCGGGGATCCCCTACTTCGGGATCTGCTTCGGCAACCAGCTCTTCGGGCGGGCACTGGGCCTCGGCACCTACAAGCTCACCTACGGCCACCGTGGCATCAACCAGCCGGTCCTCGACCGCACGACAGGCCGGGTGGAGGTGACCGCCCACAACCACGGGTTCGCCGTCGACGCGCCGCTGGACGCGCCGACCCCGACGCCGTACGGGACCGTCACGGTGAGCCACGTCTGCCTCAACGACGACGTCGTCGAGGGGCTCGAGCTGCGCGACGCGAACGGCGCGCTGACGGCGTTCTCGGTGCAGTACCACCCCGAGGCCGCCGCCGGGCCGCACGACGCCGCCCACCTGTTCGACCGGTTCTGCGAGCTGATGGCCGCCTCCGACGGTTCCGAGGCTCGCTCCGCTCGCACCTCAGCCAACGGAGGCCGCTGATGCCGAAGCGTGAGGACATCGAGTCCGTCCTGGTGATCGGCAGTGGGCCGATCGTCATCGGACAGGCCTGCGAGTTCGACTACTCCGGCACCCAGGCCTGCCGCGTGCTGCGCGCCGAGGGGCTGCGGGTGATCCTGGTGAACTCCAACCCGGCGACGATCATGACCGACCCCGAGTTCGCCGACGCGACCTACGTCGAGCCGATCACGCCCGAGTACGTCGAGAAGGTGATCGCCAAGGAGCGCCCCGACGCCCTGCTGGCCACGCTCGGCGGGCAGACCGCACTGAACTGCGCGGTCGCCCTGGACGCCGCCGGAGTGCTGGAGAAGTACGGCGTCGAGCTGATCGGCGCCAGCATCGAGGCCATCGACCGCGGCGAGAACCGCCAGCAGTTCAAGAAGATCGTCGAGGACCTCGGCGGTGAGTGCGCCCGCAGCGCGATCTGCCACAGCATG
>JAICLD010000096.1 GCA_025927595.1 Nocardioidaceae bacterium | reverse complement strand
GTCGAGGCATACAATCGAACGCATGAGCGAAGACGGGCAGGCAGCGATGGTGTCGGTGCAAGGTGCGGCGCCCCGACCCGGTCGAGACGGTCACACCGACGGGCCACGCCTACACCAGCCATGCGCCGCCGCCGCCCGGTGGCCGGCTGCAGTACGACGCGAGCCGCCCGGGCTCGAGCCGGATGGAGGCCCACTTCCGGAACCTCGTCCTCACCGCCTGACGGCGTCGGGACTCCCTAGGAGGAACGCTCGACGCGGCGGGTGGCCGGAGGCGACGCGATCCGCGCCGAGCGCCGGTCGCGCACCGCCTCCAGCGCTCGCCACGCCAGAACCCCGCAGAGGGCGGCCAGCAGGCCGATCAGCAGGCCGCCGACGATGTCCTGCGTGTGGTGGACGTGGGCGGCGACACGGCAGACCCCGATGGCGACGCTCACCGCCACGAGCGCGATGCCGACCCAGCGCCGGTAGAGCACGATCAGGAACGCGACCCCAGCGGCGAGCGCGGTGTGGTCCGACGGGAAGCCGTTGTCCGCGGGATGGGCGAACAGCGGCTTGACGGACGGGTCGACGACGAACGGCCTCGGATCGGTGTGGACGAGCCCTGCCACCCTGACGAGGACGGCGACAGCGATGAGGGTCACCACGGCCTGCACGGCCAGCGAGACCTTGTCCGGCCGGGAGCACCGCAGCCACACCAGGACCGCGCCGGCGGCGACGAGGAACAGGGCGTACTGCGCGACAGCGACGACGAGGGAGCTCACACCGGATTGTTCCGCGGCCCACCTGCCAGCCGCCTGACTGTGCCGGCGTTCACTCCCACTCGATGGTCCCGGGCGGCTTGCTGGTGATGTCCAGCGCCACCCGGTTCACCTCCGCCACCTCGTTGGTGATCCGGGTCGAGACGGTCTCCAGGACGTCGTACGGCAGGCGCGCCCAGTCCGCGGTCATCGCGTCCTCGGAGGTCACCGGCCGCAGCACCACGGGATGGCCGTACGTCCGGCCGTCGCCCTGCACCCCGACCGAGCGCACGTCCGCGAGCAGGACCACGGGGAACTGCCAGACGTCGCGGTCCAGGCCGGCCCGGGTCAGCTCCTCGCGCGCGATCGCGTCGGCCTCCCGCAGGATGTCCAGGCGCTCGCGGGTCACCTCGCCGATGATCCGGATGGCCAGGCCCGGTCCCGGGAAGGGATGCCTCCAGACGATCTCGGCGGGGAGCCCCAGCTGCTCGCCGACCAGCCGGACCTCGTCCTTGAAGAGCGTGCGCAGCGGCTCGACCAGCTCGAACTCGAGGTCGTCGGGAAGGCCGCCGACGTTGTGGTGCGACTTGATGGTGGACGTCCCCGTGCCGCCGCCGGACTCGACGACGTCGGGATAGAGCGTGCCCTGGACGAGGAACTCGACGCGCTCGCCGTGGGCGGCCGCCTCGCCGACGACCTCCGCCTCCGCGGACTCGAAGACCCGGATGAACTCCCGGCCGATCGCCTTGCGCTTCTGCTCGGGGTCCACCACGCCGGCGAGGGCGTCGAGGAACCGCTTCTCGGCGTCCACGACGTGCAACGAGACGCCGGTGGCGGCGACGTAGTCGCGCTCGACCTGCTCGGCCTCGCCCTTGCGGAGCAGGCCGTGGTCGACGAAGACGCAGGTGAGCCGGTCCCCGATCGCGCGCTGCACGAGTGCGGCCGCGACCGCCGAGTCGACGCCGCCGGACAGCCCGCAGATGGCCCGCCGGTCGCCGATCTGGGTCCGGATCTTCTCGAGCTGTTCCTCGACGATGTTGACCATGGTCCAGGTCGGCCGGCAGCCCGCGATCTCCAGCAGGAAGTGGCTGAGCACCTCCTGGCCGTGCTCGGTGTGCAGGACCTCGGGGTGCCACTGCACCCCGGCGAGCCGGCGGTCCAGGTCCTCGAACGCCGCGACCGGCGTGCCCGCGGTCGAGGCGAGCACCTCGAACCCCGACGGCGCCGCCACGACGGAGTCGCCGTGGCTCATCCAGACCCGGTGCTGCGCCGGCACGCCGGCGAGCAGGGTGCCGGGGGCGACCACCTCGACGGGAGTACGGCCGTACTCCGACCGCCCCGTACGACGGACCTCGCCACCGAGCCCGAGCGCCATCGCCTGGAAGCCGTAGCACATGCCGAGCACCGGGACCCCGGCCTCGAACAGGTGGGAGTCGACATGGGGGGCGCCCGGCTCGTAGACCGACGACGGCCCGCCGGAGAGGATCACCGCCTGGGGGCGGCGCGCCAGGATGTCCTCCACCGAGGTGGTGTGCGGGACGATCTCGGAGTAGACCGCGGCCTCGCGCACACGCCGGGCGATCAGCTGGGCGTACTGGGCGCCGAAGTCGACGACGAGGACCAGGTCGTGGTCGGTGGTCACGCTGCGCCTCACCTCTGCGCTCGTCCGGTGGAGGCCCGCAGTCTAGCCGCGCCCGATCCGTCTGCGATCCGGCCGGGGACCGCCGCGGGGCGGTCGCAGACGAATCGTCGGGGGGCGGCGAAGGTGGGAGGGGGCGACCGCGGGCGAGGCGCCGGCGTCCCGAGATCGCCGGCGTCTCGCACCTCGTGTCGTGGAGCGGGAGACCGCCCGCTCCCAGGCCGGGTGGTCCGCACCGGTCCCAGGCAGAGCCTGCCCGCACGGGCCGCGCCTGGATAGCCGTCAGTTTGCGCAACTGCACGAACATGCAGAAGTCGCTACTGGCAGACGACCTCGACCCGCTGGAACTCCTTGAGCTCGGTGTAGCCGGTCGTCGCCAGGGCGCGGCGCAGCGCGCCGATGAGGTTCATCGTGCCGTCGGCCGTGCGGGAGGGGCCGAACAGGATCTCCTCGAGCGTCCCGACGGTGCCGATCTCGATCCGCTCCCCGCGCGGTAGCTCGGCGTGCCAGGCCTCGGAGCCCCAGTGGCAGCCCCGCCCCGGCGCCTCCTCGGCCCGGGCCAGCGGCGAGCCCACCATGACGGCGTCGGCGCCGCAGGCCACCGCCTTGGCGATGTCGCCGGAGCGGCCGATGGAGCCGTCCGCGATCACGTGCACGTAGCGGCCGCCGGACTCGTCGAGGTAGTCACGGCGCGCGGCGGCCACGTCGGCGACCGCGCTCGCCATCGGGACAGCGATGCCGAGCACGGTGCGGGTGGTGTGCGCGGCGCCCCCGCCGAAGCCGACCAGCACGCCCGCCGCGCCGGTGCGCATCAGGTGCAGCGCCGCCTGGTACGTCGCACAGCCACCGACGATCACCGGGACGTCGAGCTCGTAGATGAACTCCTTGAGGTTCAGGGGCTCGGCGTGCCCGGAGACGTGCTCGGCCGAGACCGTGGTCCCCCGGATCACGAACATGTCGCAGCCGGCGTCCACGACGGTCTTGGCGAACTCCTTGGTCCGCTGGGGCGTCAGCGACCCGGCGACGGTCACGCCGGAGTCGCGCATCTCCTGCAGGCGCGCGGTGATCAGCTCGGCCTTGACCGGCTCGGCGTAGATCTCCTGCAGCCGGGCGGTGGCGCGCGACCCGTCGAGGCGGGCCACCTCGGCCAGCAGGCCGGTGGGGTCCTCGTAGCGAGTCCACAGGCCCTCGAGGTCGAGGACCCCGAGGCCGCCGTACTTGCCGAAGGCCACCGCGGTCTGTGGCGACATCACCGAGTCCATCGGCGCGGCCATGATCGGCAGCTCGAACCGGTAGGCGTCGATCTGCCAGTGCACGGAGACCTCCTCGGGGTCGCGCGTGCGCCGCGACGGCACGATCGCCACGTCGTCGAACGAGTAGGCGTGACGCCCCCGCTTGGCCCGGCCGATCTCGATCTCCATGGGCGCCACCCTATCGGCGGCCGGCCCCCGGGGCGCCGGGCCCGTCGACCGCTCAGCGGCCGGTGTAGTTCGGAGCCTCGGCCGTCATCTGGATGTCGTGGGGGTGGCTCTCCTTGAGCGAGGCCTGGGTGATCCGGATGAACCGGCCCCGCTCCTGCAGCTCCGGGACGGTCCGCGCGCCGACGTAGAACATCGACTGCCGCAGGCCGCCGACCAGCTGGTGCGCGACCGCGGCGAGCGGCCCGCGGTAGGCGACCCGCCCCTCGATCCCCTCGGGGACGATCTGGTCGTCGGAGGTCACCTCGGCCTGGAAGTAGCGGTCCTTGGAGTAGGACTTCTTGCCGCGCGAGGACATCGCGGCGAGGGAGCCCATGCCGCGGTAGGCCTTGTACTGCTTGCCGTTGAGGAAGATCAGCTCTCCCGGGCTCTCGTCGCAGCCGGCCAGCAGGGACCCCACCATGACCGAGTCGGCACCGGCGACCAGGGCCTTGGCGATGTCACCGGAGTACTGGAGGCCGCCGTCGGCGATGACCGGGACACCGGCGTCCTTGCACGCCAGCGACGCCTCGTACACCGCGGTGACCTGCGGGGCGCCGACCCCGGTGACGACCCGGGTCGTGCAGATCGACCCCGGGCCCACGCCCACCTTGACCGCGTCGGACCCGGCCTCGACGAACGCCTGGGCACCGGCCCGGGTCGCGACGTTGCCGCCGATGACCTGGACGTGCCGGGTGGCGGGGTCGCGCTTGAGCCGGGTCACCATGTCGAGCAGCATCCGCACGTGCCCGTGGGCGGTGTCGGCGACGAGCACGTCGGCGCCGGCCTCGATCAGCGTGGTCGCGCGCTCCCAGGCGTCCCCGAAGTAGCCGATCGCCGCGCCCACCATCAGCCGGCCGTCGGCGTCGTACGACGCGTCCGGGAACTGCTCGCCCTTGACGAAGTCCTTGACCGTGATCAGCCCGGTCAGCCGGCCCGCGTCGTCGACGATCGGCAGCCGCTCGCGCTTGTGCTGGCGCAGCAGCCGGGTGGCCTCCTCGCGGTCGATCCCGTCGTGGCCGGTGATCAGCGGCATCGGCGTCATCACGTCCCCGACGAGCCGGCCGCCCCACTCCGCGACCGGGACGAACCGCAGGTCGCGGTTGGTGATGATGCCGAGCAGGGTGCCGTCGTCGTCGATGACCGGGAGGCCGGAGACGCGGTACTCCCCGCAGATCTCGTCGAGCTGCTCCAGCGTCGCCTTCGGGCCGATCGTGATCGGGTTGGAGATCATCCCGGTCTGGGTCCGCTTGACCAGGTCCACCTGGTAGGCCTGGTCCTCGATCGAGAGGTTGCGGTGCAGGACGCCGAGGCCGCCCTGGCGCGCCATCGCGATCGCCATCCGCGACTCGGTCACGGTGTCCATCGCGCTGGAGACCAGCGGCACCTTGAGCTCGATCTCCCGGGTCAGCCGCGTGCTGGTGTCGACCTCGGAAGGGACGACGTCGGTCTCCCCGGGCAGCAGCAGCACGTCGTCGAAGGTCAGCCCGACGGCGGCGAACCTGTCGGGGACACCGGCGCTCACACCGGTCTCGTCGGAGGGGGTCACGAAGCCTCATCTCGGTACGGCGGCCAGGTCGCCGAGTCTAGTCCGCGGCCGATCGCGTGCTTGACTCGAGGCGTGGACGCCGTGTCGGCCGCCTTCGAGGCCGTCCCCCGGACGGGCTTCCTGCCCGAGGGCGCCCGCGGCAGCGCGTCCTTCGACGGGCCGCTGCCGATCGGGCACGGCCAGACCAGCTCGCAGCCGCGGACGGTCGAGGCCATGCTGCGGCTGCTCGACGTGCGGCCCGGCGACCGGGTGCTGGACGTCGGCTCCGGGTCGGGCTGGACCACGGCGCTGCTCGCTCACCTGACCGGGCCGAGCGGGACCGTCCTCGGCGTCGAGCTCGAGCCCGAGCTGGCCGCGTGGGGAGCGGCCAACCTGGAGGCGACCGGCTCGGACTGGGCCCGGATCCGGCCCGCGCGGCCGGGCGAGCTCGGCGACCCCGACGGCGCGCCCTACGACCGGATCCTGGTGTCGGCCGACGGCGGCGAGGTGCCCGAGAGCCTGGTCGCGCAGCTGGCCGACGCGGGGCGGATGGTGCTGCCGGCCGCGGGCGTCCTGCTGGCCGTCGTCCGCGACGGCGACCGGGTCGGGACGAGCGAGCACGGTCGCTACCGGTTCGTCCCGCTGCGCTGACCGCTCCCGTCCGCCGGGAGGGGCGTCAGACGCGGGCGAGGAAGTCGAGCACCCGCCGGGTGAGCAGCGCGGTCGCGTCGGCGTCGTACGACGGCAGGGAGCTGTCCGCGAAGTAGTGCTGGTCGCCGGGGTAGAGGAACAGCTCCGCGTCGGGCACCGTGTCGACGATCTCGCGCGCGGCGTCGACGTCGCCCTCGCCCACGAAGATCGGGTCGGCGTCCATGCCGTGGATCTGCACCGGGACGCCGTCGGGCCACGGGCCGAAGGCCCACTCCCCCGTGATCGGGATGCAGGAGTAGAACAGCAGCGCCCCGCGGGCGCCGGGCCGGGTCTGCGCCAGCTCCTGGGCCGCCATCTCGCCCAGCGAGAAGCCGGCGTACACCAGCTCGGCGGGAAGGTCCTCGGCCGCCCGGGCGCCGCGCGCCCGGACCTCGTCGAAGCCCACCTCGCGCGCGTAGGCCAGCCCGGCCTCGAGGGTGTCGAAGAGCCGGCCGTCGAGCAGGTCGGGGGCGTGCACGGTGTGCCCGGCCGCGCGCAGCTCCTCGGCGAAGGCGAGGACGCCGGGGGTCAGCCCCTGCGCGTGGTGGAAGAGCAGGACCTCGGCCATGCGGGCCTCCGGGAGCGGAACGACGGGACCCGGCTCACCCTAGCGGCGGGGCCGGCGCCTCGCCCAGCGCGAGCCTCACCGCGTCCTCGAGGGGCAGCGCGCGGCCGTGGTCCCAGAGGCTGCGGCACTCCGTGAGGGTGACGGCCGACCGGGCGAGGGCGAGGACCCGGTCGCGCCGCCGCTCGACGACCGGCCAGGACCGGATCCCGCCCAGCTCCCGCAGGCGCTCCGCGGCGCCCGCGAGCCGGAGGCCGCGGGCGGGGTCTCCCGCGGCGACGGCGAGCTCGGCGAGCAGGTCGAGGGCTCCGTGGACGGCGAGCCGCTCGCCGGTGTCGCGCATCAGCGCCAGGCTTTCGCGCGCGAGCCGGGCGGCCCGGGTCAGGTCACCCTGGGCGCCCGCCACCTGACCCAGGCTGAGCAGCACCAGGGCCTCGCCCCGGCCCATCCCCAGCCGCCGGTAGGCGCTCAGGGCCTCCTCGAGAAGGCTCCGCGCGGCTCCCAGGTCTCCGTGCGCGTCGGCCGCGATCGCGCCGAGGTGGTGCCGGGTGGCGGCGACGACGAGGGCGGATCCCGCCGCCTCCGCCAGGACCGCCGCCTCCCCGAGCAAGCGGCCGGCCGCCGCGTAGTCCTCCTGGATCCGCGCGACGAAGCCGGCCGCGAGCAGGGCGGCCGCGGTGCCGGGCTGGTCCCCGGTGGCCCGGCCGAGCGCGGCGGCCTCCTCGAGCACCCGCCGGGCAGCGGCGTAGTCGCCCTGGGTCTGGGCCAGCTGGCCCAGCCCCAGGAGCGCGGCCAGCCGCACGTCCGCCGGCGCGGACGGCCCGGCTGCGGCCAGCAGGGTGACCAGCTGCGACCGTCCTTCGGTGGCGTGGCCACGGACGTACCAGAACCACGACAGGGCCGCGGCCAGGCGGAGGCCCAGGTCCGCGCGGTCGTGCTCCCGACACCAGCGCAGCGCCGCGCGCAGGTCCGCGTGCTCGACCTCCAACCGGTCGAGCCAGTCGGTGGACTCCGGACCGTGGAGGTGCCGCTCCGCCTCCTGCGCCAGGGACAGGAAGTGGTGCGCGTGCCATGCCCTGACGCGGCGCTCCTCCGCCTGGCGGGCGAGCTCCTCCAGGGCGTACTCGCGGACGAGCTCGTGCATGCGGTACCGCGGCTCGTCCCCCCGCGTCACGTCCACCCGCAACAGGCTGCTGCGGACGAGGGTCTCGAGGGCCTCCAGCACGCCGCTCGCGTCGCCGGCCCGGTCCGCAGCGAGCGCATCGACGGTCCTCAGGCCGACGCCGCCCTCGAACACCGCCAGGCGTCGGAAGAGCGTGCGCGCTGCCGGGTCGAGCAGGACGTGGCTCCAGGCGATGGTGGCCCTCATCGTGCGGTGCCGTTCCGGGAGGTCGGCAGCGCCGCCCACCAGGAGCGGCAGCCCGTGCTCGAGCCGGCGGGACATCGCCGCTGGCGGGAGGACCGCGGTGCGTGCGGCGGCGAGCTCGAGCGCGAGCGGCAGGCCCTCGAGCCGTCGGCAGATCTCGGCGACGGCGGGTGCGGTGGCCGGCGTGAGCGTGAAGTCGGGGTCGAGGTGCTGCGCCCTGGCGACGAACAGGTCGACGGCAGGGTTGACCGCCAGCGCGTGCACGTCGGCTCCGGCGGTCGACTCGGGTGTGCGCAACGGGTCGAGGAGGAAGCGATGCTCGGTCCGAAGCCCGAGGCAGGCGCGGCTGGTGACGACCACCGCCAGGGACGGGCAGCGGTTCACCAGGTCGTCCACGAAGGCCGCCGAGCCGAGCAGGTGCTCGGTGTTGTCGAGCAGGAGGACCTGGTCCGCCAGCGTGCCGGCGAGGGCCTCGAGCAGCCGCTGTGGGTCTTCGACCGTGACCCCGGCGGCCCGGGCCACCGACACCGGGACCAGCGCAGGGTCCGCGACGTCCGCGAGCGGCGCCCACACCACGGTGGCCTCCCGGGCCTGCCCCAGCCGGGCCGCCAGCTCGAGCGCGAACCGGGTCTTGCCCACGCCGCCCGCCCCCGTGACGGTCAGCAGGCGTACGTCGCCGCGCTCCCACAGGTGCAGGGCCGCCCGCAGCTCGCGCTCCCGCCCCACCAGCGGGCCTGGCGGCACCGGCAGCCCCGAGGCCCCAGGACTCGTCGGGCGGGCCGGTGCCGGACGCGATGCCGCGGCGAGCAGCGCCGCTGCGGCCTCGGGACCGAGCCGCAGTGCCTGTGCGAGGCGCTCGGCCGTGCTGCGGTACGGGTGCCGCAGGCCGCCCTCGAGGTACCGCAGGCCCCGCACGCTCAGACCCGCGCGCTCGGCGAGCTGCTCCTGCGACAGCCCCGCCTCCGCGCGCCGCCGACGCAGCGTCACCGCGAACGCCGGCCGCTCGTCCATGCGCCCAGTGTGCCGGTCGCTGTTCCTGGTGGCACCCCGTCCGGCCGCGCGACGCTCGGGTCGACACGCACCGACGAGCACGCGACTAGAAGGAGGGCGTCATGGCGCTGGCGATGGTGGCGGAGATCCCGGGCCTGTCCCGGGAGGAGTACGAGAGCGTGGTCACGCAGGTCAACGCGTCCGGGTCACCGGCCGGTGCCCTGTTCCACGCGGGTGGACCGGTCGAGGGCGGCTACCGCGTCGTCGAGGTGTGGCGGGACCGGGAGGCGGCGGACGCGTTCTACAGCTCCGCGCTCTACCAGGGGGCCACCGCCGGGCTGGCGACGCAGCCCGAGGTCGTGCTGACCTGGTCGGTCCACGGCATCGACGACGGCTCGGGCTGGCACGCGGCCGAGTGACCGGCACCGGTCGTCGGCCCGAGACGCACGGACGCCGCCCGGTGGTCCGGGCGGCGTCCGTGTGGTCGGTGCTGCTCTTGCTGGTGGCGCAGTCCGTCAGTGACCGTGGCCGTGGCCGTGGCCGGCGGCCGGGGCGTCGTCCTCGTCCTCCGGCTTGTCGACGACCAGCGTCTCGGTCGTGAGCAGCATGCCGGCGATCGAGGAGGCGTTGACCAGCGCCGAGCGGGTCACCTTGACCGGGTCGAGGACGCCCTGGGCGACGAGGTCGCCGTACTGCTCGGTGGCGGCGTTGTACCCCTCGCCGGCCTTGCCCTCGCGGACCTTGGCGACGACGACGTACCCGTTGACCCCGCCGTTCTCGGCGATCCAGCGCAGCGGCTCGTCGGCGGCCTTGGCGACGATGCGGGCACCGGTCGCCTCGTCACCGGTCAGGCCGAGGCCGTCCTGCAGCACGTTGGCCGCGTGGACGAGGGCCGAGCCGCCGCCGGCGATGATGCCCTCCTCGATGGCCGCGCGGGTCGCGGAGACGGCGTCCTCGATGCGGTGCTTCTTCTCCTTGAGCTCCACCTCGGTGGCGGCGCCGACCTTGACCACGCACACCCCGCCGGCGAGCTTGGCGAGCCGCTCCTGGAGCTTCTCGCGGTCCCAGTCGGAGTCGGTGCTCTCGATCTCGGCCTTGATCTGGTTGACCCGGCCGGCGACCTCGGACGCGTCGCCCGCACCGTCGACGATCGTGGTGTTGTCCTTGGTGATGGTGACGCGTCGCGCCTGACCGAGGACCTCCAGACCCACCTGGTCGAGCTTGAGGCCGACCTCCGGGGAGACGACCTGGCCGCCGGTGAGGGTGGCGATGTCCTGCAGCATGGCCTTGCGGCGGTCACCGAAGGCGGGCGCCTTGACCGCGGCGGCGTTGAAGGTGCCGCGGATCTTGTTCACGACCAGCGTGGACAGGGCCTCGCCCTCGACGTCCTCGGCGAGGATGAACAGCGGCTTGCCGGCCGAGATGACCTTCTCCAGCAGGGGAAGCAGGTCGGCGATCGCGCCGATCTTGCCCTGGTGGATGAGGATGTACGGGTCGTCGAGGACGGCCTCCATGCGCTCGGCGTCGGAGACGAAGTACGGCGAGATGTAGCCCTTGTCGAACTGCATCCCCTCGGTGAACTCGAGCTCGGTGCCCATGGTGTTGGACTCCTCGACCGTGATCACGCCGTCCTTGCCGACCTTGTCGAACGCCTCGGC
>JAICLD010000243.1 GCA_025927595.1 Nocardioidaceae bacterium | reverse complement strand
GGGACGGTCGCGGTCGCCAGGACCCCCACGCAGCTGCGGAGGGCCCGCGAGCAGGTCGCCACCGCTCGCGCCTGGGGTCGCGGGGAGGACGACCTGCGGCTGCTCGACGCAGCGGAGGCGCGCACCAGGCTCGCCGCGACCGGGGTGCTCGGCGGGACCTACACCCCGGACTGCGCGGCCCTGCACCCCGCCCGCCTGGTGCGCGGCCTGGCCCGGACGGTCGAGCGGCGCGGCGGCACGGTCCACGAGCGCACCCGCGTCCGGCAGATCGACCCCGGCCGGGTCCGCACCGACCACGGCACGGTGCACGCCGAGGTGGTGGTCCGGGCCACGGAGGGGTACACCGCCGCGATCGCCGGGCTGCGCCGCGAGGTCGCCCCGGTGTACTCCCTCGTCGTGGCCACCGAGCCGCTGCCCGACGACGTCTGGGAGCGCGTGGGCCTGCGCGAGCGCGAGACCTTCACCGACCACCGCCACCTCGTCGTCTACGGCCAGCGCACCGCCGACGGCCGTCTGGTGTTCGGTGGTCGTGGGGCGCCGTACCACTTCGGCTCGGCCGTGCGACCCGAGCACGACCGGGAGGAGCGGGTCTTCGCCATGCTGCGCGAGACGGTCGTCTCGATGTTCCCCACGCTCGCCGGCGTCCGGTTCAGCCACGCCTGGGGAGGTGCGCTGGGGGTCCCGCGGGACTGGGTCGCGTCCGTGGGGCTGGACCGCGCCACCGGGCTGGCCTGGGCCGGCGGGTACGTCGGCGACGGCGTCGCCACGACGAACCTGGCCGGCCGGACCCTGCGCGACCTCGTGCTCGGTCGCGACACCGAGCTCGTCCGACTGCCGTGGGTGGGGCACCGGTCGCGGCGCTGGGAGCCGGAGCCGCTGCGCTGGCTCGGGGTGAACGCGGGGCTGCGCGCGATGACCCTCGCCGACACCGAGGAGCGCCTCACCCGCCGGCCGAGCGTCGCGGCGCGGGTGATGGCGCCGCTCGTCGGGGGCCACTGACCGCGGCGCCGCCGGCCGCCGAGCGACGCGGTCAGTCGCGGCGCAGCGCCGGCCGCAGCCGGTCCAGCACCCCCGGGTCCTCGATCGTCGACGGCACCCGCGCGTCCGCCCCGTCCGCGATCTCGCGCATCGTCTTGCGCAGCACCTTGCCGCTGCGGGTCTTCGGCAGGCCCCCGACGACCGCCACCTCCCGGAAGGCCGCCACGGCGCCGATCTGGTCGCGCACCAGGGCCACGAGCTCGCCGGCGATCTCGTCGGGGTCGGCCTCGACGCCGGACTTGAGCACCACGAAGCCGCGCGGCACCTGACCCTTGAGCGGGTCGGCCACCCCGATCACCGCGCACTCCGCGACGGCCGGGTGCGTCGCGATGACCGCCTCCATGGAGCCGGTCGAGAGCCGGTGTCCCGCGACGTTGATGACGTCGTCGGTGCGGCCCATCACGAACAGGTAGCCGTCCTCGTCGAGGTACCCGCCGTCGCCGGAGAGGTAGTAGCCCTCGAACGCGGTGAGGTACGACGCGACGTAGCGCTCGTCGTCGCCCCACAGCGTCGTGAGCGTCCCCGGGGGCAGCGGCAGCCGCAGGCAGATCGCCCCCTCCTGGCCGGGGGCGAGCGGCTCCCCCCGCTCGCCGAGCACCGCGACGTCGTACCCGGGGACCGGGACGGTGGGCGACCCGGGCTTGATCGGCATCGGGGCCAGACCCCGCAGGTTCGCCGCGATCGGCCAGCCGGTCTCGGTCTGCCACCAGTTGTCCACCACCGGCACCCCCAGCTCGTCGGTGGCCCACCGGTAGGTGTCCGGGTCGAGCCGCTCCCCGGCCAGGAACAGGGTCCGGAACGACGAGAGGTCGTGGCCTTCGAGGAGCCGGCCCTCCGGGTCCTCCTTCTTGACCGCCCGGATGGCCGTCGGGGCGGTGAACAGCGCCTCCACCCGGTGCTCGGCGGCCACGCGCCAGAACGCGCCCGCGTCGGGCGTGCCGACCGGCTTGCCCTCGTACAGCACGGTCGTGGCTCCGGTGATCAGCGGCGCGTAGACGATGTAGGAGTGCCCGACGACCCAGCCCACGTCGGAGGCGGTCCACCAGACCTGCCCCTCGTGGACGTCGAAGACGTTGGGGAGCGACCAGGCCATCGCGACGGCGTGACCGCCGTTGTCGCGCACGATCCCCTTGGGCCTCCCGGTGGTGCCGGAGGTGTACAGGATGTAGAGCGGGTCCGTGGCCGCCACCTCGACGCAGGCGGCGGGGTCCTCCCGGCCGGCCTGCATGGCCAGGTCCCAGTCGACGTCGCGCGGGGCCAGGAGCTCGGCCGGCGCCTGAGGGCGCTGCTTCACCACGACGGCGACGGGCTGGTGCTCCGCGAGCTCGAGCGCTCGGTCGACGATCGGCTTGTACTCCACCACCCGGCTCGGCTCGATGCCGCAGGAGGCGGTCACGAGCACCGTCGGGCGCGCGTCGTCGATGCGGACCGCGAGCTCGGCGGGGGCGAAGCCGCCGAACACCACGCTGTGGACCGCTCCGATGCGCGCGCACGCGAGCATCGCGACGACCGCTTCCGGCACCATCGGCAGGTAGATGACGACCCGGTCGCCGGGCCCCACGCCGAAGCCGCGCAGGGCGCCGGCGAAGGCGGCGGTGTGCTCCAGCAGCTCGGCGTAGCTGAGGCTGGCACGGGTGTCGGTGACCGCGCTGTCGTAGACCAGCGCCGTGCGGTCGCCGTGTCCGTGGACGACGTGGCGGTCGAGCGCGTTGTAGCAGGTGTTCAGGGTGGCGTCGGGGAACCACCGGTAGAACGGCGGCCGGTCGTCGTCCAGGACCCGGGTCGGCTTCCTGATCCAGTCCACGAGGGCGGCCTGCTCGCCCCAGTAGCCCTCCGGGTCCTCGATGCTGCGGGCGTGCTCGGTCCGGTAGTCCACCATGGGCCCATCCTGCCCCGGAAATCCGGTTGCCCGGGAGGTGGGGTTCGCGCCACCCTGCGTCGTACGACGACAGCGGTGGTGCTGTCGGTGCTCGAGAGGAGGCGTCCCGTGCGTACTGCCGTCAGCGCGCCCAGCGTGTCCAGCGCCCCTCTCCTCCGTCCCACAGGAAGCACCGACTCCGATGACCCACGGCTCCGCCCGCACGTCCCCCTCGTTCCCTGACCGCGACCTCGACCCGCGCTTCACCTTCGACTTCCGGGCGACCGACGAGCCCGGTGCCGGGCAGCGGCTGTCCACCTGGCTCGAGGTGGAGGCCGGCTGTCGCGGGCCGGAGCCCCGGCCGGACTGGGTCGTGACCAGCCAGGCCGCCGTCGACACCGAGCTCGGCGTCCTCAAGACCGGCAAGGAGGCGGAGGTCCACCTCCTCGAGCGCGCCGTCCCCGACGACCCGGCCCGGTGCGTCGTGATGGCGGCCAAGCGGTACCGCGGGGAGGAGCACCGCAGCTTCCACCGCAGCGCCGCCTACACCGAGGGCCGGCGCACCCGCAGGTCCCGCGACGCCCGTGCGATCGCGAAGAAGACCGCTCACGGGCGCGCCGTCGCGGCCGGCCAGTGGGCGTGGGCGGAGTGGGAGGCGCTGACCCGGTTCTGGACGCTCGGGGTGCCGGTCCCCTACCCGGTGCAGCTGGACGGCACCGAGATCCTGATGGAGCTCGTGACGGCGGACGGGGAGGCGGCGCCGCGGCTGGCCGGGACGCGGCCCTCGCGCGACGTGCTCGTCGGCTACTGGGACCAGCTGCGCGACGCGATGGCCGAGCTGGTGCGGCAGGGCGTGGCGCACGGGGACCTGTCGCCGTACAACCTGCTCGCCGCGGGCGACCGGCTGGTGCTCATCGACCTCCCGCAGGTCGTCGACCTCGTGGCCAACCCCGCGGGCCTGGACTTCCTCATGCGGGACTGCCGCACGGTGACGGGGTGGTTCGCCACCCGCGGCCTCGACGTGGACGAGCACGACCTCTTCGCCGACCTGCTGCGCTCGCTGTGATCGGCCCGGACGTCGAGTCCCCCGACGTGCACGAGGTCCTGGGCGCCCAGCCTCGCCGCGGAGGCGTGGTCCGGATGCAGCGGATGCTCGACCTCCTGGCTGTCGTCGACCGTGTGACACGGCGGTCGGGCCCTCCCGCGAGGGGTGCGAGACTCGCGGGATGAACCGCTTCTCCGCGACGACCGACTCCGAGGCCGTCGTGGCCGCCGACCGCCGGAGGATCTGGGCCGTCCTGACAGATCCGGAGGTGCTGCCCCGCCTGACGCCTCTGCTGCG
>JAICLD010000089.1 GCA_025927595.1 Nocardioidaceae bacterium | reverse complement strand
TCGGCGGCGGTGCGACCCGTCAGCGCCGGGTCCGCGAGACCACCGGCGACCTGGCCGGCGTGGTGGCCGACCTCGCGCGGCGTACCGAGGAGTCGTGGGGCTGAGCCGGTGCGGCGGGTCGCGGCTCAGCGCCGCCCGCCGAACCGGCGTCGCCAGTCCTCGGCGCGCCGGCGCTGCTCCGGGGTGGGCCGGGCGACCACCTGGAGACGGGCCCGGAACCGCTGCCCGTCGAGCCGCGTGGTGGTCGAGACGACACAGACGTGACCCGCGTGCCACACGACCTCCCCGCTCACGTAGTAGGCCCCCGACGCGCCGGGGGACATGTCGTAGACCACGGTGTGCTCCATGCGCTCACTCCTGCTTCGAGGGGGGACGGTGCCGCCGGGAGGGCCGAGCCCTCACTGGCCGGCCAGGCCGCTGGGGCGGCAGAGCCGCCGGGGTACGTCGTCGGTGCGGTCCTGCGCGATCAGCCGGAACAGCCTCTTCGAGCGCTCGGGGTCCCAGTGCACCGCGAGGTCGGAGATCGGGACGCCGCACGTCAGGCCGGTCGTGCCGTTGACCCGGGTCATGGCCCAGGCGAACCGCAGCGTCGCCAGCATCCCGGTGTCCTTGCCGACCCGCAGCGAGTCCGCGCCGGCCAGGGCCAGCCGGGTGTAGCGCACCGGGTTGAGCACGCTCCACGGCGAGACGGCCGCGTGGCCGACGGCGCTGACCACCTCGCGCTGGTGCCGCGCCCGGTCGATGTCGCCGAGCCCGGAGGTGTGCCGGGAGCGCGCGTAGCCGAGGGCGACCCGGCCGTCGACGTGCTGGCAGCCCTTGGGGATGTCGAGCTTCGCGAGCGGGTCGTGCATCGGGCTCTTGGGGCAGATCCGGATGCCGCCCACCGCGTCGACGACGCCGACGAAGCCCGCGAACCCGATCTCCACGTAGTGGTCGATGCGGATGCCGGTGTCCTGCTCGATGGTGCGCACGAGCAGCCGCGGGCCGCCGAACGCGAAGGCGGCGTTGATCTTGGTGGTCCCGTGCCCGGGGATCGGCACGAGGGAGTCCCGGGGGATCGACATCAGCAGGTTCGGGCCGTGGCCCGTGTGCAGCAGCATGATCGTGTCCGTGCGGCGGCCCTCG
Source organism: Nocardioidaceae bacterium (assembly GCA_025927595.1). Lineage (GTDB taxonomy): Bacteria > Actinomycetota > Actinomycetes > Propionibacteriales > Nocardioidaceae > Nocardioides_B. Next base: position 10,072 of record JAICLD010000089.1, on the reverse strand, counting down.
CCTTTGCCGGTGCCGTACTGCAGCTCCTGCTTGCGGGTCAGTCCCGCCCGGCTGTCGCTGCCGACCAGCAGGTACGTCGTCCCGCCCTGGTCCGCGGGCCGGGGCCCGCGCGGCGTCGCGTCGACCTTCTCGATCCTCGACCAGGCGATCAGCGGCACCGCGACGAGGAAGACCACCCACAGCACCAGGGCGTAGCGCAGCCATCCCAGCCGGGGACGGATCCGGCGGCGCGCGCCCCCGGACCCGCCCGGGGGCGGCTCCGTCCTCCGGCGCCCGGAGGGGGCCGGGGACTGGTAGGGGGACTGGTGGGGTGACGGGGACGCGCCCGAGGGCCGGTTCGTCGTCGGCAGGACCCGCGTCGGCTCCGGGTCCCGCGATGCCGGCCGCGCTCCCGCGTCGTCGCCCCGGCCGCCGTACAGCCAGTCGAAGTCCGGCTCGTCGGAGCCGTGCGGGCTGGGTCCGCGGCGGTCGGGCATGGCGCAGACGGTACCCGCAGACCCCCTCCGCACCCGGTGCGCCGCCCGGCGGGGAGCGGCCCGGCGCGCCGTCGCCGCTGTGACGCCAGTGGCTGGTGATACTGGAGGCGTTCCCGAAGCCGCACCCTGGAGGGGCCTCGTCATGCCATCCCACACCTCGAGCCGCGGCAACCCCGGGAGCGGGGCCACCGCGGTGCCGCGGGTCGACCCGCGGACGGTGGCCCGGGTCCGGTTCCGGCGGGCGCTCACGCTGCTCGTCATGACGCTGGTGGTGCCGGGCTCCGCCCAGCTCGTGGCCGGTCGGCGCGACGTCGGGCGGCTCGCGCTCCGGGTCTGGCTGAGCTGCCTGGGCACGCTCGTCGCGGTGCTGCTGATCGGGTCGTTGTGGCACGGACTCGTCTACTGGATGGCCAGCAGCACGCTCGTGCTCGGCTTCCTGCGGCTGCTGCTGTGCGCGCTGGCGATCGGCTGGGCGCTGCTGTTCCTCGACGCCTGGCGGCTGGGCCGCCCGCTGCAGCTCCTGCAGGGCCAGCGCCTCGCGATGGTCGCCCTCAACGGCGTGCTGTGCTTCGCGGTCGCGGGCTCGTTGCTCTTCGCCTCCCACCTGGTGTCGGTCCAGCGCGGGTTCGTCAGCGCGATGTTCGGCGACGGCGCGGCGACGGCCGCGCACCAGGGGCGCTACAACGTGCTGCTGCTCGGCGGCGACTCCGGGCGCGACCGCTGGGGTCTGCGGCCGGACAGCATCACGGTGGCCAGCATCGACGCCGACACCGGACGGACGATCCTGTTCGGGCTGCCGCGCAACATGATGGACTTCCCGTTCGCCAAGGGCTCGGTGATGGCCTCGCAGTTCCCGCGCACCTACGACTGCCCCACCTGCGAGCTCAACAGCCTCGCCACGTGGGCCGGTGACCACCGGTCGCTGTTCAGGGGCTACGCGAACCCGGGCGTCGAGGCCACCGCCGAGGGCGTCGAGGGGATCACCGGGCTGAAGGTGAACTACTACGCGATGGTGAACCTCCAGGGCTTCCGCAGCATGGTGCAGGCGCTGGGCGGGCTCAAGCTCAACGTGCGCGACCGGATCCCGATCGGCGGCGTTGGCGGGCCGATCACCGGCCACATCGAGCCGGGCGTCCAGCGGCTCAACGGCTTCCAGACGCTGTGGTTCGCGCGCTCGCGTGAGAGCGCCGACGACTACTCGAGGATGGCCCGGCAGAAGTGCGTGATGAACGCGATGCTCCAGCAGATGTCGCCGGCCACGGTGGTGACGAAGTTCGAGGCGATCGCCAAGGCCAGCGAGAAGCTGGTGACCACCGACCTGCCCGCGTCCGAGCTCGGCCGGTTCGCCGAGCTCGCGATGAAGGCCCGGACCCAGCCGGTGCGCACCGTCTCGTTCGTGCCGCCGGCGATCGACACCGGCCACCCGGACATCGACCGGGTCCACAGCATGGTCGCTGCTGCGGTCCGGCGCTCCGAGAGCGGCACGTCGGGGGGCCCCGCGCCCGCCGCCGCGCCGAAGCACAAGAAGGGCTTCACCCGCACGCACCGACAGACCGTGGGTGGCTCGATCGGCAACCTGCACGACGGCTACGCCGCCAACGAGTCCACCGACCTGTCCGCGTCCTGCTGAGTGCGTCGTGGGGCGCGGGGGCGCCCGGCGGGCCACCCCATCAGGCCATCCATCAGGCCTGCCGTGGGTAGGGTGCGCCGTGTGAGTGCCGGCAGCCCCCCGACGCACCCGCCGGTGGTCGTCGCGGTGGTCGTCACCTGGAACCGGCGGGACCTGCTGGTGGAGTCCCTCGCCGCGCTGCACACCCAGACCCTGCCCCTTCACCGGGTCGTGGTCGTGGACAACGCGAGCACCGACGGCACCTGCGATGTCCTGGCCGCCCTGGAGCGCGAGCACGACGACCTCGAGACGGTGCGGCTCGACCGCAACACCGGCGGCGCCGGCGGCTTCGCCGCGGGCATCGAGCGCGGGCTGGGCCTCGACCCGGACCTGCTCTGGCTCCTCGACGACGACACCGTCCCGACCGCGACGGCCGCCGAGCGGCTGGTGGCTGCCTGGTCGACGTACGGCCGGAGGAGCGGCGAGCGGCCCGCGGTGCTGGCCAGCCGGGTGGTGTGGACGGACGGCCGTGACCACCCGATGAACACCCCCCGGCCCCGGCCCGGCGTCGCGCGCGCCCAGCGGTCCGCGGCGGCGGCCGTCGGCGCGGTCCCGGTGCGGTCGGCCTCGTTCGTGTCGGTGATGTGCGACGCCGGCGTCGTGCGCGAGCGAGGCCTGCCGGTGGCCGACTACTTCCTGTGGAACGACGACTTCGAGTACTCCACCCGGCTGCTGCGCGGCCGCGTCGGGCTGTACGTCGCCGACAGCCTCGTCGTGCACAAGACCCGCGCGTTCGGCTCCACCGACGCCGACCCGGGGGAGCGGTTCTACTTCGAGGTGCGCAACAAGGTGTGGCTGTTCTCGCGCAGCACCGGCCTCGCGCCCTGGGAGAAGCTGCTCTACGCCGCCTCGACGGTACGGCGCTGGGGCCGCACCTTCGCCGGCTCCGGCGACCGCCTCACGCTGCTGCGGGCCCTGCGCCGCGGCCTGCTCGACGGCGTCAGGACGCGACCCCGCCCGAACGGCGTCGTGCTGCGGGAGGCGGGCTGGTCTCCGCACACGGCGGTCACCGCGGTGACAGCGGAAACCGGAGGGCGGTCGAGCGTCCCCCAGCCGTTCTCGCTGCTGCTCGCGGTGTGGCGCAACGACGACCCGGCCTTCCTGCGGCAGGCGTTCACCTCGAGCGTCCGCGACCAGACCCGTCGTCCCGACCAGGTGGTCCTGGTCCAGGACGGGCCGGTCCCCGACGCGCTCGCGGCGACGATCCGCGAGCTGGTGGCGGCCAGCCCGGTGCGGGTCGACCACCTGGTCCTGGAGCACAACGTCGGGCTCGGTCCGGCGCTCGACCGGGGGCTGGCCGCGTGCCACCACGAGATCGTCGCGCGCATGGACGCCGACGACGTGAGCCTGCCGGAGCGTTTCGCACGGCAGATCCCCGTCGTCGAGGCCGGGGCCGACATCGTCGGTACCGGCCTGCTGGAGTTCGGGTCCTCGGTCGACGACGTCGTCGGGCGACGTACCCCGCCGACGGACCCCGAGCGGATCCGGCGGGTCATCACGTTCCGGGACCCGTTCAACCACCCCACCGTGGTCTACCGGCGCAGTGCCGTGCAGGCGGCCGGCGGGTACACCGACATGGCGCTCATGGAGGACTACCTGCTGTTCGCCCGGATGGTCGACGCCGGAGCCCGCCCGGCCAACCTCGCCGAGCCGCTGGTCTGCTACCGGGTCGGAGCCGGTGCCTACGCGCGGCGCGGGGGGCGGCGGCTGCTGCGCGCGGAGCTCGCGGTGCAGCGCCGGTTCCGCCGGCTCGGGATCACCACCCGGGGGCAGTACGTCCGCAACGTCGTCGTCCGGGGCGGGTACCGTCTCGTGCCGGAGGCGGTGCGGACCCGCGCCTACCGGACCGTGATAGCCAACCGCAGCGGGGCGGCGGCCCGTCCACCGACGGCCCGACCGATAGACTGACCGCTGGCATGATCCCCTCTCACAGGAGTCGTGGTGGACGCTGACCTCGTCGTCGTCGGGTCCGGGTTCTTCGGACTGACGGTCGCCGAACGCTGTGCGAACGACCTCGGTCTGAAGGTCCTCGTGCTGGAGCGCCGCGCCCACATCGGCGGCAACGCCTACAGCGAGGACGACCCGGAGACCGGCATCGAGGTGCACCGCTACGGCGCGCACCTGTTCCACACCTCCAACAAGCGGGTCTGGGAGTACGTCAACCGGTTCACCGACTTCACCGGCTACCAGCACCGCGTCTACACCAGCCACCGCGGGCAGGTGTACCCGATGCCGATCAACCTCGGCACGATCAACCAGTTCTTCGACGCGGCCTACAGCCCGGACGAGGCCCGAGCGCTGATCCGGGAGCAGGCCGCCGAGCTCGGCGACAAGGAGCCGGACAACTTCGTGGAGAAGGGGGTCTCCCTGATCGGGCGGCCGCTCTACGAGGCGTTCATCGCCCACTACACCGCCAAGCAGTGGCAGACCGACCCCGAGCAGCTGTCCGCGGACATCATCAGCCGGCTGCCGGTGCGCTACACCTACGACAACCGCTACTTCAACGACACCTACGAGGGCCTCCCCGTCGACGGCTACACCGCGTGGCTCGAGCGCATGGCCGACCACGAGAACATCGAGGTGCGCCTCGACACCGACTTCTTCGACGTCCGCGACGAGTACGTCGGCATGGTGCCGGTCGTCTACACCGGCCCCATCGACGAGTACTTCGGCCGCAGCGAGGGCGAGCTGTCCTGGCGGACGCTCGACTTCGAGCGGGAGGTCGTCGACACGGGGGACTTCCAGGGCACGCCGGTGATGAACTACCCCGACCCGGAGGTGCCCTACACCCGGATCCACGAGTTCCGGCACTTCCACCCGGAGCGCCGCTACCCGGGAGACCGGACCGTGATCATGCGGGAGTACTCCCGCTTCGCCGAGAAGGGCGACGAGCCCTACTACCCGGTGAACACCGCCGAGGACCGGGACAAGCTGCTCCGCTACCGCGAGCTCGCCGCCCAGGAGCCGATGGTGCTGTTCGGCGGCCGGCTCGGGACCTACCAGTACCTCGACATGCACATGGCGATCGGCTCGGCGCTGTCGATGTACGACAACAGGCTCCGGCCGCACTTCGCGGACGGCGCGGCCCTGCGCAGCGGCGAGGCCGACGCATGAGCGGGTCCCAGCGCGAGGGAGAGAGTCAGGGGCAGGGCACCGTGCGCCGGGTGCTGCAGCGGGTGGTGCTGCCGACCTCCCGCGACACCGACGTCCTCCCGCTGTACGTCGACCCCGACCGGGCGCAGCTGGACGTGAACACGACCGGCCTGACGCTCAAGCAGCGCGGCAGGATCCCACCCGCCGAGCCGAACGCGCAGGTCGAGCCGGACCCGCACGCCGTGCTCGGACGGCGCCGCTACCGGGTCCACGAGTCGGACCGGATCTCCTTCGGCACCTACTTCAACGCCTTCGCCGCGAGCTACTGGCGGAGGTGGACGGTGGTGTCCCACGTCACGCTCACCGTGCGGCTCAGCGGCCACGACGCCTCCGTGATCGTCTACCGCTCGATGCCGGACGGCCGGGCCCAGCGGGTCGACGACGAGACCGTCCGGGGCGACGACGTCGCGGAGCTCTCCTTCGACCTGTCGCTGGCGACGTTCGCCGACGGCGGGTGGTACTGGTTCGACATCGTCGCGGGGCCCGACGGCGCGGTGCTGGAGGAGGCGGCCTGGGTCGCCGACGTCCCCGCCGACCGGGCCGAGCCCGGGACGGTCACGGTCGGCATCACCACGATGAACCGCCCGGACTTCTGCGCCGACCTGCTCGCCCAGATCGGCGGCGACCCCGACGTCTCCGCCGTCCTCGACGAGGTCGTCGTCGCCGAGCAGGGCACCCGCAAGGTCGCCGACGCGCCGGCGTTCCCGGCCGCCCGCGAGGCGCTGGGCGACCGGCTGCGGGTCATCGAGCAGGCGAACATGGGTGGATCCGGCGGCTATGCACGCGCCCAGCTCGAGACGCTCGAGGCCGGCCGGTCGACGTACATGATGTGCATGGACGACGACGTGGTGTGCGAGCCCGAGAGCATCGTGCGCGCGGTCACGTTCGGCGACCTGTGCCGCCGCCCGACGATCGTCGGCGGCCACATGTTCAGCCTCTACGCCAAGTCCCGGCTGCACAGCTTCGGCGAGATCGTCAACCGCTACCGGTTCTGGTGGATGTCGCCGCCCACGGTCCAGCCCGACTGGGACTTCGGGGAGCGGAACCTGCGCTCGTCGCGCTGGCTGCACCGCCGCATCGACGTCGACTTCAACGGCTGGTTCATGTGCCTGATCCCCACCGAGGTGCTGCGCACCGTGGGGCTGAGCCTGCCGCTGTTCATCAAGTGGGACGACTCCGAGTACGGCGTCCGGGCCTCCGAGGCCGGCTTCCCGACCGTCAGCCTGCCCGGTACCGCCGTGTGGCACGTGCCGTGGAGCGACAAGAACGACGCCCTGGACTGGCAGTCCTACTTCCACCAGCGCAACCGGTTCATCGCCGCGCTGCTGCACTCGCCCTACGAGCACGGCGGCCGGCTGGTGCGCGAGAGCTTCAACCACCAGGTCAAGCACCTGTTCGCGCTCCAGTACTCCACCGCCGAGCTCCGCCACCTCGCTCTCGAGGACGTGCTGGCCGGTCCGGAGCGGCTGCACGAGGAGCTGACCACCAAGCTGCCGCAGCTGCGGGCGCTGCGCAGCCGCTATCCCGACGCGCAGACCGAGGCCGACCCGGACGCGTTCCCGCCGGTGCGCCGCGAGAAGCCGCCGAAGCGTGGGGCGGACCCGACGCTGCCCAAGGGCAAGGTCGGCCAGCTGGCCTCCGCCGCCACCAGCGCCGTCCGCCAGGCGCTGCCCAAGCGGGAGCTGGCAGGTCGGTTCCCGGAGGCGCGGCTCGCGGCTCTCGACGCCAAGTGGTGGATGATCTCCCAGTTCGACTCCGTCGTGGTCTCGATGCCCGACGGCGCCGGCGCCGCCTGGCACCAGCGCGACCCCGACGAGTTCCGGGACCTGCTCCGCCGGACGCTCGAGATCCACCAGCGGCTCTACCGGGAGTGGCCGGGGCTGGCGCGGGAGTACCGCCAGGCGCTGGACCACATCGTCTCGCCCGGCCAGTGGGCGAAGACCTTCGAGGCCTCGTCCGGTCAGGAGAACGCGTGACCACCCATCTCGAGCCGGCGCGGGCCGTGCAGCTGGAGGACGTGCCGCTGCGGCCGTCCTTCTCCGGCGGCGGGCTGCTCGACGTCTTCCGCCGCCACTACCTCCTGAAGCTGATCGTGCAGAAGGAGATCCAGGCCCGCTACCAGGGCTCGCTGCTGGGACTGATGTGGTCCTACGTGCAGCCGCTCGTGCGGTTCTGCATGTACTTCTTCGTGATCGGGCTGGTGCTCGGCCTGCACAAGTCCGTGCCGAACTTCGCGATCCACATGTTCTCCGCGATCGTGGGCGTGCACTTCTTCACCGAGACGTTCTCCTCGGGCACCCGCTCCATCGTGCGGAACAAGGCGATCGTGCGGAAGATGGCGATGCCGCGGGAGATGTTCCCGGTCGCCTCGGTGATCGTGTCGGCGATCCACACCTTCCCGCAGCTGCTGATCCTGCTGGTCGGAGCGATCGCCGTCGGCTGGCAGCCGGACCTGCAGGGCATCTACGCCGGCGTGCTGGGGCTCGCGATCATCACGGTGCTCGGGACCGCGCTCGCCCTGCTCTTCGCGTCGATGAACGTGTTCTTCAAGGACTTCCAGAACATCGTCTCGACGCTGATGATCTTCACCCACTGGGTCGTCCCGATGATCTACCCGTTCTCGAAGCTGGCGACCAGCGGGATCCGGACCACGGTGTTCTTCGGGATCTACCTGGCAAACCCGCTGACGATCAGCGTGCTGCTGCTGCAGCGGGCGTTCTGGGTGCCGAGCCTGCCGACCTGCGGGCGCCACGCCCCGAAGATCTGCCTCCAGGGAGGGGACCCGTCGACCATCGGCTTCCCGCACCTGCCGCACCACCTGTTCCTGCTCGGGTGGGTGATGCTCGCGGCGTCGTTCGTGGTCCTGGTCCTGTGCCAGGTGGCATTCAGCCGCCTCGAGGGCCGCTTCGCGGAGCGGCTCTGAGATGGCGGCCTCGATCGTCGCGGACCACGCGACCAAGAAGTTCACGATGCGCTACCACCGCACGATCAAGCAGATCACGATCGCGGCGATGCGGCGCCAGCAGATCAGCGACACCTTCGACGCGGTCAAGGACGTGTCGTTCACGATCGAGCAGGGCGAGTCGGTGGGCCTGATGGGCCTCAACGGCTCGGGCAAGAGCACGCTGCTGAAGCTGATCAGCGGCGTGATGAAGCCGGACTCCGGCCAGGTGCTCACCCGGGGCCGGATCGCAGGGCTGATCGCCACCGGCGCGGGCTTCCACCCCCAGCTCACCGGCCGCGACAACGTCTTCCTCAACGCCGCCATCCTCGGCATGAGCGAGGCGGAGACCAGACGGAAGTTCGACCAGATCGTCGAGTTCGCCGACATCGGCCGCTTCCTCGACACCCCCGTCGGCCACTACTCCTCCGGCATGTTCTCCCGGCTGGGCTTCGCGGTCGCCGTGCACACCGACTGCGACATCTTCCTCGTCGACGAGGTGCTCGCCGTGGGGGACCGGCCGTTCAAGCGCAAGTGCGTCGCGCGCATGGACGAGATCCGCGCAGAGGGTCGCACGATGTTCTACGTCAGCCACGCGCCGGCGTCGGTGCGGAAGATGTGCGACCGGGTGCTGATCCTCGAGAAGGGCGCCCTCGGCTACGACGGCCCTGTGGACGAGGGCATCCGCTACCTCGGCTACGACGACGACGGCGACGACGTGAACTCCGAGGAGAGCGAGGAGAGCGAGGTCGACGAGGAGCTCGGCGCCGACGTCTGAGCCCCTCGGCTCCGGACGAATTACAGACGTGTAGTTGAAACGAACCCCTTGCAGGGCCCTGGGGCGGGTGTGACATTTGTGGTTGATGTGACTGTCTTCCCCCTCAGGAGTACCCCCGCATGCCTTCCGACAGAAGCCGCTTCGTGCTCCTGTGCCAGCAGGCCCTGGCCCTCGGCGTGGTGGCCGCCGTCACCGCGCCTGCGGCCAACCTGGTCAGCATCGACATCGTCGGCCCGTCCGGTAGCGCGGGGTCCGGCGGCTCCGGCGGCACCAGCGGCTCCGTGGCAGCACCCGCCACGGCGACGGACGACAGCGGTGCCGCCCGGTCCCTGGTCTCGGCCGAGCCGGTGCGCCCTTCGGTCCGCTCCGTCCCGCTGACCGGCGTCAGCCGGGCCGGCGTGCGTGCCCTGCGCCAGCCCGGCTCGCCGCGGCGCGCAGCCGGGGCGCCGGCCGCAGCGGCCCTGGCCGCCGCCCCCACGGCCGTCCTGACGGCCGACCTCGCCGCGCTGTCCGCGCCCGAGCGCGTCGACGGGCTCGCCACCGTGGGGGTGACGTGGGCACCCGGGACCCGGCTGCCGGACGGCACGATCACGGTGTCGGTCCGCACCGAGCGGCGGGGCACCTGGTCCGGCTGGACGACGGTGCCCTACGAGCGGGAGGAGGGTCCCGACCCCAGCAGCGCCGAGGGTCGCGAGGCCACCCCGGGCACCGACCCGATCTACGTCGGCGCGGTCGATCGCCTCCAGGTCAAGGCCGTCACGCCCACCGGCGAGGCTCCCCGCGGGATGCGGATCGCGCTCGTGGACCCCGGTGCCGACGCCGGCTCCACCGTGGCGGGGCCGGCCATCGACACCGGACGCCCGACGGCGTCCTCGGCGGCCCCGGCATCGTCGACCGTCGCGGCGTCCTCCGGAAGCGCGGCGGCGGGTGCCGCCCTGGCGGCGGCCACGGTGACGCCGAAGCCGAGGATCTACTCCCGGGCCCAGTGGGGCGCCGACGAGCGGATGCGGGACCGGGCCTCCCTGCACTACGGCGAGGTCCACGGCGGGTTCGTG
>JAICLD010000196.1 GCA_025927595.1 Nocardioidaceae bacterium | reverse complement strand
GCGAGATGGCCACCAGCCTCGCCGGACGGATCTCGGTCACAGCGGCACCCTACGGCGTGTGGTGGACCGCTCCGAGCTCCATCTCCGGGACGATCAACCCTTCGAGGTCGACGCCGGTGCCGGGCCAGCGACCCGCGCCGCAGGCTTCGCCGGCAGATCGAGAAGCGTCCCACTCTGGGCCAGCGGTCGCTGTGCCGACGGTCGCCGCTGACGAAGTCACACAGGTGCTCGGGGGCTCTTCAGGGAGGCGACGGACTATCCGGAGTGCAGGTGATGGCTCTCCTGGTGGACGGACGCCGGTCGTCACCCGCCGGCAGTGAAGTACTCCCACTGCGACTGGTTCATCGTGATGGTGCACGACCCCATCGCCTCGGCGGCTGCATCGCAGGCGCCGCCGAAGTAGCCAGGTACGTCATTCCGCAGCTCCAGGACGGTGCCGGCCGGGACGGAGTAGGTGCAGTAGGTGTCCTTGTATCCCGCTGGCGCTGTGCAGGGAGCATGGCCTGACACGTCGACTGTGGTCTGGGTCGTGCGTGCAGTCACCGTCAGGCCGAAGTCGAACATCTGCGTGAAGCTCGCGCCGACCGTTGTGTCCCCGTTCATCGGCACACGGCAGGTCTGATCCCCCGCGCAGGCCCCGGTCCAACCGTCGAAGACCCAGCCTTGGGTCGGGGTCGCGGTCAGAGTGAGAGCATCCCCGTCGAGCACATCCTCGACACAGTCGCCACTCGACTGCCGGCACGCGATGCCTTCTGGTTCGCTGACGACCTGACCGTCGCCGGCGACGTCAACGGCGAGTCGGCGGGTCACTGAGGGGACGCATGTGACGTCCAGGCTCCCGTTTCTCTCGTACGACAGGCGCAGGACACCGGCTCCCGGGGTGCCCAGTCGACACGCCAGCCCGTCCAGGTCCTCCACCGACTCCAGTCCCGGTCCGGCCGGACCCGGCGCACCGCGCTCGCCCTGCTTTCCGGGCACCCCCTGCGGTCCCGTCTTCCCCGGCGCGCCGGCCAGCTTGGTGAGGACGCTGCCTGCCAGGTCGGCGGTCTTCAGGGTGCCGTCTCTCACGTCGGCCGTCGTGACCGTGCCGTCCTTGATCTGTGCCCCCGTGACGAGAGCCGCCGCGGTCGCACCACCGACCGAGCACACCACCATCGTCAACGAGACGAGAAGGAGGACAGGCAGGTTGAAGCGACGCACGAGGGCTCCGGTTCCGTCGTCAGGACGGTCACCGTTCGAGGCTCTCGTCGCCGTGCCGCCACAGGAGCGGCGACAGGTAAGAGCGTAGTGAAATCCGGGGCGCGAATGTCACGAACGCACGCATACCCTGTTTCGTGACGCCGGCGTCCGGTCGGCACGGCGCGGCACCTACCGAGTGCTGTACCGAATCAGCTCCCTCCTGCTCGTGAGAACCGGCGAGGGCCGGGCCTCGGTCGTCGTCGACAGGGGCTCGTGGAGCCTTCGGCTCGGGAATCTGTGCGCGACCGCTCCCAGGACGAGGTACCGGCGACCCGCTGCGATGATGTGGACCGCTGGCACGGTGGCGAGGAGGCGTTGGATGAACCAGGACTTGGTCGACCGGGTGCGGGCCGCGGGTCGCGCCTGTACACGCACCGTGTCGGGGCGCCGGCACCGGAGCCCGGCCGATGTCCTCCACGACCTTGCCGCGGCATGCCGGGAGCTGGGCATCGAGGAGTGGGACAGCTACGGCGAGCAAGGCGCGGTCACGCGCGTGGAGTCGGAGGTGGCCGAGCTGCTCGGCGTCGAGGCCGCGGCGTTCTTCCCCTCCGGCGTGATGGCCCAGCAGGCGGCGCTGCGGGTCTGGTGCGACCGCGCCGGCAGCCGCCGTGTCGCCATGCCCGACCTCAGCCATCTGCTGGTGCACGAGCTCGACGGGCCACGGATCCTGCAGCACCTGGAGGTCGAGCACCTGACCACCGGCCCCACCGTGGCCACCGCCGACCACCTCGCTGCGCTGCCGGGCCGCCTGGCCGCCATCCTGGTCGAGGTGCCGCTGCGTGACGCCGGCTGCCTGGTGCCCACCTACGACGAGCTGGCGGCGCTGTCGGCGGCCTGCCGGGAGCGCGGGATCCGCCTGCACCTGGATGGTGCTCGCATCTGGGAGGCGCAGACCCACCTCGGCCGGCCACTCGCCGAGGTCGCGGCGCTCGCGGACACGACGTACGTGTCGTTCTACAAGGGGCTGGGTGGGCTGGCCGGTGCTGCTCTGGCAGGTGCGCCCGACGTCATCGAGGAGGCCCGCCGTTGGCGTCGACGCATGGGCGGAACGATCTACCGGGTCACGCCCGAGGCGGTCGCCGCCCTCGTGGGCCTGCGCGACCAGCTCCCGCTGATGGGGGAGTGCGTCACGTGGGCGCGTTCCCTGGCGGCCGACCTGCCGGACCACGTCACCGTGCAGCCGGCCGTGCCGCACACGGGCACGTTCCGTCTCCACGCGGCGGGTGACCCGGACGTTGTCAACACGCGTCTGCTGGGCGTCCTCGAGGAGGACGGTCTCAGCCTGACGCCGCCCTGGTCCGCGGCTGTCGAGCCCGGACGGGTCGTCTGCGAGCTGGCGGTGCAAGCCGACGCGTTGAAGCTGGACCCTGCGGACGTCGCACGCCGCATCGGCGAGCTGCTCACGGAGTGACCGCGCCGCATCGGAACGCGTGAGCTGGCACCGGACGGCGTGTCGTGCCTCGGTCACGACCCGACGCGCCAAGATGGCGGCATGTCCAGCCGGATAGCGGTCATCGCCATCGACGCGCACCAACCGCGGGTGGTCGCCGACTTCTGGTGCAGCATCCTCGGCTGGGAGGTGCTCGAGGAGGACGACGGCGTCATGAGCATCGGGTCGCCCGACGGGTCCTGGCCCACGATCGACGTGGTGCCGGTGCCCGAGACGAAGTCGGTCAAGAACCGGCTGCACCTCGACCTTCGGGCCGACGGGGTGCCGACAGCCGACGAGCTCGGGCGGCTGCTGGACCTGGGCGGACGTCGCGTGGACGTGGGGCAGGGACCGGAGGTCAGCTGGGTGGTGCTGGCCGACCCGGAGGGCAATGAGTTCTGCCTTCTCTCACGGACGGTCCAGGAGGCCGGTCACAGCTCCACCCGGTAGACCTTGCTGGCACCGCCGTCGTCCGAGACCCAGTCGTACGCCGCGAACCGACCGTCTCCGGACACGGTCACCGTCGTGGCGAACCCGCCGCTGGGGACGGAGACCGCCGTGTCGCTGCTCGTGGCCAGGTCACGCACGTACGGTCGGCCGCCCGAGATGAACACGAACCGCCCCAGCCGGCTGGAGAACGACCCGAGCTGCGCGTAGCCGTCCGGCACCACCATCGAGGTGCGGCCGGTGTCCACCCTGGTGAGGTGAAGGCTGCCGTCCATCCAACGCGAGGACACCCAGCGCCCGTCCGGGGAGATCACCACCCCGGAGGGAGTCGCGCCAACCGGCACGCCCTTGCTCAGCCAACGCGTCCTTCCGGTCGCCATGTTGCGGATGAACAGGTCGGCGTCCTGGTCGGCGCCGTCGGCCGGCGCGAGGTCGGTGTCGTAGCTGTTGAAGGCGACGAGCCTCCCGTCCGCGGACACGTCCGCGCTCGTGGAGCCGGGACCCCTCGACGGGGAACCGTCGCGCCGCACCGTCACCTGCACCGTCGTGCGGGTCCGGAGGTCTCGCCTGTAGACGTCGGCGTTCGTGGTGGTGGACCCGGCGACGACGTCGGTCGACGCACTCGTGAAGACGACGTAGCGGCCGTTCCTCGACAACGAGGTCATGCCGGTGTCGCCGTTCGCGGCCCCGCCGTCGCGCGCGGCGCTCGCCAGGAGCGTGGTGTCGGTCGAGGCGTCCCGGACGAAGGCGTCGAAGCGACCGTTGCCGTCGTGCGCCACCAGGCGGGCGGCGTCGCTGCTGAACGCCACCCGGGAGCCGTCCCACGAGATCACCGGAGGACTGCTGTAGCGGCCGGCGGCCACACCGCCGTCGATCGAGGGGTTGAGCAGCTCGTTCCCACCGGTGCGCAGGTCGGCGCGCCGCACCCGCACAGGTGCCGACGTCAGGTCGAGCCGCATGGCGCGGTAGGCGATGTAGCGTCCCGAGAACGAGAGGGCAGGCGCGCCGACGTCGGCCAGAGGATCCTGCAGCACGGGTTGCGGGTCAGCGGGAGTCCCTGCCGTGCGGCCGTCCTGTCCCGCCGCGGGGCCTGCGAGGACCATCGCCATCAGGCTCAGCCCGACCCCGGCTGCCAACGAACGAGTGGACCTGGACATGGCTGCTCCCGGCGGGGAGGACGTCGGTCCGCCCCTCGGCGGTGACCCCGCAGCACGATCCCACACCCGACGCGGCTGGCGGGGGGCGGAAACGCCGGATCCGGCCCGTCGCGACTAGTCCAGCGCGCCTCTGGGCTCCGAGACGTGCCGGCGCGGCGATGAGTCCGGTGACGGTGCCCGGTCCACCTCTTCGACGGACGCCGGGAGGACACCATGGGCAAGGTCATCGCCGCCATCACCACGTCGGTGGACGGCTACATCGTGGGGCCGCACGACGGCCCGCAGCACGGCCTCGGCATCGGGGGCGAGCGCCTGCACCACTGGGTGATGGGCGGGCCCTGGTCGTACGGCGACGACGGCCGCGACACGGGCGGGATGAGCGGCGCAGACCGCGAGTACTTCCAGGCGCTCACCGAGGGGCTGGGCAGCGGGATCGTCGGACGGAACATGTACGACGCGGCGGGGGCCTGGGGCGGCCGGAACCCGTTCCCCGGCACGCTGGTCGTGCTGACCCACCGGACCGAGGACCAGCCGGACCCAGGCACCGGCTTCCTGTTCGTCGACGGTCTCGACGCCGCCCTGGAGAAGGCCCGCGAGCTCGCCGGCGACGCTGACGTGTCGCTGGGCGGCGGCGCCGACCTGATCCGCCAGGGCCTGACCGCCGGCGTGGTCGACGAGCTCGCGATCTCCACGGCTCCCGTGGTCCTGGGCAGCGGCAAGCTGCTGTTCGAGGGATTCGACCAGGATCTCGACCTCGAGGTGCTCCACACGTGGAGCTCGCCGTACGCGACCCACGTGCGGTACGCCGTCAAGCGGCCCTCGGCAGTCCCGGCGAGGCCCTGACGAGCTGCACGCGCAGCACCGTCAGACCTGCGCCCCCTGGTCCGGGCCCGGACAGCCCGGCGTGGGACACGTCGCGGACCTCACCATCTGGCCGGGCCGCAGCTCGGCGCGGGAGAGGTCGACGTCCTCGGTGTGGTCGGGGGTCCCGGCGAGGTCCGTGGTCCCCTCGATCAGGGCCGCCCCGCAGTGCGGGCAGTGGTCGTCGGATCCGCCGGTCGGCGCTACGTCGGTCATGGTCCTGCCCTACCCCGTCCCGGTCCGGTCCACCCCCGCTGACCGGCGTCACTGCGGGCCGCGCTGGCGCACGGCGGCGGGGTCGGTCATCATGCCCGCATGAGCGAGGCGACCGACCGCGGCGCGCGCTCCCCGACAGGTGGCCCCTGTCGCTGCCGTGTGCCGTCGCGGGCGCTGCTCACCGCCAGCGACCCGCAGCCGACGACCGGCTTCCTGGCGCTGCTGCTCTGGCTGGCCGTCCTCGCTGCCCGCGGACCGCGGCCGGCGCCCGCGGTGACCGGGTCCGCGGGGTGAGCGCCGCCGTCCCGCGGGACGTCGTGGACCGGCTGCGCGTGGCCGGCTGCGTGTACGCCGAGGAGGAGGCGGCCCTGCTGGTGGAGGCGGCCGGCTCGGCCGCCGAGCTGGACGCGATGGTGGCACACAGGGCGGAGGGGCACCCGCTCGAGCAGGTGCTGGGCTGGGCGGAGCTGGCCGGGGTGCGGGTCGCCGTGGAGCCGGGCGTGTTCGTGCCGCGCCGGCGCACCACGCTGATGGTCCGCGAGGCGGTCGCCCGGTGCGAGCAGGCTCACGGGGTCCCCGTCGTGGTGGACCTGTGCTGCGGCAGCGGGGCGGTCGGGCTGGCCGTCGTCTCCGCCCTGGACGGGCCCGCGGAGCTGCACGCCGCCGACCTGCACCCGGCGGCGGTGCGGTGCGCCCGTCGCAACCTCGCCGGCCGCGGGACGGTC
>JAICLD010000044.1 GCA_025927595.1 Nocardioidaceae bacterium | reverse complement strand
GCCATCGGTCACCGTCGCGGTGCTCGACGGCCCGGTCGACCTCGGCCATCCGGTCCTGCGAGGTGCCTCGCTTCGAGTGCTCGACACCTTGGTCGGCGAGCCCGCCGCCGGGGGCCGGATGTCACGGCACGGGACCCATGTCACGAGCCTCGTCTTCGGTAGGCCGGAGTCCGCCGTCCCCGGCGCGGCACCCGGGTGCACGGGGGTCGTGGTCCCGGTGTTCGCGGACGGGCGCGAGGATCACCTCCCGCAGCTCGACCTGGCTCGCGCCATCGAGCAGGCGGTGCTCGCGGGCGCCCACGTCATCAACATCAGCGGGGGGCAGGCGGCGCCCACGGGCGAGGCCGACCACCTGCTCGAGCGGGCGCTGCAGCTCTGCGAGGACCAGCACGTCCTGGTGGTCGCGGCGGCAGGCAACGACGGCTGCGCGTGCCTGCACGTTCCCGCGGCGGTGTCGACCGTCCTCGCGGTGGGGGCGCTCGGTCGCGACGGCCGGCCCCTGCCGATCAGCAACTACGGCGAGCTCTACCGGACCAACGGCGTGGTCGCCCCCGGTGAGGACCTCACCGGAGCGGTGCCCGGAGGGGGCACCGCCGACATGACGGGGACCAGCTTCGCGACGCCTGTCGTCGCGGGTGTCGCCGCCCTGCTGCTCAGCCTCCAGGCGGACCAGGGAGAGCCGCTGGACCCCCTCGAGGTCGGGGCGGCGATCCTCGGGTCCGCCGCCGCCTGCCACCCGACGGAGGCGGTGGAGTGCCAGCACTTCCTGGCGGGAGCCCTGGACGTTCCCAGGGCGGTCGCCTTGCTCACGGCTAAAAAAAAAGGAGGACGACGGTGGCAGACTTCGATGGGTCCGCGGACCCGCCTGGTGGCGTGACCCCAGCAGCACCGGTGATCGATCCCGAGGCCGGTTCCCCTGGCCCGCTCGGTGCCGCCGCCGTGGCCCCCTCGGCTCCGGTTCCCGAGCCGCCCGCTCCGGCGACCCCGTCTGCGCCGCAGGCGCCACCGCCCTTCGCGGCACCGCCGCCTGCGGTCCCCTCGGCGTCCTCCGCAGGCGCCGGCCCCTCGGGGGTCCAGCCGTCCTGTGGGTGCCAGTCGGGCGGAGCCAAGCCGCCGGGCGGCTGCGGCGGATGCCCGATGGCCGCGACGTCGTACATCTTCGCGCTGGGGACGGTGGGGTTCGACTTCGGCACCGAGGCACGTCGCGACACCTTCCGGCAGCTGATGCCCGACTACCCCCGCGCGGGTGAGGACGGCACGACGGTCCTGGTCTCGCCGAACCCGTACGACGTCTTCCAGCTGTCCGACTACCTCGACCAGCGGCCGTCGGAGTCGACGAAGCTGATCTGGACGCTCAACCTGGACCTCACCCCGATCTACGCGATCGAGGCGGAGCCGACGTACCCAGAGGACGTCTACGGTCCGCTGCGTCAGGCCCTGCGTGCCGAGGCGCTGCCGCTCGAGGACGAGGGCTACGTCGCTCGGGTGTCGCTCCCGGGCGTGCTGACCAACCGGACGGTGCAGCTGTTCTCCGGCCAGGTGGTGCCGGTCGTGGTGGCGCAGCCGCGCGGTCTCTACGCCTGGAACGAGACCCAGCTGGTGGACGGCGTGATCCGAGCGCTGACCGGGACCATCGACGTGGACGAGAACTACGTCCGGCTGATGATCCGCAGCTTCCTGGACAAGGTCTACTTCGAGTGCCGCAACCTCGGGCAGGCGCCGCAGGACCGGGCCCTGAACTTCGCCGCGACCAACGCCTACCAGTTCGGAGCGGGCATCGCCGACGGGTTCCTGTCCGGTCGCAACCTCGTGCCGGGCGCCTCCGACGAGCTCTACACCCTGGACAGCATCGAGGTGTCGAAGAGCCCCTACTGCCGGATGGACTCCGACTGCTGGGACGTCCGCGTCACGTTCTTCGACCCCGTCAACGACCGGCGCGCGAGGTCGGTCTACATGTTCACCATCGACGTGAGCGACGCGCTGCCGGTCACCCTGTCGCCGTACCACCGCTACCTCACGACCTGACCCGAAGGGCTCACCATGCTGTCGAACCTGCCGCTCGCGTCCGCCCCCATCACCCGGACGGTCCTGCCCGACCGGACCCTCGGCGCCGCCGCGGACGACGGCGTGCACGCCTCGCAGACCTCATGCGAGGGACTGACCGGCCTGGCGCAGCAGATGTGCTACGCGGTGCTGTACGGCGTCTAGGCGACATGCCGGCGTCTGAGACGAAGAACCACAACCAACAGTGAGGAGTGTCGAGATGATCGACGCAACGCAGCAATGGCGGCTTCCCGTGCAGGCCGCGCCCGTGGACCGGACCCCCGGTGGGATGGCACGCGGCGGGGCCGCGGGCGTCGAGCCGTCGGACTGGTTCAGCGACCTGATGGGCACCGTGGTACCGGCCCTGCCGGGCATCCTGGGCGCGTTCGGGATCTGACCGCGACCCGACCGCACCGGCACGGCCGCGCGCCGTGGCCGGTGCGGTCCCGCCCGGGGCGCCGGCTCAGGCCCCCCACGCCTCACCGCGCACACACCGCGCCCTTCGACCGGCCTCGACCCAGGGATGGTGTCCATGCCCACACCACGCAAGCGCCGCAGTACCCCCGGGCGGCAGAAGCCGCCACCGGCTGCCGACGACCCGGCTGCCGGCGACCCGGCTGCCGACGAGGCCGCTCCCGCGGATCGACCCGCACCCGCCGATTCGGCCGCGCTCGCCGGAAGGCTCGTCGACGAGCTCCCGCGCCTGGACGACGCGGTCGCCGCCCAGCTCCTGCCGCGCAACGCCTGGGCGGGTCGCGCCTCGGCCCACGTGCTGGAGGCTCCCAGGGACCTCGCTGCCCGGCCCGCGGCCGCAGCGGCCCGCGCTCCCGCACTGGCGGGGCTCGTCGTACCCGTCCAGACCCGCACCGTGGACCGGGCTGTGCCCTGCGACATCTTCTTCCTCGACGTGGATGTCAAGGACAGCACGGGCAAGGTGCTGGCGGTGCTCCGCCGGCCCCAGGGCTACCCGTCCGGTCCGTTGCCCTCCGACCCGGGATCGTTCTCCGGCACGGCGGACCCGAGGACGTCCGTCTGCCGCGTCCTCGCGCCCGGCGCGGCGGCCCGCTGTGCGCGCGGCCGCGGCTACTTCTGAGCCTCGCGCGATGGAGATCGCGGTGCTCCCCGAGGACCGGACCCGGGCGCTGGTGCGTGCCACGTTCGACGCGGCCGCTCCTCACTTCGACGACCCTGCGCTGTTCTTCTGGGACCGGCTCGGGCGTCGCACCGTCGAGCTGGCCACTCCGGCGGAGGGGGAGCGCGTCGTCGACGTGTGCTGCGGCACCGGAGCCTCGGCCCTGCCCGCCGCACGGGCCGTCGGTCCAGCCGGCACGGTCGTCGGCATCGACCTCTCAGAGGGCCAGCTGCGGCGAGCACGGGGGAAGGCGGCCGCCGCCGGTCTCGACCATGTCAGGTTCGTCGTCGGCGACCTGGAGGACCTGCGGGTGCCCCCCGCGAGCGCGGACCTGGTGGTGTGCGTGCTCGGGCTGTACTTCGCCCGGGACCTGCCCGCCGCGGTGGCCGGGCTCGCCAGGCCGCTCCGGCGCGGGGGAACGCTCGCGGTCACCACCTGGGGCGCGCGGTCCCTGGAGCCGGGCCAGTCGCTCTACCTCGACGCGGTCGCCGCCGAACGTCCCGACCTCGACGTCCGCGCCTCGACGCTGTCGTGGGGCCGGATCGACACGGCCGCCAAGCTGGCCGGGGTCTTCGCCCGCGCCGGGCTGCCGCCACCGGTCGTGGTGGAGGAGACCCTGCGTCATCCGGTCACGGCGGAGGCGTTCTGGCGCATCGTGCAGGGCTCGGGCTACCGGCTGATGCTCGACGCCATGGGCGAGGAGGCGGCCGAGCGGGTGCGGGTCGACCTGGACCGACGGTTCCGCGTGGCCGCGGTCGCCGAGGTGGTCTGTGACGTGCTCTACGCGCGGTGCACCGTCGGGGCTGGCGGCGATGGCTGACCCGCAGGTGCCTGCGGGGACGCCGGACGAGGTTCGCGAACGGGTGCTGCACGGGCCGGAGCGGGTGCCGGTCACCGACCCCACGCTCGGCATCCCCGTCACCGTCACCGAGGAGGGCGAGCCACTCCACCGGCTCGTGGTGCTCGGGGACTCCCTGGCCCACGGCTTCCAGAGCGGGTCGGTGTTCCACACCGACCTCTCCTTCCCGGCGATCATCGCCTACGAGCTCGGCTGCCTGGACCGCTACCGCTATCCCCGTTACGCCGGGTTCGGCGGCCTCCCGCTGAACCTCGAGCTGCTCGTCCGGCGGCTCGAGGCGTCCTACGGCGCCGACATGGACCCGTGGGAGGAGGCTCTGGCGCTCTTCTCAGTCAGGTCGTTCATGGACCGGGTGGAGGACTACTGGGAACGCGGGCCGGGGACGGCCGTGCCGGCGCTGACGGGCTACCTGCACGACCTGGCGGTCTACGGGTGGGACCTGCGTGACGTGCTCGACCGGACCGCGCGCACCTGCCGGGACGACATCGGCAGGCCCCACGACGACCTCGTCAAGCAGGTCGTCGAGAACAACGGCGACCGGGCGGCACTGCGGGTCTACCCTTCGAGTGCCGAGGACGCGGACCTGACTCTGCTCGACGCGGCGCGGGCGCTGGGGGAGGAGGGCGCCGACCGGACCGGCTCCGGGATCGAGACGCTCGTCGTCCTCCTGGGTGCCAACAACGTGCTCCCGTGCGTGACCAGGCTCGCCGTGCGCTGGAGCGGCGCGGACTTCCGCGACCTCAAACGCAAGAGCGCCTACACCGTGTGGACACCGCAGCATTTCGAGGCCGAGCTCGCAGAGCTGGTCACCGCCGTCGGCCGGGTAGGGGCGCGGCACGTCATCTGGGGGACGGTCCCGCACGTCACGATCGCCCCGATCGCGCGCGGGGTCGGTCGCAAGATGGCTCCCGGGTCGAGGTACTTCCCCTACTACACGCGGCCGTGGGTCGACGACGCGGCGTTCGACGCGGCGCAGGACCCCCACCTCACCGGAGACGAGGCCCGCGCGGTCGACGCGGCCGTCGACTGCTACAACGACGCCATCGAGGCCGCTGTGCACCGGGCCCGATCCGGCGACGCCGGTCCGCCGCGGGACTGGCGGCTGCTCGACCTCGCCGGACTCCTGGACCGGCTGGCCGCCCGGCGCTACATCGACGACCCGCAGGCGCGACCCGGCTGGTGGACGCCGTACCCGCTGCCCCCCGCGCTGGCGGCCTTGCGGCCGGTGCCGGACTCACGCTTCCTCACCGGCGACGGAGCCGGGGGCCGCGCCACCGGCGGACTGTTCTCCCTGGACGGCGTCCACCCGACGACCGTGGCGTACGGCGTGCTGGCGCAGGAGGTCGTCACCGTCATGTCGGACGCCGGGGTGGTGTTCCGCCACGCCGACGGCCGCGAGCGACAGAGGCCGGTCGCGGTGGACTTCAACCGGCTGCTGCGGCGCGACACGCTGGTCGAGCGCCCCCCGCAGAACATCACGGCCGGCCTGCGGCTGCTCGGCTGGGCGGACGAGACCGTGGACTGGGTGCGGCGGGCGCTGGACTTCCACTGAGCGGCAGGTCCGCCATCGAGTGGCCGACTGCAGCAGGATGGGCCGGTGACCGGTTCCCTCGCCGTCCTCCTGCTCGTCGCGGGAGCGGTCCTGCTGACGGCCGGCGCGGAGGCGTTCGCGGAGAACGTCGTCGGCGCCTCGGCGCGGCTCGGGACCAGCGTGCTGGCGCTGGGGCTGCTGCTGGCCGGCGCCGAGCCGGAGGAGGCCGTCACCTCGATGCTCGCCTCCGGGCAGGGGCATCCCGCGCTCGCGGCCGGGGACGCGATCGGCGCGAACCTCGTCATCCTCACGCTGACCCTGGGCCTGGCCGGGCTGCTCACGCGGCTGCCCGTCGGCCGCGAGGCGCTCCAGTACGGCGTCGCGGCGGCGGTCCTGGGCGCCGTGGCATGGGTGTTCCTGCGCAACGGGCTGCTCGGCCGCCTCGAGGGCGCCGTCCTCGTGCTGCTCTACGTCGCGGGGGTGGCCTGGGTGTGGCGGCGGGAGCGGCGGCCGCCGATGGTCGGCGAGCTCGCCGAGCTGAGCGAGGACGACCGGGGCGGCGAGGAGCGGGGCGATGGGCGGGCGCACGACGACCGCGCCACCGGTCGCGCGCTGCTCACGGTGCTGCTGGGCCTGCTCGGCATGGTGCTCGGCGGCGCTCTCGCCGTGCGCGGCGCCGAGGGCCTGGTGGACGTGCTGCACGTCGGCGACTCGGTGGTCGGGCTGACCGTGCTGGCCCTCGCGACGAGCGCCGAGATGGTGGCGCTGGTGTGGGCCGCGCGCCGCCGTGGCCTGACCCAGCTCGTCGTCGCCGGAGCGGTCGGGTCGGTCGGCTACAACGCGACGGTGTCGCTGGGCGCGGCGGCACTGGTCAGCCCGCTGGGCCTCGGCCGGCACAACGTGATCCTCGACGTCGCGGCGCTGACGGCGCTGCTGCCGCTGGTGCTGCTCACCGCGCTGCGCACCGGGGTGCTGCCGCGCGTGGTCGGCGCGCTGCTGGTCCTGGCCTACGTCGCCACCACGGGCGTGCTGCTCGCCGGTTAGCCTGCTCCCCACACCCGCAGCACATCCGCAGCGTCGTACACCCAGGAGGTCGCATGCAGCAGGTCCGTGGCGTGGTCGCGAGGGGCAAGGGCGAGCCGGTCTCGATCGAGACCGTCAACGTCCCCGACCCGGAGCCCGGCGAGGCCGTCGTGGCGGTGCAGGCCTGCGGCGTCTGCCACACCGACCTGCACTACCGCGAGGGCGGCATCAACGACGACTTCCCGTTCCTGCTCGGCCACGAGGCCGCGGGCGTGGTCGAGTCGGTGGGGGAGGGCGTCGACTCGGTCGCACCCGGTGACGTCGTGGTGCTGAACTGGCGTGCCGTGTGCGGCACCTGCCGGGCCTGCACCCGCGGCGAGCCGTGGTACTGCTTCGCGACCCACAACGCCGCGCAGAGGATGACGCTGGAGGACGGCACGGAGCTGACCCCGGCGCTCGGCATCGGCTCCTTCGCGGACAAGACGCTCGTCCACGCGGGACAGTGCACGAAGGTTGACCCCGCGGCGCGGGCGGCTGCCGTGGGCCTGCTCGGCTGCGGCGTGATGGCCGGGCTGGGTGCGGCGATGAACACCGGCAACGTGCGGCGCGGCCAGAGCGTCGCGGTGATCGGCTGCGGCGGCGTCGGCGCCGCGGCGGTCGCCGGGGCGGCCCTCGCCGGGGCGACGACCGTGATCGCGGTGGACCTGGACCCGCAGAAGCTCGAGTGGGCCACGAAGCTGGGCGCCACCCACACGGTCGACAGCGGGAAGCAGGACCCGGTCGCGGCGATCCAGGAGCTCACCGGCGGCTTCGGCGCCGACGTCGTGATCGACGCCGTGGGCCGCCCCGAGACCTGGAAGCAGGCCTTCTACGCCCGTGACCTGGCCGGCACGCTGGTCCTGGTCGGGGTCCCGACGCCGGAGATGAAGGTCCCGGAGCTGCCGCTCATCGACGTCTTCGGCCGCGGCGGCGCCCTGAAGTCGAGCTGGTACGGCGACTGCCTGCCCTCGCGCGACTTCCCCATGCTGGTCGACCTCTACCGCCAGGGCCGCCTGGACCTCGACGCGTTCGTCACCGAGGAGATCGGGCTCGACGACGTCGAGGCGGCGTTCGAGAAGATGCGTCACGGCGGCGTCCTGCGCAGCGTGGTGATCCTGTGACCGGCCTCCGGGTCGACCACGGCACGGCGAGCGGCACCTTCTCGCTGGACGGCGAGACCCACCAGGTGGACAACAACGTGTGGGTCCTCGGCGACGACACCGAGTGCGTGGTCGTCGACGCGCCGCACGACGTGGACGCGATCATGGCGGTCGTCGGCGACCGCCGGGTCCGGGCGATCGTGTGCACGCACGCCCACGACGACCACGTGCGCGTGGCGCCGGCGCTGCGGGAGCGCGTGCAGGCCCCGGTCCTGCTGCACCCCGGCGACCGGCCGCTGTGGGAGCTGACCCATCCCGGCGAGCTGTGGGACGCCGACCTGGCCGACGGCCAGGAGCTGGAGGTCGCAGGCACCGGCGTGCGGGTCCTGCACACGCCCGGCCACGCCCCCGGTGCGGTGTGCCTGTACGTCGAGGCGCTCGGCTGCCTGTTCAGCGGTGACACGCTGTTCCAGGGCGGGCCCGGCGCGACCGGGCGGTCCTTCAGCGACGCAGACGTGCTCGCCCGCTCGATCCGGGACCGGCTGTTCGCGCTGCCCGACGACACCGTCGTGCACACGGGCCACGGCGACGACACCACGCTCGGCGCGGAGCGCCCGAACGTGCCCGACGCCACCTGAGCGGCGGCGTGTCATGCGACGGCGCAGCGGGTACCGCCACCCGATGACCGCCACCTACCGCCTCCAGCTCCATGCCGGCTTCACGTTCGCGGACGCGTCCTCGGTGGTGCCGTACCTCGCCGACCTCGGCGTCAGCCACCTCTACCTGTCCCCGGTGCTGCAGGCCGCGCCCGGCTCGATGCACGGCTACGACGTGCTCGACCACACCCGGGTCAGCGAGGAGCTCGGCGGGGCCGACGGCCTGCGGGCGCTGGCCGCGACGGCCCGCGAGCACGGCCTCGGGCTCGTCGTCGACGTGGTTCCCAACCACATGGCGGTGGTCGCGCCCGAGCACGCCAACCGGCCGCTGTGGGACGTGCTGGCGCACGGCCGCGCCGCCGCGAGCGCGCACTGGTTCGACGTGGACTGGGAGATGCTCGACGGCCGGATCGGCATGCCGGTGCTGTGGGACCCGCTCGAGGAGGCGCTCGCGAAGGGCGACCTGCGGCTGGGCGAGGAGAACGGCGAGCGGGTGCTGCGCTACCACGACCACGTGTTCCCCCTCGCCGCCGGCACGTGGGACGGCGACCCGGACGCGGACGTCCGGACCGTGCTGGAGCGCCAGCACTACCGGCTCGCCGGCTGGCGCGAGAAGGACGCCGTGCTGAACTACCGGCGCTTCTTCGACGTCGACTCGCTGATCGCGGTGCGGGTCGAGGAGAGCGAGGTGTTCGAGGCCACCCACCGGGTGCTGCTCGACCTCAACCACGAGGGCGTCGTCGAGGGCTTCCGGATCGACCACCCCGACGGCCTCGCGGACCCCGCCGGCTACCTGGAGCGGCTGCGCGCCGCGACGGTGCCGGGCACCGCCATCTGGGTGGAGAAGATCCTCGAGGGCGACGAGGAGCTGCCGGCGTGGGCCTGCGACGGCACCACCGGGTACGACGCGGCGAAGGCCGTCTCGGCGGCGCTCGTCGACGCGGCCGCCGGCCCGGCCCTGCAGGACGCCTGGACGGCGACCGGCGGTGACCCGTCCCTCGGGCACACCGTCGAGGAGTCCAAGCGGCTCGTCGTGGACGAGGTGCTGGTGCCGGAGCGCGAGCGCCTCCTGCGCCGGGCCCGCGAGGCCGTCCCCGGCGCCGACCCCGGCCGGCTCCAGGAGGCGCTCACCGAGCTGCTCGTGGCGTGCTCGGTCTACCGCGCCTACGTCCGCCCCGGCGAGCCCGTCGACGAGGTCGCCCGCGGCCGGCTCCAGGACGCCCTCGACGTCGCGGCGTCGCATCGGCCCGACCTCAAGCGCGAGCTGCAGCAGCTGGTGGACACGGTGAGCCGTCCCTCGGGCGAGGCGGCCCGCGACCTCGCCGTACGCCTCCAGCAGACCTGGGGACCGGTGATGGCCAAGGGCATCGAGGACACCGCGTTCTACCGCTGGCACCGGCTCGTGGCCCTCAACGAGGTCGGCGGCGACCCGGACCTCCTCGACGACGCGACGCCCGAGCAGCTGCACCGGTGGGCGTCCCGCCAGCAGCAGCACTGGCCGCTGGGGATGACGACCCTGTCCACGCACGACACCAAGCGCAGCGAGGACGTCCGGGCCCGGCTGCTGGCGCTGGCCGGGGACGCCGAGGCCTGGCAGCGGGTCTCCGAGGCGTTCACCGAGGAGGCGCGCGCACGCGGCGTCGACCCGCGGGCCGCGCACCTGGTCTGGCAGACGCTGGCCGGGGTGGGCGACCTCGACGACGAGCGGCTCACCGGCTACCTCACCAAGGCGATGCGCGAGTCGAAGCAGGGCACCTCCTGGCTCGAGCCGGACCCCGACCACGAGGCCGGGGTGCTCGAGCTGGCCCGCGAGGCCAACCGCTCCGGTCGCCTGCACGCGCTCGTCACCACCGCGGTCGACCAGAACGCAGCCGCGGTCCGGGCCATGGTGCTCGGGCAGAAGCTGCTCCAGCTCACGCTGCCGGGCGTGCCGGACGTCTACCGGGGCTGCGAGGCCCTCGAGCTGTCCCTGGTCGACCCCGACAACCGGCGCCCCGTGGACTACGAGGACCGCCGCGAGCGGCTCGAGCGGGTCCGCTCGGGCGCGCCGCGCGACCTCTCCGACGAGAAGCTGCTGGTCACCCATCGCGCGCTCCTGGTGCGCCGCGACCGGCGCGACGCCTTCGGCGACCGTGGCGACTACCAGCCCCTGGTGTCCACGTCCCGGCACCTGGTCGGGTTCGTCCGCGGCGGTGAGGTCGTGACGCTGGCGACCCGCGCGCCCCAGCGGCTCACGGCCGGCGGCGGGTGGCAGGACGCCACCGTCACGCTGCCGGAGGGCGTCTGGCGCGACGAGCTGACCGGGCACCTGCACGAGGGGGGGACGGAGGCGTCCTGCGGCGACCTGCTGGTGGACCGCCCGGTGGCCCTGCTGTCCCGGCAGCGGCACCCGTGAGCCCGCGGGTGTGGGCGCCGTACGCCTCGTCGGTGGAGCTGGTGCAGCCGGAGCGGCGGACCGTCATGACGCGAGGCGACGGGGACTGGTGGGAGTGCGGGGTCCGGCTGCGGGAGGGTGACCGCTACGGCTTCGCCGTCGACGGCGGCGAGGCCCGGCCGGACCCGCGCGGCCTGGCGCTCCCGGACGGGCCGCACGGGCTCTCGGCGTGGTACGAGCCGGCCGGGTTCGCCTGGAGCGACGACGGCTGGCGCGGGGTGCCGCTGGAGGGGTCGGTCGTCTACGAGGCCCACGTCGGCACCTTCACCGAGACGGGCACCCTCGACGCGGCCACCGAGCGGCTGCCCCACCTCGTCGAGCTCGGCGTCGACGTCGTCGAGCTGCTGCCGCTGGCGTCCTTCCCCGGCCGGCACAACTGGGGGTACGACGGGGTCGCGCCCTACTCGGTGCACGACGTGTACGGCGGACCCGCGGCCCTCCAGCGCTTCGTCGACGCCGCGCACGCGCACGGGCTCGGCGTCTGCCTCGACGTCGTCTACAACCACCTGGGGCCGGACGGCAACTTCCTCGGGGAGCTCGGGCCCTACTTCACCGACCGGCACTCGACGCCGTGGGGGCAGGCGGTCAACCTCGACGCCCCCGGCAGCGACGAGGTGCGGCGCTGGGTCCTCGACAACGCCCGGCAGTGGCTGCGCGACTTCCACGTCGACGGCCTGCGGCTCGACGCCGTCCACGAGCTCCACGACTCGACGGCCACGCACCTCCTCGAGGAGCTGTCCCGCGAGACCGACGAGCTCGCCGCGGAGACCGGACGGACGCTGTGGCTCGTCGCGGAGTCCGACCGCAACGACCCCGGCACCGTGACCGCGCGTGGGCAGGGGGCGGAGGTCCGCGGCCTCGGCCTCGACGGGCAGTGGGCCGACGACGTCCACCACGCGATGCACGTCGCGCTGACGGGGGAGTCGCAGGGCTACTACGCCGACTTCACCGGGGCCGACGCGCTGCCCAAGGTGCTGCGCACCCCCTTCTTCCACGACGGGACGTACTCCTCCTTCCGGGGGCGGCGGCACGGCCGGGTCGTCGACCCCGGCACGGCGCCGGGCTCGCGGTTCGTCGTCTCGCTGCAGACCCACGACCAGGTCGGCAACCGCGCCCAGGGCGACCGCCTGTCGGGGGAGCGGCTGGACCTCGACCCCGGGGTGCTCGCGTGCGGCGCCGCGATCCTGCTGACCAGCCCCTACACGCCGATGCTGTTCATGGGCGAGGAGTGGGGCGCCCGGACCCCGTGGCAGTTCTTCACCGACCACACCGACACCGGCATCGCCGACGCCACGAGGGACGGCCGTCGCGCCGAGTTCGGCTCGCACGGCTGGGACGTGGACGAGGTCCCCGACCCGCAGGACCCTGAGACGTTCCGGCGCTCGAAGCTCGACTGGTCCGAGCTCGAGCGGGAGCCGCACTCCCGGCTGCTGCGGTGGTACCGCGACCTGCTCGCGCTCCGCCGAGAGCACCCGGCGCTGCGCGACCCGCGGCTCGGCGTCGCGGACGCGAGCTGGTCGGACCGGGTGCTGACGGTTCCACGCGAGGACCTCGTCGTGGTCGCGAACCTGTCGGACCGGCCGTGCCGCGCGGAGGGGTCGAGGGTCGTGCTGGCCTGGGAGCCGGGGCTCGAGGCCGACGACGGTTCGGTCGAGGTGCCCGCGCGCAGCGCCGCGATCCTGGTCGGGACCCGGGGCGGGCGGCCCTGACCCCCGACGACGTGCGTGCGGTGGTCCGCGGGTTCGAGGGCGCGGCCGAGCGCGACCACCACGGCTTCCCGTCGTTCCGCACGGCTCGCCGGATCTTCGCGACGATCCCGGACGCCGGCCAGCTGCGGGTGATGCTGCCCGAGGAGGAGATCCGGGCCGCCGTGGCGGAGTGGCCCGGCTGGTGCGAGGAGCAGTGGTGGGGGACCACGCTGTCGGCGGTCCGGGTCAGCCTGCCCGACTGCGACCCCGACGTGGTCGCCGAGATGCTCGAGGACGCCTGGCGCCGGCACTCCTGACCCGCCACCGGGCCGCCACCGGGCCGCCGACGCGCTGCGGCTCACAGGGGGCGCACCAGCAGCGCGGTGCCGCGGCCCGCGACCCGGGTGAGCACCAGCGTCGCCTCGGCCTCGCCGGACAGGCCGAGCCGCTTGCGCAGCCGGTCCGGCACGACGTCGACGCCACGCTTCTTGATCGTGAGCCGGCCGACGTCGCGGGCCCGCAGCGCCGCCCGCAGCGGCTTCTCCCGGAACGGCAGCTCCTCGAGGACCTGGTAGCCCCGGGCCAGCGGTGTCGGCACCGGCTCGTCGCCGGTGACGTAGGCGATGTGCTCGTCGAGCAGCCCGCCCCCGACGCGGGCGGCCACCGCCGTGACCAGGCCGGCTCGGACGACGGCGCCGTCCGGCTCGTAGAGGTAGCCGCCCAACGGCCGCACCGCGCCGTCGCGGCCCGGGTCGTCCTCGTCGGTGAGCGTCGCCAGCCCGGCACCCCGGATCACGGTCGCGCGCCGCCGGGCCGTGGCCAGCCGCGGCGACCACAGCGCCGCCTCCTTCACCTCGCCGTCGTCGGAGACCCACTCGGCCTCGACCCCGTCGGGCAGCAGCGCGTGCGGGATCCCCGGGGCGACCTTCACGCAGGCGCTCCCCTCGAGCAGCGCGAGCACGAACGTCCACGGCGGTGACCAGCCCTCCGCGTCGAACACCCGTCCCCGAGCCGTACGACGGGCGGGGTCGGCGAAGACCGCCCCGAACCCCGACACGTCGAGGTCGGCGGCGTCGGCGACCCGCACCGCCCCGCCGAGGCCGAAGGCCGCGAGGTTCGCGCGCGCGACCTCCACCCGGAGCGGGTCCCGGTCCACGCCCGCGACGGTCAGCCCCGCACGCGCCAGCTCGAGCAGGTCGCCCCCGACACCGCAGCCGACGTCGAGCACGGAGGCCGGCGCGGCGGCCGCCATCCGCGCGGCCCGGTGCCGCGCGACCCTGGCCCGGGTCGCCTGCTCCAGGCCCTCCGGGGTCAGGTACATCCGGGCGGCGTCGGCGCCGAACTTCGCCTCGGCACGGCCGCGCAGGTGCACCTGGGTCAGCGCCGCGGCGGCGTGCTCGGCGGGGACGCCGTCGCGGCGGAGGGCGGTCGCCGCCCCGACCGGGTCGCCGGCGTGGGCGTCGTGCACCTCCGTGGCCCGCCGCAGGAGCCGCTGGCCCTCACTCCCGAGCAGCCACCGGAACGCCTCGAGGTCCACGCGGGTCATCCTCCCAGAGGGCCGCCGCGGCTATCCGCAGAGCGCCTCCTCGACCAGCCCGGCGACGGTGCTGTCGATCCCACCGGCGGCACCGGTGCCACCGTCGGCGCCGCCCCGGTCGGCGCCGCCCCCGTCCCGGTTGGCCAGCACCACGACGTTGCGCCCGCGGAACGGCATCGTCCACGCCTCCGCGACGTAGCCGGGGATCCGGCCGCTGTGCCCGATCGCCGTGCCGCAGCGCAGCGTCTCGTGCGCCAGTCCGTAGCCGTAGCCGTTCCAGCCCCTGACCCGGCCGTCGTGGCTGGCCCGCATCGCGGCGAGGGTCCGGTCGTCGACGAGCCGGCCGCCGAACAGGCCCACGAGGAACCGGTCGACGTCGACGACGCTCATCACCGCGCCGCCCGCCGCGAGGCCGACGTCGGCCGGGACGTCGGTGACGTCGCGCCGGCCGACGTACCCGTGGGCCATGGGCGCCCCCGGCAGCGACCCGCGCTGCAGGGACGCGCTGGTCATCCGCAGCTTGTGGAAGACCCGGGTGCGCAGGTTCTCCGCCAGGCTCGTCCCGGTGACCTTCTCGATCAGCAGGCCGAGCACCAGGTCGTTGGTGTCGGAGTAGGCGGCGGACGAGCCGGGCGGGAACTGGACGGGTGCGTGCGCCACGAGCGCGACCCGCTCCCGAGCGGTGGCGTTCGCGGGAAGCCGGCCCGCGAACCGGGGGTCGTGGTCCACGTCGGGCAGGCCGCTGCGCTGGCTGAGCAGGTCGGCGACCGTGATCTTGCGGCCCTCGTCGAGCAGGTCCGGCAGCACGTGCTCGACCTTCTCCGTGAGCCGGAGCTGGTGCCGGTCGACGAGCTGGAGCGCGACGACCGCGACCATCGGCTTGGTCAGCCCCGCGACCGGGAACCGGTGCTCGCGGGTCAGCTCCTGGGCGGGGTGCGTGCGGGCCAGCCCGCCCACCGCCACGAGCCTGCGGTCCTGGTCGCGGACCAGCAGCGCGAGGCCGGGGAAGCGGCCGGTCGCGGTCAGCGCCTCGACCTGCTGGCGGAGCTCCTTCATCGGTGGACCCGCCGAGGCGCTGCTCGCCGGCGAGGCGACCGGTCGTCCGGACCCCGTCGAGCACCCCGTCGCCGCGAGCGTGAGGAGCAGCAGCCCCGCCACGCCGCGGAGCACCGCACGCCGCGCAGGCGTCGCTCGACCGGTCTCTGCACCCACCATCGTGTCCCCTCGTCGGTGAGACCTGGGGAGAAGTGTCCCCCGCGCCGTGCCGGCGGGCAACCGGAGCGACCCTCCGGCGCCCGGGACGACCCGTCTGGCACTCACGATAACCGAGTGCTAGGTTTTGGTTAGCACTCTCCCTACGAGGGTGCCAGCGCTCGCCAGGCCGCTCGACCCCCGCGACGGCGGACGGCCTCCGCGAGCACCAGCTCTGTGAGTAGTCAGCATGCAGTTCACGCGAACCATAGGGAAAGTGGAGGTCGGCATCGTGTCGGTCAACATCAAGCCTCTCGAGGACCGGATCGTCGTCAAGGCCCTCGAGGCCGAGCAGACCACGGCGTCCGGGCTCGTCATCCCGGACACCGCCAAGGAGAAGCCCCAGGAGGGCGAGGTCCTGAGCATCGGGCCGGGCCGGATCGACGACAGCGGCAACCGGGTCCCGCTCGACGTCAAGGTCGGCGACAAGGTCATCTACAGCAAGTACGGCGGCACCGAGGTGAAGTACGCCGGCGAGGAGTACCTCATCCTCTCCGCGCGCGACGTGCTCGCCGTCATCGCCTGAGCGGCGTCCGCGACGACCCGACCGCAGTCTCGGCACACGCCCCGGGCGGCTTGATCTGGCGATCTTGCCCCTGGGGCGCGCGCCTTCCCGCACCAGAGCAACACCGAGTCACACCGAGTCACACCGAGTCACATCAGGTCACATCAGAGAGGTGCATCAGCCGATGCCGAAGATCCTGGAGTTCGACGAGAACGCCCGCCGCTCCCTCGAGCGCGGCGTCGACGCGCTCGCCAACGCCGTCAAGGTGACGCTCGGCCCCAAGGGCCGCTACGTCGTCCTGGACAAGAAGTGGGGCGCGCCGACCATCACCAACGACGGCGTCACCGTGGCCCGCGAGGTCGAGGTCGACAACCCGTTCGAGAACCTCGGCGCCCAGCTCGCCAAGGAGGTCGCCACCAAGACCAACGACGTCGCCGGTGACGGCACGACGACCGCGACCGTCCTGGCCCAGTCGATGGTCCACGAGGGCCTGCGCGCGGTCGCCGCGGGCGCCAACCCGATGAGCCTCAAGCGCGGCATGGACAAGGCCGTCGAGGCCGTCGGCAACGCCCTGCGCGACGCCGCCCGCGACGTGGACGACAAGGCCGACATGGCCGCCGTCGCCACGGTGTCCTCGCGCGACGCGCACATCGGCGAGCTGCTCGCCGAGGCGTTCGACAAGGTCGGCAAGGACGGCGTGATCACGGTCGAGGAGTCCAACACCATGGGCACCGAGCTCGAGTTCACCGAGGGGATGCAGTTCGACAAGGGCTACATCTCGCCGTACTTCGTCTCCGACGCCG
>JAICLD010000151.1 GCA_025927595.1 Nocardioidaceae bacterium | reverse complement strand
GTGCGCCAGCGGCGCATAGATGTCGAGGGTCTCGCGGGCCTTGCGCTCCTGGGTCTCCTGCTTGAGGTAGCGCAGCGTGCGCATGTTGTGCAGCCGGTCCGCGAGCTTGATGACGAGCACCCGGATGTCGCGGCTCATCGCCACGATCATCTTCCGGATCGTCTCGGCCTGCGCGGTGTCGCCGTACTTGACCTTGTCGAGCTTCGTCACGCCGTCGACCAGCAGCACCACCTCGTCGCCGAAGTCGCGGCGGAGCTGGTCCAAGGTGTACGCCGTGTCCTCGACCGTGTCGTGGAGCAGCGCCGCCGCCAGCGTCGACTCGGTCATGCCGATGTCGGCCAGGATGGTCGTCACGGCCAGCGGGTGGGTGATGTAGGGGTCGCCGGACTTGCGCATCTGGCCGGCGTGGAGCCGCTCCGCGGTCAGGTACGCGCGCTCGAGCAGCTCGAGGTCGGCCTTGGGATGGTTCGTCCGCACCGCCCGGAACAGCGGCTCGAGGACCGGGTTCTCCGACTGGCTCTTGGTGGCCATCCTGGCGAGCCGGGCCCGCATCCGGCGCCCGGCAGGGCCCGACGGCCGGTCGGGCGCGGGCGCCGGGGCAGCGGCAGGAGCACCCGACGGCGCCTCGGGCACGCCGGGGGGAGCGCTGGCGACTCGCTCCTGCGCCACGGCGTCCTCCTGGGGTCGGACCGGGGTTCCGGCGCCCTCATCCTACGTGCGGTCGCCGCGCGGCGACCTAGACGCGGGTGACGCAGCGCAGCGGCAGGTCGCCGATGGCGGCGCGTCCGTGCAGGAAGTCCAGCTCCATCAGCACCGACAGCGCGTGCGGGACACCCCCGCAGCGCTCCACCAGCCGGCGGGTGGCATCGGCCGTGCCGCCGGTCGCGAGCACGTCGTCGACGAGCAGCACCCGCTCGCCGGCGGAGATGCCGTCCTGGTGCACCTCGAGCGTCGCGTCGCCGTACTCCAGCGCGTAGGACACGGCGTAGGTGGGACCGGGCAGCTTGCCGGCCTTGCGGACCGGGACGAACCCGACGCCGAGCGCCAGCGCGACCGGCGCCGCGAGGATGAAGCCGCGGGCCTCCATGCCGACGACCTTGTCGACGACGACGCGGCCCACCTCGTCGCGCCCGGCACCGGCCAGCGCCTCCACGACCGCGGTGAAGCCGGCGTGGTCGGCCAGCAGCGGGGTGATGTCCCAGAACAGGACCCCCGGCTGGGGGAAGTCCGGGATCCGGCGGACCAGGCGGGCCAGCTGCTCCTCCAGCGGCGCCGGTGGATGCGGCAGGCTCACCTCTTGCCCCGCTGCGAGCGGGGCTTGCGAGACGGCTGCGCGCGCTTCGCCGAGCCCGAGGGTGACACCGCGCGCGAGGCCGGACGCTCCCCGGCGGTGGACCGGGGCGCACGGCGCGGCTCGCCCTGGCCGTCCTGGTCCGGGCGAAGCCCCCACGGGCGGGCGGCCGGCTCGCCGGACGCCGTGACCGAGGTGCTGCCGGACCGCACCGGGGCGGGCCCGTCGCCGGACCCGTCGCCGGACCCGTCGCCGGGCTCGTCGTGCAGCGGCATGTCCTCGGCGAACGCCGGGACCGACGCGTACTTGTCGACCTCCTTGCGCTGGCGGTGCCGCATCGCCCGGGCGTCGCCGGCCCGGACCCCCGGCTCGAGCTCCTTGAGCTGCACGACCAGCGGGGTCGCGATGAAGATCGACGAGTAGGCGCCCGCGGCCATGCCGACGAACAGCGCCAGCGCGAGGTCCTTGAGGGCGCCCGAGCCGAGCGAGGCCACCCCGACGTACAGCAGCGCCCCGACGGGGAGCAGCGCCACGATGGAGGTGTTGATCGAGCGCACCAGGGTCTGGTTCACCGCGAGGTTGGCCGCCTCGGCGTAGGTCTGGCGGGTGCGGGCCAGCTGCTTGGTGTTCTCGCGGACCTTGTCGAAGACCACGACCGTGTCGTAGAGCGAGAAGCCGAGGATCGTCAGCACGCCGGTGACCGTCGCCGGGGTGACCTCGAAGCCGGACAGCGCGTAGACCCCGACGGTGATGACCAGGTCGTGGGCGAGGGCGACGATGCCGCCCACCGACATCTTCCACTCCCGGAAGTACGCCCAGATGAACAGCACCACGAGGACCAGGAAGACGACCAGGCCGAGCAGGGCCCGGTTGGCCACCTGCGAGCCCCAGGTCGCGCCGATCGCGTCGACGCTGATGCTGGTGGCCGGCACGCCGGCGGCGTCCTGGATGACGCCGCGGATCTCGTCGGACTGGTCGTTGCCCAGTGGCTCGGTCTGGACGCGGATCGACCCGGCGGAGGTGTTGACGATCGGTGCCGAGGCGGCGTCGATGCCGGCCGAGCCCGCCTCCTTGGCCACGGCGTTGCGGATCTTCTCCACGTGGGCCTGGTCGGCCTGTCCGGACGGCATCGAGACCTGGTACTCCACGCCGCCCTGGAACTCGATGCCGAGGTTGAGGCCGCGGACCAGGAGCCCGGTGACGGCGGCGAGCACGATGACGCCGGAGATCGCGTACCAGAGCCACTTGCGGCCGACGAAGTCGATCGAGACCTCGCCTGCGTACAGGGCGTGACCGATGTTGCCCAGCCTGCTCATCGCACGGCCCCCTCTGCTGCGGTCGCCGGCCTGCCGGGGACGCCGCGGGCGGTGCCCACGTGCTCGGGCGAGAGCCCGGACCACCGGTGGCCGGAGTTGAAGAACCTGAACGTCGCCAGCCACGAGACCATCGGCTTGGTGAACCAGAAGAACACGGCGAGATCGATGACCGTGCTGATCCCGAGCGCGAAGGCGAAGCCCTTCACCACACCGATGGAGAAGATGTAGAGCACGACGGCCGCGAGCAGGGACACCGCGTCCGCGGCCAGGCACGTGGCCCGGGCCCGGGTCCACCCCGCCTCGACTGCCACGCGCATGGACTTGCCGAGGCGCATCTCGTCGCGGATCCGCTCGAAGTACACGATGAACGAGTCCGCGGTGATCCCGACCGCCACGATGAGCCCGGCGATGCCGGGCAGCGTGAGCGTGAACGAGACCGCCTGGCTCATGGCCAGCACGACCGCGTAGGTGATCACGCCGGCGGTCAGCAGCGAGAACAGCACGACGATGCCCAGCCCTCGGTAGTACAGCAGGCAGTAGATCAGCACCAGGCCGAGACCGACGGCGCCGGCGAGCAGACCGCTCGACAGCTGGTCGGAGGCGAGCGTCGGTCCCTCCTCGGTCACGACGGGCACCTTGAACCGCAACGGCAGCGAGCCGTACTTGAGGCTGTTGGCGAGCGCCTGCGCGGAGGACTGGGTGAACGTGGAGCTGCTGATCTCGGCGCGGCCGTTGGGGATCTCCTCGTCGACGGTGGGGGCTGAGATGACCCGGCCGTCGAGGACGATCGCGAACTGCTTCTGCTGACCGGTGAGGGGGCTGGTCTGGTTGGCGATCTGCCGCGTGACGTCGGCGAAGACCTTCCGCGCCGAGCTGTCGAAGGTCAGCGCCACCCGCCACTTGAGGCTCTGCTGGTCCGGCGGCACGGCGGTCGCGCTCTTGAGGTCGGTGCCCTCGATCATCGGCGTCGACAGCAGGTACTTCAGCCCGTCGCTGTCACAGGTCACCAGGGGCACGCTCTTGCGGTCGGCCACGGGCGCCGCGGTCCCCTTGCCCTTCGGGCACCGGTAGTCGGAGAACTTCTTCAGCCACTTCTGCCCGGGGTTGTCCATCCAGGCCAGCGGCTGGTCGATGGGCGCGCCCGCCTTGGTCGGCTGCGCGGCCGGTGCGGAGGGACCGGCGGTGGGCAGCACCGCGGACGGCGACGGGGTCGCGGTGCCCTGCGCCCCGGTGCGAGCCCCGGGGGTGGCCTTCGGCTTGGCCGTGGCCGTCGCCTTGGCCCCGTCCGCCGCGAGCAGGCCGCCGGAGACGGCGCGGCCCTTCGGGGTGGCGCTGGGCGCCGGCTTCGCGGTCGCCTTGCCGGAGCCGTTCGGCTTCGCCGTCGCCGAGCCGCTGGGCGAGGAGCTCGGCGAGGAGCCGGCCGAGGAGCTGGGCGAGCCGCTCGGGGTGGCGCTCGGCCGGGGCTG
Source organism: Nocardioidaceae bacterium (assembly GCA_025927595.1). Taxonomy (GTDB): domain Bacteria; phylum Actinomycetota; class Actinomycetes; order Propionibacteriales; family Nocardioidaceae; genus Nocardioides_B. The sequence goes on along the minus strand of JAICLD010000151.1, from coordinate 3,815 downwards.
CGGCTGACCGGGAGCGACCGCGGCGACGAGCCGGAACCTCAGCTGCGCGGTCTGCTTCACCGTGTCGACGAGATCGCCGCGGGGTGGACCGGGGATCTCCACGACGATGTTGTTGTTGCCCTGGGTGCCGACCTCCGACTCCGCCACGCCACTGCCGTTGACCCGCTGGTCGATGATCCCGCGTGCCTCCTCGAGGTTCGCGGCCGTGACCGGCTCGCCGGTCTCGGTGCTCGCCTCGAGGGTGATCCGGGTCCCGCCCTGCAGGTCCAGGCCCAGCTTCGGCTTCCACTGGCCGCCGAGCGCCACGCCGGCGTACAGGGCGGCCACGACCAACCCGAAGATGATCAGCCGGCGGGCCGGCCGGGCCGCTTTCTTCGCCACTGCTACTCGCTCCTCATCGGCCGGGGTGCGCCCGGTCCTCCGCGCTCAGGGGCGCTGGTCGTCGCTGTCGGTACGGGGGTCGGTGCCGGTGCTGCCAGTGATCTCGGTGCCGCTGGTGATCTCGGTGCCGCCGGTGCCGGGGTCGAACGGACCGGGCTCGTCGGGGCCGTCGAGCACCTTGACGATCGCCTGCCGGGCCACCTTCACCACGGTGCCCGGAGCCACCTCGAGCCGGATGGTCTCCTCGTCCAACGAGGCAACCGTCCCGTAGATCCCCGAGGTCAGCATCACCTCGGTGCCGAGGGTCAGCGCGCGCTGGGTTGCGAGCAACGCCTGCTGCCGACGTCGCTGGGGCCGCAGGATCAGCAACCAGAAGACGGCGATGATGAGCAGGAACGGCAGGATGTCTGCCAAGAGTTTCACGAAGAGGACACCTCGGTCAGCAGAACGCGGTCGGGAGACGGACGGGTCGGGTCACGGGTGGCACGGGTCGGGTCACGGCGACCACGGTCGCGGCGCACGGGCCGGCGGGCCGAGACCTTGACCGACGGTCGAGTGTAACGGTCGCTCCCGGTCCGTCGGGACGTGACGCGGCTGAGTCGTCCCGCGGGTCACGCGTCCGGGTCGAACAGCGTCGGCTCGCCCGCAGCGCCCGCGTCGGCCCGCGGGTCGGGACCGGGCTCCGGCCTGCCCGAGCCGGCGAACGGCGCCTCCGGCGGCACGACGAGCCCGAGGTGCTCCCAGGCGGCCACGGTCGCCACCCGGCCGCGGGGCGTGCGCGCCAGGAAGCCGCAGCGCACCAGGAACGGCTCGGCCACCTCCTCCACGGTCTCGCGCTCCTCCCCCACGGCCACCGCGAGCGTCGACACTCCCACGGGGCCGCCCCCGAACCGGCGGCACAGCACGTCCAGCACGCCTCGGTCGAGCCGGTCCAGCCCGGACCGGTCGACCTCGTAGAGGTCCAGCGCCCGGTGCGCGATCTCCGGCGTGACCACGCCGTCGGCGCGGACCTGCGCGTAGTCGCGCACCCGGCGCAGCAGCCGGTTCGCGATCCGTGGGGTGCCGCGGGAGCGCGAGGCGATCTCGGCGCCGCCCTGCTCGGTGAGCCGGACCCCGAGCAGGCCGGCGGAGCGGCGCACGATCAGCTCCAGCTCCTCCGGCTCGTAGAACTCCAGGTGCGCGGTGAACCCGAACCGGTCGCGGAGCGGACCCGGCAGCAGGCCGGCGCGCGTGGTGGCCCCCACCAGCGTGAACGGCGGGATCTCCAGCGGGATCGCCGTGGCTCCGGGCCCCTTGCCGATGACGACGTCGACCCGGAAGTCCTCCATCGCCATGTAGAGCATCTCCTCCGCCGGCCGCGACATCCGGTGGATCTCGTCGACGAAGAGCACGTCGTCCTCGTTGAGCCCGGACAGGATCGCGGCGAGGTCGCCGGCATGGGTGATCGCGGGCCCCGAGGTGAGCCGCAGCGGGCTGCTCATCTCCGCCGCGATGATCATCGCGAGCGTCGTCTTGCCGAGACCGGGCGGGCCGGACAGCAGCACGTGGTCGGGCGCCCGCTCGCGCGCCCGGGCGGCCTGGAGCACCAGGGACAGCTGCTCGCGGACGCGCTCCTGGCCGACGACCTCGTCCAGGGTGCGCGGGCGCAGCGCCGCCTCGACGGCGCGCTCGTCACCCTCGGCGTCGGCGGTCACCAGGGAGCGGCTGTCGGCGTACGCCGCCTCCGCCGCCGCGAGGGCCTCCAGGGCGGTGTCCTCGGGGCCGGTCACGCGCGGCTCAGGGAGCGCAGGGCGGCGCGCAGCAGCGCCGCGACGTCCGGCTCGGAGCCGGGGACCTCGGCGTCGGGCGCCACGGCCTCGACGGCGCGGTCGGCCTCCTTGGCCGACCAGCCCAGTCCGACGAGGCCGTCGCGGACCTGCGCACGCCAGGGTGCCTCGACCGGTCCGGGCGCCGGCAGCCGGCCGGCCGACCCGGCCCGAGGCACCCCGATCCGGTCCTTGAGCTCGAGGATGATCCGCTGGGCGCCCTTCTGTCCGACGCCCGGGACACGGGTGAGCGTCTTCACGTCCTCGGCCGCGACGGCTCGGCGCAGCTCCTCGGGCGGCAGCACGGCCAGCATCGCCTGGGCCAGCTTGGGCCCGACCCCGCTGGCGGTCTGGAGCAGCTCGAAGGTCACCTTCTCGTCGTCGTCGAGGAAGCCGAACAGCGTCAGGGAGTCCTCTCGGACCACCATGCTCGTCGGCAGGGTCGCCGTGGCGCCGACGCGCAGCTGCGCCAGCGTCGAGGGCGTGCACTGCACCTCCAGGCCCACCCCGCCGACCTCGACGACGGCGGCGGACAGGGCGACGTCGGCGACCCTGCCGCTCACGTAGGCGATCATGTCGGGGTCCCTCCCGCGGTCCGTGCGGCGGCCGCCGCGGTCTCGAGCCGGCTGCGGGCGCCGCCGCGCCAGATGTGGCAGATCGCCAGCGCCAGGGCGTCCGCGGCGTCGGCCGGGGTGGGGACGGTGTCCAGCCGGAGCAGCCGGGTCACCATCGCGCCCACCTGCGCCTTGTCGGCGCGGCCGCTTCCGGTGACGGCCGCCTTGACCTCGCTGGGGGTGTGCAGCGCCACCGGCAGCCCCCGTCGGGCGGCGACCACCATGGCCACGCCGCTGGCCTGGGCCGTCCCCATCACGGTGCGCACGTTCTGCTGGCTGAACACCCGCTCGACCGCGACGGCGTCCGGGCGGTGCTCGTCGAGCCAGCGGTCGAGGGCCCGCTCCAGCACGCACAGGCGCAGCGGCGTCTCCACGTCGGCCGGGGTGCGGACGACGTCGTACGCACGGAGCGTCAGCGGGCGGCCCACCGCGCCGTCGACGACGCCGAGGCCGCACCTGGTCAGGCCCGGGTCGATGCCCAGCACCCGCATGTCCCGCCCTCTCGTCCGAACACGTGTTCGGGCGACACGCTAGCCGACCCGGCACCGGATCGGCGCCAGCGACACGGTGGAGGCTCAGGCGTCCAGCGACTCCATGACCTCGTCGCTGACGTCGAAGTTCCCGAACACGTTCTGCACGTCGTCGAGGTCCTCGAGCGCCTCGACGAGCCGGAACACCTTCGTGGCGCCCTCGCGGTCGACCTCGATCTGCATCGAGGGCACGAAGGAGGCCTCCGCGGAGTCGTAGTCGAGGCCGGCGGCCTGCAGCGCGGTCCGCACCGCGACGAGGTCGGTGGGCTCGCAGACCACCTCGACGGCGTCGCCGACGTCGTCGACCTCCTCGGCACCCGCGTCGAGGGTCGCCTCCAGGACGTCGTCCTCGCTGACCTCCCACGGCTTGCCGCCGCGCTCCTGGTTCTTGTCCACCACCACGACGCCCTTGCGGGTGAAGAGGCGCGAGACCGAGCCGGGGTCGGCCATGGTGCCGCCGTTGCGGGTGACCGCGGTGCGGACCT
>JAICLD010000057.1 GCA_025927595.1 Nocardioidaceae bacterium | reverse complement strand
TCGTCCGGCCGCAGCCGGGGCCGACGGGTGCCTGCTGCGATGGGCATCGTGCCTCCAAGCGTCCGAGCCCCGGTCCGAGCCTCGCGTCCGGGTCGCCGTACCGGCAATGGCTCATCCGGGCTAGTGCTCAGCCACGGGTCCGCGTGGTCCACCGTTCCCGGGTGGTCGCTCGCTTGTGGTCGATGCCTGCACCGGATCCGCGTACGGCGTCGCAGCCATCGGCCACATGTGGATCGACGCGCAGCCATCGGCCACCACCCGGAGGAGGTGGCTCGCGGTCGGCCACGTCGAGGCCGGGTCAGGCCCCCCGGAAGCCCACCACGCCGCCGAGGGTCGGCACGAACACCCAGTCGCCGGAGACCACCTCGGACGGGAAGTGCGGCAGGCTCCCGGCGTGCTGCCGGGACAGCACCCGGCCGTCGGAGAGGGCGAGCACGACGAGGTCGCCGCTGCCCTCGTCGGCGGCGTAGACCTTGCCGCCCGCGACCACCGGGGAGGAGTACACGCCGTGCCGCGTCCAGGACCACCTCAGCGAGCGCGGCCCGACCCGCAGCGCGCGGATCGAGTCCTGGCCCTTGCACGGCATCAGCACCGTGCGACCGGACACCGCCGCGCCACCGAAGGCCTGGCAGCCGTCCAGGTTCGTCACCGCGGACGCGACCCCGCCGAGGTGCGGCCGCAGCAGGTAGACGACCCCGCGCTTGCCGGCGATCACGAGCCGGCGCGCCGCGCCGACGACGACGGGGGAGGAGGAGCCGAGGTCGAGGTCGCGGACGTTGTCGTCCCGCCACGTCTGCGGCGCGAAGACCGAGACCCGGCGCATCGACGGCGTCAGCTCGGTCACCGAGTCGCTGCCGTCCCACCGGCCGTGCAGCTCCGCGCCGTTCCCGCTGGCGACGTACACGTGGCCGTTGCGGCCGCGGACGGCACCCGGCGGCGCCCACATCCCGGCCTCCCGCGCCGTCGGGACGGCGTAGCTGTCGACCGGCCCGGTGCCGTCGGTGCGCACCGACGTCGCGTAGCCGACGTAGTCACCGCAGTCGCCGGCCAGACCGCCGAACGTCGTCACCACGCGGCCGCCGACCACGTTCAGGGCCGAGCGCTGCTGCTCCGCGTGCCGGTCCCGCGAGGGCTGCGTGTCGAGGCTGCGGTGCCAGCGCCGGGCACCGGTCGCGGGGTTCAGCGCCCACAGCGTGTGGACGGCGCCGGTCGTCTCGGCGGCCACGAAGACCGAGCCCGTGCGCCGGTCGTAGGCGGGGGTGCCGATCACGCCGAGCGGGTCGATGTTGCCGCACGGGAGCGCGCTCAGCGGCTGCGCGTCGCCGAGGTGCACCCGCCACCGCCGGGCGCCGGTCCGGGCGTCCAGGCCGTAGACGTCGTCGCGCTGCGTGGCCACGACCAGCGTGCTGCCGACGACCAGCGGCTCGCCGTACACCCCGCCGACCAGCGCCCTGCGCCACGCGACCCGCAGCGGGCCGCGCGGGGCGTGGGCGACGTGGCCGGAGCGGTCCCGGGAGTGGTGGTACAGCGGCCAGTTCCCCAGCCTCGTCCCCGAGCGGTACGTCGTCGAGCCGTCGCCGCCACCCGCGCCGCCGCCCGCGCTCTCGCCGCCCGTGCCATCGCCACCACCGCCCGCGCACGAGCCGGCAGCCAGCACGGGGAGGACGGCCAGCACGACGACGACGAGGAACCGGCGCATGTCACGATCATCCGCGCCGACGGGCGGCGGCACCAGCGACACCAGAGGGGGCCGCTACATCTGCTCGGGGGCGGTGATCCCGAGCAGGCCCAGCCCGCGCTGGAGGACCGCGAGCGTCGCGGCCGACAGCGCCAGCCGCGACTCCCGGACGGCCTCGTCCTCGGCCCGCAGCACCGGGCACTGCTCGTAGAACGTCGTGAACGCCTGGGCGAGGTCGAAGAGGTAGGCGCAGAGCCGGTGCGGCTCGTAGCTGCGGCCGACCTGGGCGACGACCCCGCCGAACCCCAGCAGTGCAAGGCCGAGCGCCCGCTCCGGCTCCTCGCCGAGCCTCACCTGCCCGGTCGCGTCGGCAGGGGAGAGCCCGCCCTTGCGGAACATCGAGCGGATCCGCGCGGCGGCGTACTGCAGGTAGGGGCCGGTGTTGCCGGTGAGCGCGAGCATCCGGTCGAAGTCGAAGGTGTACTCGCTGTCGTGCGACACCGAGAGGTCGGCGTACTTCACCGCTCCGATCCCGACGTCCTCGGCGATCCGCGCGCGGGCGGCCTCGTCCAGCTCCGGCCGGGCGTCCGCGAGGACCGCGGAGGCCCGGTCCACGGCCTCCTCGAGCAGCGAGCTCAGCCGGATCGGCGCGCCGCTGCGGGTGCGCAGGATCTTGCCGTCCGTGCCGAGCACGTTGCCGATCTGCACGTGGACGACCTCGACCCCCGGCGGCAGCCAGCCGGCCTTGCGGGCGGTCTCGAAGACCATCTGCAGGTGCAGGTGCTGCGGGGCGCCGACGACGTAGAGGATCGTGTCGGCGTGCAGGTCCTCGACCCGGTGCCGGATCGTGGCCAGGTCGGTCGTCGCGTAGCCGTAGCCGCCGTCGCTCTTGCGGACGATCAGCGGGACCGGCCTGCCCTCCCGGCCGGTGTGGCCGTCGAGGAAGACGCACAGCGCGCCCTCGCTCACCGTCGCGATCCCCTTGGCCTCCAGCTCCTCGCAGATCCCTTCGAGCGCGTCGTTGTAGGAGCTCTCCCCGGCGAGGTCGTCGTCGGTGAGGGTCACGTCCAGCGCCGAGTAGATGCGGTTGAAGTACGCCGTCGACAGGCCGATCAGCTCCTGCCAGAGCCGCCGCGTGTCCGGGTCGCCGGCCTGGAGGTCGACGACCCGCTGCCGAGCCCGGTCCGCGAACTCCGGCGACCCCTCGAACTGGGCCCGCGCGGCCTGGTAGAAGTCGTTGGGCCGCTCGACCAGGAGGCGTGCCTCCTCGGAGTCCTCCCCGACCGCGAGCAGGTGCTCGATCAGCATCCCGAACGGCGTGCCCCAGTCGCCGATGTGGTTCTGCCGGACCACGTGGTGGCCGAGATGCTCGAGCGTGCGGGCGAGCGCGTCGCCGACGACCGTGGTGCGCAGGTGCCCGACGTGCATCTCCTTGGCGACGTTGGGCGCGGAGTAGTCGACCGGGACGACCCTCGGCTCCTCGACCGGCACCCCCAGCCGCTCGTCCGCGGCGAGCGCCCGCACCTGGTCGGCCACCCACTCCGGCCGCAGCGTGAGGTTGACGAAGCCCGGGCCGCTGACCTCCGGCTCCAGGCACACGTCCGCGACGTCGAGGTGCTCCAGCAGCCGCTCCGCGACCTCCCGGGGCTTGGCGCCGAGCCGCTTGGCCAGGGCGAGGGCGGCGTTGGCCTGGAAGTCGGCGAACTGCGACGGTCGGATGACGGGGTCCACGCCGGCGTACTCCTCGCCGAAGGCGGCACCGAGCGCGGAGGCGAAGCGCTCCGCGAGCACGTCCGAGGGGGTGGGCATGCCGCCCAGGCTAGGCGGTCCCCGGGAGGGCGGCATGGAAGGGTGGGGCGCATGCACTCCGAGCTGCGCCCGCAGGACTGGTGGAGGTCCGCGGTCGTCTACCAGGTCTATCCCCGGTCCTTCCAGGACAGTGACGGCGACGGGGTCGGCGACCTTCCCGGGATCACCTCCCGGCTGGACTACCTGGCCGAGCTCGGCATCGGCGTCCTGTGGCTCTCGCCGGTGTACCGCTCGCCGATGGACGACAACGGCTACGACATCAGCGACTACCGCGACGTGGACCCGCTGTTCGGGAACCTCGCCGACCTCGACACGCTCCTCGCCGAGGCGCACGCCCGGGGCATCCGGCTGGTGATGGACCTCGTCGTCAACCACACCTCCGACGAGCACCCGTGGTTCGTCGAGTCGCGTGACCCGCGCTCGCCGAAGCGGGACTGGTACTGGTGGCGCCCCGCCCGGGAGGGCGCCGACCCGGGTGCGCCGGGGGCCGAGCCGACGAACTGGGAGTCGGCGTTCTCCGGCCCCGCGTGGGAGTACGACGAGCGCAGCGGCGAGTACTACCTGCACGTGTTCAGCCGCAAGCAGCCGGACCTCAACTGGGAGAACCCCGAGGTGCGGCAGGCGGTCTACGACATGATGCGCTGGTGGGTCGGCCGCGGCGTCGACGGCTTCCGCATGGACGTCATCAACCTGATCTCCAAGCCCTCGGGCCTCGCCGACGGTGTCGTCCCGCCCGGGCGGAGCCTGGCGCCGGCCTTCGGATCGGTCGCCAACGGCCCGAGGCTGCACGAGTTCCTCCGGGAGATGAACCGTGAGGTCGGTCTCGACCGGGCCGGACTGCTGAGCGTCGGGGAGATGCCCGGGAGCACCCTCGCACTGGCCCGCGACGTCACCGACCCGGCCCGCGGCGAGCTCTCCATGGTCTTCACCTTCGAGCACGTGAACCTGGACCAGCAGCCGGGCGGTGACAAGTGGGCGCTGGCGGACCTGCCGCTGCCGGTCCTCAAGGGCAACCTCGCCACCTGGCAGCGGGGCCTCGCCGAGACCGGGTGGAACTCGCTGTACTGGGACAACCACGACCAGCCCAGAGCCGTGTCCCGCTTCGGCGACGACAGCCCCGAGCACCGCGTGGCCTCGGCCAAGACGCTCGGCACCGTGCTGCACCTGCACAAGGGCACGCCGTACGTCTACCAGGGCGAGGAGCTCGGGATGACGAACATGCCGTTCACCGACATCTCGCAGTACCGCGACATCGAGGCGCTCCACCACTACCGGGACGCGGTCGCCAGGGGAGTCCGGCCCGAGGTCGTGATGGCGGCGCTGGCGGCGAAGGGCCGTGACAACGCCAGGACGCCGATGCAGTGGGACGCCACGGCGGACGCCGGCTTCACGACCGGCGAGCCGTGGCTCCCGGTGAACCCGAACAAGGACGAGGTCAACGCCGAGGCGGCCGTGGCCGACCCGGACTCGGTCTTCCACCACTACCGGCGGCTGGCCGCGCTGCGCCGCGACCTGCCCGTGGTCGTCGACGGAGGGTTCGAGCTGCTGCTACCCGCCGACGAGCAGGTCTGGGCGTTCACCCGAACCCTGGGGGACGAGCGCCTGCTGGTGCTGGCCAACTGCTCGTCGCGGTCCGCGTCGGTGAACCCCGACGACGTACCGGACCTGCACGGGGCGGAGCCGCTGCTCACCACCCACGGCGACCGGGACGGCCTGGACCTGCTGGCGTGGGAGTCCCGCGTCTACCGGTGGACCGGGGCCGGCTGACCGCTTCCGGCCCGGAGCGTGGGCCGCTCACGTAGGCTTGGACGGTTCACCTGCGCGTGGACCCTTCCGCCTGCCCCCGACGAGCTGGACCGACCCGTTGCCCGAGCCCTCGACCGCGACCCCGCCGCACCGGCACCGGGTCCTCAAGACCGTCGCCCTGTCGCTGGCCGCGGTCCTGGTCGTCGTCCTCACCGCCGGGCTGCTCGCCTACCGGCACCTGGACAAGAACATCACCTCGATCTCGACCGGCGGGCTGGGCACCGACCGGCCCAGCGAGGTGGTGGCGCACGACGCCCCAGAGCGGCCGCTGAACATCCTCATGATCGGCTCCGACACCCGGCAGGGGCAGAGCGGCCACATCGGCGGAGCCACCCCGGGGCTGTCCGACACGACGATCCTGCTGCACGTCTCCGCGGACCGGGAGCTGGCGTACGGCGTCAGCCTGCCGCGCGACGCGATGGTGCACCGGCCCCCGTGCCGTCGCAAGGACGGGCAGGGCACCGACCCCGGCGGGCTCAGCATGTTCAACGAGGCGTACGCCGTCGGCGGGGCGACCTGCACCGTGAAGACCGTCGAGAAGATCAGCGACATCCGGGTCAACCACTTCATGGTCATCGACTTCAACGGGTTCAAGAAGATGGTCGACGCCCTCGGCGGGGTCCAGGTCTGCGTGCCCACCGAGGTCGACGACACCACCGGACACATCCACCTCCCGGCCGGCACCTACACGGTCCGCGGCCAGCGCGCCCTGGACTACGTCCGGGTCCGCCACGACCTCGGCACGGCCGAGAACGGCGACATCGGCCGGATGCGGCGCCAGCAGGCGTTCCTCGCCTCGATGGCCGCGAAGGCCGTGTCGGCGGGGACCCTGGTCAACCCGGTGCGGCTCTACCGGTTCCTCGATGCCGCGACCGAGTCCCTGTCGACCGACCCCGGCCTGGCCAGCCTCAAGAGGCTCAGCAGCCTGGCCCGCTCGGTGAAGGGCATCGGACTCGACCACATCCAGTTCCTGACCGTGCCGTTCGAGCCCTACGCTCCCGACCCGAACCGGCTCCAGTTCGCGCCCGCGGCGCACCGGCTCTGGGACCGCATCCGGCACGACGAGCCCGTGGGCCCCAAGCTGGCCGACGGGGTCACGACTGCCGCAGGTGCGGGCGCGGGGGAGCGCAAGCACCGGGGTCCCGGCGGGGCCGCGTCCGCCTCCCCGAAGCCGTCCCCCGCCCACAGCGAGCAGGCGGCGGAGAACGGCCTCTGCGCCTGACGGTTGCTGGGCGCCCACCGGCGCCCGACTCCTTGAGAAGGCCTACCCTGGGGGCACCCACATCCCTGGCGGTCCGTGATGCGACGCGTCCTGCTCCTGCTCGGTGTCACCGCCCTGCCCGCGGCGGTGCTCCTCACGACGGCGGTGCCGGGCGCTGCGGTCGGTCCGCCCGCGCCGGAGGCCGGCCTCGTCCTGCACTACCCCATGGAGACGCTGACGGCGGCCACCGTCGCCGACGGCTCCGGGAGCGCGCTGGACGGGCACGTCGTCTCCGGCTCCGGCGCCGCCCGGCTCGTGACGAGCCTGCGCGGCTACGGGCACGCGCTCGAGCTCACGGGCAGCCGGCACCAGTACGTCGACGTGCCGCCGTCCTCGGTCCTCGACGTCGACCACTACACGCTGTCGGCGTGGGTGCGCTACACCGGCGTCCGCAACGACGCCACGCTGGGCCGCTGGGAGGTGCTGGAGAAGGCGGGCGCGTACTGGATGAACGTGCGCACCAACGGACGGGTGCGCGTCGGCGGCTTCTACGGCGGCTGCGCGAGCCCGAGCTGGACCTATCTCGACAGCACCCGCGGACTTCCCGTCGGGCGTTGGAAGCAGGTCGCCACCACCTACGACGGCACCTGGCTGCGGGCGTACGTCGACGGGCGGGCCGCCGGCGCCAAGCGGGTCACCGGCCGCACCTGCGTCAGCGGCGAGCCCCTCGCGGTCGGCGCGAAGAACAACCCGACGAAGGGCCTGCTGGAGGCCTTCTGGGACGGACGCCTCGACGACGTCCGGGTCTACGACCGGGCGCTCGGTCCGAGCGAGGTCGCGGCGCTCGCGGTCCGGCCGTCAGCCTGACGACGCCACGAGCTCGGTGAGCTTCTCGCTGAAGGCCGGGAGGTCGTCGGGCTTGCGGCTGGTCACCAGGTTGCCGTCCACGACGACCTCCTCGTCGACCCACGTGCCGCCCGCGTTGCGGACGTCGGTCTGCAGGCTGGGCCAGGACGTCAGCCGGCGGCCGCGCACCACGTCCGCCTCGACCAGGGTCCAGGCCGCGTGGCAGATCGCCGCCACCGGCTTGCCCGACTCCACGAACTCCCGCACGAACGACACGGCCGTCTCGTCGGTGCGCAGCGCGTCCGGGTTGGCCACCCCGCCGGGCAGCACGAGCGCGTCGTACGAGGCGACGTCGGCCTTGGCGACGGTCTCGTCGACCTCGAACGTGTCGCCCTTGTCGAGGTGGTGGAACGCCTGGACCGTGCCGGGCTCGACGGAGAGCAGCCGCGGGGTCCCGCCCGCCTTCTCCACCGCCTCCCACGGCCCGGTCAGCTCCACCTGCTCGATGCCCTCCGAGGCCACCAGGAACGCGACGGTCCTGCCCTCCAGCTGCTGCTCGCTCATCAGGTCCTCTCCTCCACTGCTTGCGTCGGCCGGCCACGGTCGTCCCGCGCGGACCGGCATCCCCGGGGGTAACCGATCGCCCGAGGGGGCAAACCCGGGTTTCCCGGCCGCCGCGGCCGGGTAGGCGCCTCGGCGTCCTGGAGGAGGTGTTCGCGTGCTGCCCACATCGCGCCTGCGCGCGCGTGCGGTCGCGGCGGCACGGGACCCGGTCTCCTGGACCTCGCTGATCCAGTGGGCCAAGACGGTCGTCGCGGCCGTCGTCGCGTGGGTCGTCGCCGCCCAGGGGGTGGGGCTCCCGCAGGCGTACCTCGCACCCTGGTCGGCGCTGCTCGTGGTGCACGCGACCGTGTACCGGACGTTCTCCCGAGGCGCCCAGCAGGTCGGTGCGACGGTCGCCGCGGTGATGCTGTCGTGGGCGGTGGGGCACGTCCTGGGCGTGTCGACGCTGGGCGTCTCTGTGCTGCTCGTCCTCGGGCTCCTGGTGGGCAACCTGCCGTGGTTGCGGGCCGAGAGCACCACGGTCGCCGCGACCGGCATGATCGTGCTGACCACCGGCTACAGCACCCAGGACGCGATGCTGGTGGACCGGATGCTGGCCACGGTGACCGGCATCGTGGTCGGGCTGCTGGTGAACCTGCTCGTGTGGCCGCCGCTGCGCGACTACGCGGCGTCGCGCGCCGTGGACGCCGTCGACGACGCCATCGGTGAGCTGCTCCGCGACATGGCCGAGCGGCTGCGCAGGGCCGGCGACGACGACGAGGACGGGGACGCCGTGGACGGGTGGATCGACCGGACCCGCGACCTCGACGAGGACCTCGACCGGGCATGGGCCCTGTGGCGCCAGGCCAAGGAGAGCAGCCGCCTCAACCCGCGTCGGGCCGCGCGGGGGCTGCGGAAGGCCGACACCCTGGAGACCGTGCTCCGCGACGACGAGCAGGCCATCGCCGAGACGCGCAGCATGGCCCGCACCCTGCGGCACAGCGTCGACGCCACGCACGAGTGGGACCCGCGGTTCCGGGCTCGGTGGCTCGACCTCCTCGCGGAGGCGGGCTCGGCCATCTCGGCGCCCGACGCGGCTCGGGTGCGCGCGGTCCGGCTGGAGCTCGCCTCGCTCGCGGAGGACCTGAGCGACGGGGACCTGCCGGCCTTGCACTGGCCGGAGTACGGCGCGCTGATCATGAACCTGCGCAACATCGTGACGTCGATGGACCGCGTCGCCGAGCAGAACCCGATCGAGGTGCCGCGCTACGTACGGCGCGGCCGGCTGCTCCGGCGCCCGGCCGGACGAGCCGGCTAGGGGATCACCACCTGGTCCTTCGCGAGCGCGACCACGCCGCTGTCGCTGACCGTGAAGCCCCGGCGCAGGTCCTCCTCGCGGTCGACGCCGATCGTGACGCCGTCAGGGACGATCACGTTCTTGTCCAGGATCGCGTTGCGGACGATCGCCCCCCGGCCGATCGTCACGTTGTCGAAGATCACGCTGCGCTCGACCTTGGCCCCGGCTCCGACGTACACGTTGGTGCCGATCACCGTGCGGTCGACGTTGGCACCGGACACGATCGACCCGGCGCACACGATGGTGTCGCGGGCGAAGGCGTTCTCCACGAACTTCGCGCCCGGGAGCTGGGGGTGCGAGGTGAAGATCGGCCAGTCGGTGTTGTAGAGGTTGAAGACCGGCTCGACGGCGACGAGGTCGAGGTGCGCCTCGTGGTAGGAGTCGAGGGTCCCGACGTCTCGCCAGTAGTCGCGGTCCCGCGCGGTGGCGCCGGGCACGACGTTCCGCTTGAAGTCGTAGACCGCGGCCTGGTTCTCCCGCACCAGCATCGGGATGATGTCGCCGCCCATGTCGTGGCGGGACTCGGGGTTCGCGGCGTCGCGCTCGAGGACGTCGACGAGGACGTCGGCGGAGAAGACGTAGTTGCCCATGGAGGCGAACGACTCCTCGGGCGAGTCCGCCAGGCCCGGGGGGTCGGCCGGCTTCTCCAGCCACTCCTCGATCGTCACGCCGTCCTCGGCCGCCTTGATCACGCCGAACTGCCAGGCCTCCTTGCGCGGGACCCGGATGCCGGCGACGGTGACGCCGGCGCCGCTGTCCACGTGTGCCTGCACCATCTGCGAGGCGTCCATGCGGTAGACGTGGTCGGCGCCGAACACCACGATGATGTCGGGGCGCGCGTCGTTGATCAGGTTCATCGACTGGAAGATCGCGTCGGCGCTGCCCTGGTACCACTGCGGCCCGAGCCGCTGCTGCGCCGGCACGGGGGTGATGTAGTTCCCGAGCAGCGTCGACATCCGCCAGGTCAGCGAGATGTGCCGGTCCAGGGAGTGCGACTTGTACTGCGTCAGCACGGCGCACTTGAGGTAGCCGGCGTTGACCAGGTTGGACAGGGCGAAGTCGATGAGCCGGTAGCTGCCTCCGAACGGCACGGCCGGCTTCGCCCGGTCGTGCGTGAGCGGCATCAGCCGCTTGCCCTCCCCGCCTGCGAGGACGATTCCCAGCACCTTCGGCATGTGTCCGCTCCCGTCACTCGCCCGCCCCGACGACTCGACCCTAGGGCAGAGGCCCCGCAGGCACTAGATTCCCAGGCATGTCCGGTCTGCGAGCCTCCATCCTCACCCGCGAGTTCCCCCCCGACGTGTACGGCGGTGCGGGGGTGCACGTGGACTTCCTGGTACGCGAGCTGCGCAGGCTCATCGACGTGGACGTGCAGTGCATGGGCGAGCCGCGGGAGGGAGCCACCGCGCACCCGGAGAAGGAGGAGCGCCTGGCCGGCGCGAACGCGGCGCTGCAGGTGCTCTCCACCGACCTCGCGATGACCGCGGCCGTCTCGCGCTCCGACATCGTCCACTCCCACACCTGGTACGCGAACATGGCCGGGCACTGGGCCAAGCTGCTGTACGACGTCCCGCACGTCGTCACCGCGCACAGCCTCGAGCCGCACCGGCCGTGGAAGGCCGAGCAGCTCGGCGGCGGCTACCGGATCAGCTCGTGGGCCGAGCGCACCGCCTACGAGGCCGCCGACGCCGTCGTCGCGGTCAGCCAGGGCATGAAGGCCGACATCCTCTCGTCGTACCCGTCGCTGGAGGAGTCGCGGCTGCACGTCGTCTACAACGGCATCGACACCGACTTCTACCGACCCGACCCCGACACGACCGTGCTCGAGCGGATCGGCGTCGACCCGTCGCGGCCCTACGTGGCGTTCGTCGGGCGGATCACCCGGCAGAAGGGGGTGCCGCACCTGCTCCGCGCGGGCATGGCGTTCGACCCCGCGCTGCAGGTCGTGCTGCTGGCCGGAGCCGCGGACACCCCGGAGCTCAAGGCGGAGACCGACGCGCTGATCGCCGAGCTGCGAGCCGGCCGCGACGGCGTCTTCGTGGTCTCGGAGATGCTGCCGCGCGAGGAGGTCCGCCAGGTGCTCACCGGCGCGCTGGCGTTCCTGTGCCCCTCGGTGTACGAGCCGCTCGGGATCGTCAACCTCGAGGCGATGGCCTGCGAGACCGCGGTCGTCGCCAGCGGCGTCGGCGGCATCCCCGAGGTCGTGGTCGACGGGGAGACCGGCATCATCGTCCCCTACAGCGCCGACGACGCGTCGGGCTTCGAGCGCGGCATCGCCGAGGGGGTCAACCGGCTGGCGGCGGATCCCGGGCTGGCGGCGGCGTACGGCCGTGCGGGCCGGGAGCGCGCGGTCGGCTCGTTCGCGTGGGACGCCATCGCCGCCCAGACCGTGGAGCTGTACCGCTCGCTGCTCTGACGTCCGGCCGGAGCGGCCCGCAGCCGCAGATCCTCCACGCACCGGGACGGGACGCCGGAGATCTCCCGCGTCGGCGCCGCGTTCTGCTTGCCGTTACCCTTCCGTTACCCGACACTGGGGACGGCGCCAGCCACCTGGCCGGGGGGAACGCCGCAGGAGTCTCGAAGCGGGAGGGACGCGCGTGAGAGTCGTAGTCGTGGGGGCGACGGGGGTGCTGGGCAGGGCGGCGGTGGCCGCGCTGGTGGAGTCCGGGTACGACGTCGCGGGGCTCGCGCGCGGCCCGGGCCGGGCCCGGCTGCTGCGCGACCTGGGCGCGGAGCCGTGCGCCGCCACGCTGGCCGACCACGACGCGCTCGTGGGGATGCTCTCCGGCGCCGACGCGGTCTGCAACCTGCTCAGCCGGGTCCCGGTCGGGCTCGCGGCGATGCGGCCGGACGCCTGGCGCACCCACGACCGGCTCCGCACCGAGGGGTCGCGCAGGATCGTGGCTGCGGCCCGCGAGGCCCGGGTGCGACGCCTCGTCCAGGCCAGCGTCTCCGACGTCTACGCCGACCAGGGCGACGCCTGGGTCACCGAGGACTCCCCCCTGGGGATCACCCGGGCGACCGAGCCGGCCAGCGTGGCGGAGGCGCACGTCCAGGACTTCGACGGCGGCGCCCGCTGCGGTGGCCGGGTCGGCGTCGTGCTGCGCCTCGGCGGCGTGGTGGGGGACGACCCGCAGAGCCGCTACCTGCTCCGGTCCGCCGGGCACGGCCACCCCGTGGGGCTCGGGTCGCCGGACGGGTGGGCCCACGTGCTGCACGAGGACGACCTCGGCGGTGCGGTCGTGACCGCCCTCGGCGTCCCGGGCGGCGTCTACAACGTGGGTGCCGAGCCGGTCCGGAGGCGCGACCTCATGGACGCGCTGGCCGTCGCGGCGGGGCGCGACGAGGTGTCCTTCGTCGGGCCGCTCGCCCGGCGGCTCGGCGGCGTCCGGCTCGAGCCGCGGGGCCGCTCGCTGCGGGTCAGCTCGGCGCGGTTCGCCGCCGCGGGCGGCTGGCGCGCCACCCGCGAGCGCGTCGACCCCTCCTGGTTCGGCGCGCCGACGCCCAGCGGGGTCGCCTGGTGACGCGCGACCCCGGGCCCGTGCCGGCGGACGAACCGGCGGACGAGCGGGCGGACGAGCGGGCGGACGAGGACCCCGGTGCCGGGACGGCGGTGCAGCGACGCCGGCGGCGCGCCGAGGTCTTCGGCGACGTGCTCCCCGAGCAGACCGAGGACGAGCGCGGGGACTCCTGGGGCGAGCCGGACCCGGGACGGCGGAGCGAGGAGTGGCTGCGCGGCCAGGTCCCGCCGCATCACGGGTGACGGCGGACCGCGACGTGCACCCGGGTCCGAAAGTGGCCGATCTCCTCGTCGTACGCCGTCCCCGGGCTGCCGGAAGGGGCCACAACCCGGCCCGGCCGCAGGGATCGGCCACCGTCAGGTCAGCCCACCGCCTCCCCGCACCGACGCGGTGCCCGGCCGGTCGGCCAGGAGGTCGCGGATCTCGGTGAGCAGTGCGATCTCCGGCGCGGGAGGGGCGGCCTCCTCGCCACGTGACATGCGGGCCTGGAGCGCGTTGTACGGCGTCACGACCAGGAAGTAGACGACGGCGGCGAGGATCAGGAAGGCGATCACCGCCGTGATCCAGGTGCCGACGTGGATGCCGCCGGGGTGGTAGCCCGAGAAGTTGGGCGTGCCGCCGATCTTCCCGACGAGATCCATGATGACGGTCACCGTTGCGGTCACCACGGTCGCGAACGCACCGCCGATGACGAACGCGACGGCGAGCTCGACGAGGTTGCCGCGCATGATGAAGTCCTTGAAGCCCTGGAGCATGGCGGACTCCCCTTTCCACGATCGTGACCGGCGGGTGCCGGCCTCGACGGCACGCTAGCGGGTCAGCACCACGGAGAGGAACGACGAGACGCCGGCCTGCGCCACCGTGCCGGCCGCCTGCTCGGGCACGCCGAGCACGACCAGCGCGCCCGTGGTCAGCCCGGGCGCGTCCTCGGCGGGGCGTGGGATCGCGAGCACCGGGGCGGCGTCCGCGACGACGGGCGCCGCGCGGCTGCCGCCCTGCGGGTCCGCTGCGAGCAGGTCGACCCGGTCGCCGACGCGCAGCAGCCGGACCACCCCGGCGTCGCCGACCCGGACCGGCACGGCCACGAGGCCGGGGTAGCCGTGCAGCAGCGGCGCGGCCAGCAGCCGGGCGTCGGTGAGAGGCTCGCCGGCGCGGAGCGGGACGGTGGTGGTGCGGCCCACGGCGTCGCCCGCGCTCCGCAGCGCCCCTGACGGCACGTCCGAGGGTGCGAAGCCGGCGCGTCGCAGGTCACCGGCGCCCAGCACCGCCCCGGCCGCGACGTCGTGGGCCGCGGTGAGGACGGCCGTCCGTGGCGGCGGCGGTGCGGCCTGCCCCCGGAGCGCGGCCGCGACCGCGAGGGCGGCCAGCAGGGCTGCGAGCGGTCGGCGACGGGCGAGGACGGAGCGGCGCAGCCGCCTCAGGGACGAGCGGAACCGGGGCATCCCCCGAGGCTAGGAAGGATCGGCGACCGGCGTCGGCCGTCGTCCACAGGGCCCCCCGACGGGCCGCGGTTCGGGCGTCGGTGGCGCGTCGGTGG
>JAICLD010000046.1 GCA_025927595.1 Nocardioidaceae bacterium | reverse complement strand
CGCACACGTCGACCTGGACACCGTGATCGCGGGCATCCTCTCCTCCAGCCGCATCTGAGTGGGCGTGGCCCTTGCACCGGGCCATCGACTTCTACGGCGGCGAGCTCGGCTTCCGGATCGATGTCGACGTGCAGCCAGCGAGGGTGTGCGGAGCGGAGCTCTCCGGCGACCCGAAGGTCGGCGTAGCCTCGATGCATGACGCGGGTCGCGCTGATCCTGCTGGTCGCGTTCGCTCTGGCGGCGTGCACGTCCGGTGGCTCCGGGGTCTCCCGCTCAGCCGCAGGACACGGGCCTGGGACCCCGTCGTCGACAACCTCCCGCGGACCGGCTGCGGGATGCCGGGCCGGCTACCCGTCCAGGCTGCTGCCACCGTGGGCGAGGTCGGGCTTCTCGGCACCGGAGCCGTCGGTGCCGTACGTCCTGAGTGACAGGGGCGACATGGCGGCCATCGTGTGGGCCTCGCACCGCCCGCTGACGGCCCCGGCGATGGCAGGCAGGAACAACAAGATCCTCTGGGTGGCCAGGGTCGGTTTCGGGCCGCTGCACATCCGGGCCGCGCTGGAAGGCACCCGGCAGACGGCGACCCGCACGGTCGAGCCGGCTCCGGGACCCTCCGTCATCGACGTGCCGTCGCCGGGTTGTTGGTCGTTCGACCTGACGTGGGGAGGTCACCACGACCACCTGCGGCTGAGGTACGCGCCAGGCTGACCGCGCCCTCAGCACGGAGGTCACCGAGGTCGGGACGGCGGCAGGTCCCGACGGCCACCCCGGGTCGCGGCCGGTGAGCCGACCTGAGCCGGGGATCAGTCGACCACGTCGATCAGCCGGCGCAGAGCCGCGACGTGCTCGCTCAGGGCCTTCCGGCCGGAGCTGGTCAGCCCGATCCACGTCGTGCGTCGCCCCGCCTGGACGCCCTTGCGGCTGCGCACGTAGCCGGCGTCGGCCAGCGCCGAGATGTGCTTGGACAGCACCGAGTCACTGACCTCGAGAACGGCCCGCAGCGTGGCGAACTCCGCCTCCGACACCGCGGACAGCGTCGTGACCACCTGCAGCCGGGCCGGGGCGTGGATCAGCGGGTCGAGCTCGGCCATCAGCCGGCGACCATCAGCGCCACCAGCCCCAGGCACGCCGCCACGGCGAGCGCGGCGAGCACCCGCGGCGAGGCACCGCCGGCGTGGGCGGCCGGGTCGAGCCGATAGGCGTGCCACCACCGAAGGGCGCCGAACGCGTAGCCGACTCCTCCGGCCACCGCCGCCGCCGCGACGAGCCACCAGCGCGACTCGAAGGCGGCCCACGTCGCGGCCCCGAACGCGCACACGTAGGCCAGCGTCGACGTGGCCCCGGCTCCGAGGACGATCTGGCTGGCCAGACCATCGACCCGGACTCCGTTGACCCGCCGGAACCGGTGGAGGGTGAGCGCGGCCACGCCCAGGAAGATCGCCACCCCGGCCAGCGCCACCGCGAGCCCGGCGGCCGCGTGATCGGCGACCCCGTAGGCGGCGGTGGCCACCTGGATCGCGACCGCGGCGGCCAGCGCCGGGTGCAGGGGCAAGCACCGGTCAGCGGTGGCGGAGGCGGACCGACCCCGCGATGACCGCCGCCAGTGGCAGCAGCAGCAGCCCGGGCGCCAGCCGGGGCTGCCAGGCGGTCACGACCGCACCGACGCCCGCCCCGGTCATCAGCGCGAGCAGCACCTGGGCCCGCGGCCGCAGCGCGGGCCAGCCGGAGCGGGCCGCGACGTCGCCGATCAGGCTGGTGAGCGTGCCGGTCAGGTAGGTCGAGGACAGCCCGGAGACCCCGAACCGCTGGATCGCGCTGCTCTGGATCCCCAGGGCCGTGGCGGAGACGACGAGCAGCGCCAGCTGCGCCGCGCTGGACCGGTCGCCCGAGGTCAGCTCCCAGGCGACGACGTACCCGCCGAAGACCACGAGCTCGACCAGCAGCGCCCAGGTGACCTGGCGAGGCCAGACCGGGTCGCCGGACCGGGCCACTCCGGCGATCCGGGCGCCGACGAGCACGCCGGAGACGAAGCCGAGGATCGCGCACCCCGACGTCACCGCCAGCTCGGCGTCCGCGCGGCCCGCGGACAGGCCGAACAGCACCATGTTGCCGGTCATCACGCTCGAGAAGGCGCCACCGAGAGCCAGGAACCCCATCGCGTCGGCGCTGCCGGTGACGAACGTGAGCACCACGACGAGGGCGTGCCGGGACCGCCGCTGCCGCTGGAGCAGGTCGTCGGACGCAGCGGATGCGGCGGCCCCGGAGGGCCCGGCGGCGCGGTCGGCCGGTGCGGCCGGCGGCGTCGCGGCCGGGGCGCCATGGCCACTCGCATTGTCTTTCGTATACAGTTTCAGCCTCCGGAGAAGGAGAGGGCCGCATGGAGGACGGACACCTGACGATCGGGGGACGGCACGTCCCGCTGCGCGACCAGGTCCTGCAGGCGCTGCGGGTCGCGATCGTCAACGGCGACTACCCACCGGGGCAGCGGCTGACCGAGGACCGGCTCGCCGCGGACTTCGGCGTCTCCCGGAACCCCGTCCGCGAGGCGCTGCGGGTCGTCGAGGCGGAGGGCTTCGTCGTGGTGCTGCCCCGCCGCGGCGCCGTGGTGGCCACGCCGACGAGCAGCACGATCGCCGACATGTTCGCCGTCCGCGCGCGGCTCGAGCCGCTCGCCGCACGCCAGGCCGCGGAGCGCGCCACCCGGGACGACGTCGCGAGCCTGCACGCGATGCTCGAGGAGGCTCGCAAGGCCACCGACACCCAGGACTTCCCCCGGATCTCCCGGCTCAACAGCGCGCTGCACCTGCGGGTGATCGAGATCAGCGGCAACCGCTGGCTGTCGTCGCTGGCGACGGCGCTCTACCTGCACGTGCAGTGGGTGTTCCGGCTCGGTGTCGCCGAGCGGGCCCCGCACTCGTGGATCGAGCACATCGCGCTGGTCGAGGCGATCGGGTCCGGGGACCCGGAGGAGGCCGAGTCCGCCGCACTGGCGCACGTCTCGGCCGCCTCGAGCGCCGCCCACGAGAACGCCCGCACCGGCTACTCGAGGGAGGCCGGGTCTCAGCGCCCGCACGCGTAGCCCTGCATGCCCCGCGGGTTGGCGCCCGCGGCCAGCGTCCCCGACGAGGGGTCCCGGGTGACGGCGCACATGCGGCCCAGGCTCCAGGCGCCGGCGCGGCGGACCGTGTGCCCGCGCCGCTCCAGCCCGGTGAGCACGTCCGGGTCCAGCCGGTCCTCGACCATCAGCACCCCGGGCTCCATCTCGCGGGGGTAGAAGGACCCGGGCAGGCTGGTGGTGTGCCAGGTGGGCGCGTCGATGGCCTCCTGCAGCGACCGGCCGCCGGCCAGGTGCCGGAGCAGGAACAGCAGCTGCCACTGCTCCTGCTGGTCCCCGCCCGGCGAGCCGCAGGCCAGCACGGGCTCCCCGTCGCGGTGCACCATCGTGGGCGTCAGCGTCGTGCGCGGTCGGCGACCCGGCGCGAGCGAGGAGGGCAGCCCCTCCTCCAGCCAGAACATCTGCATCCGGCTGCCCAGCGGGAACCCTAGCTCGGGGACCACCGGCGAGCTCTGCAGCCAGCCGCCGCTCGGCGTCGCCGAGACCATGTTGCCCCAGCGGTCGACCACGTCGACGTGGCAGGTGTCGCCCCGGGTGACCCCGTCGGGCTTGACGGTCGGCTCCCCCGTGGTCGGGTCCTGCGGCGGCCGGCCCTCGGACGCGTGCCGGCCCAGGTAGCGGGCGGTGCGCGGCTCGCGCCCGTCGGGACGGCCCGGCCGCAGCTCACGCGAGGCGGTCGGACCGACCAGGCCGGCCCGCTCCACGGCGTACGACGGGGAGAGCAGCGTGCCCAGCGGGACGTCGGGCACGTCGCCGTACCACGCCTCCCGGTCCGCGAACGCCAGCTTGAGCGCCTCCGCGACGGCATGGATCCCGTCGACCGTCGAGGGGTCGAGCGCCGTGGGGTCCCCGAGCGCGTCGAGGACCGCGAGCGTCTGGAGCAGCACCGGGCCCTGGCCCCACGCGTCGGTCTTGGCGACCGTGCAGCCTCCCCAGTCGAGCGTGACGGGGTCCTCCCAGGTGGCGCTCCACCGCGCCATGTCCTCGCCGGTGACCAGCCCGGCGTGCGCCCCGCCGCTGGAGTCGCGGTGCGGGCGGGTCATGAAGGCGTCGACGGCCTCGGCCACGAACCCCTGGCTCCAGGCACGACGAGCCGCGTCGATGCGGTGCTCCCGGTCCCCGCCCGCGGTCGTGCCCTCCTCGACGAGCCGCTCGAGGGTCCGCGCGTAGCCGGGGTTGCGGAACAGCGACCCCTCCACCGGCGGATGGCCGTCGCGCAGCCACACCTGCGCCGACGTGGTCCAGTCGGTGGTGAACAGCTCCCGGACGGTCTCCACGGTGTCGCCGACCCGCCCGAGCACCGGGTGACCGGACGCGGCGTAGCCGATCGCGGGCTCGAGCACGTCCTCGAGGGACCACGTGCCGAGGTCGCGGAGCATCACCAGCCACGCGTCCACCGCCCCCGGCACCGTCGCGGCGAGCGGTCCCGACCCCGGCACGAGCTCCATGCCCAGGGACCGGTAGTGCTCGATGGTCGCGCCCGCCGGGGCCGGGCCCTGACCGCACAGGACCCGAGGCGCCGGGTGCTCCGCGGTGGCCACGATCGCGGGCACCTCGCCCCCGGGGCCGTTGAGGTGCGGCTCCACGATGTGCAGCACGAAGCCGGCGGTGACGGCCGCGTCGTACGCGTTCCCGCCGCGCTCGAGGACCCCCATCGCGGACTGGCTGGCGATCCAGTGCGTGGAGGAGACCATGCCGAAGGTGCCCGTCAGCGTGGGACGGGTCGTGAAGCTCACGCGCCGACCTCGTGTCCGGAGGAGACGCGCACGTCGGGGCCGGTGCCGTCGGGACGGACCAGGTGGCAGGCGGCATACCCGTCCCCCACCGGGATCGGCGGCGGCACCTCGGTGGCGCAGCGGTCGAAGGCCAGCGGGCACCGGGTGCGGAACCGGCAGCCCGACGGCGGGTCGAGCGCGGAGGGCAGGTCGTCGCCGAGCAGCACCCGGGTGCGGCTGCGCTGCTCGACCGGGTCGGCCACCGGGGCCGCGGCCAGCAGCGCCTGCGTGTAGGGGTGCCGCGGCCGGGCGAAGATCCGCTCCCGGGAGCCCATCTCGACGAGCTGGCCGAGGTACATCACGGCGATCTCGTCGGCGAGGTACTCGACGGCCGACAGGTCGTGGGTGATGAACAGGCACGCGAAGCCGATGTCGCGCTGGAGGTCCGCGAGCAGGTTCAGCACGGCGGCCTGCACCGACACGTCCAGCGCGCTCGTCGGCTCGTCGGCGATCAGCAGGGTCGGGGAGCTGATCAGCGCCCGGGCGATGCTGACCCGCTGACGCTGGCCACCGGACAGCTCGTGCGGGTAGCGGCGCGCCACGGCGGGACGCAGGCCCACCCGACCCAGCTCCTCGGCGACCCGGCGGTCGCGCTCCTTGCGCGGCAGCCTGCGGGCGCCGATGCGCAGCGGCTCGCCGACGACGTCCCCGACGAGCATCCGCGGGTCCAGCGAGCCGGCCGGGTCCTGGAAGACGATCGAGACGTCGTCGCGGTGCTTGCGCAGCACCCGCCGGGACAGGTGCGTGATGTCGGTCCCGGCGATCCGGACGGTCCCGGCGGTCGGCTCGACGAGGCGTACGACGCACCGCCCCACCGTCGACTTGCCGGAGCCGCTCTCCCCCACGAGCGCGGTCACCTGGCCGGGACGGATCGCGAAGGAGACACCGTCGACCGCGCGCACCGGGCCGTAGTGCATGGTGAGGTCCTCGAGCTCGAGGGCGGGCGTCTGGTCGGTCACCGGGCGGGCTCCTGGTTCGTGGCGGCGAGCGTGCGGGTCTCGGTGCTGGGGTGCCAGCAGGCCGCGACGTGGCCGGCGGCCGACGTGCCGCCTCCGCCCTGCGGCTCCAGCGGGGGCGCCGACCCGCGGCACAGGTCGTCGGCGGCGTGGCAGCGGTCGGCGAACGTGCACGCGTCGGGCTGGGTGGAGAGCACCGGCACCAGGCCGGGGATCTCCTGGAGCCGGTCGGTGCCCGCGTGTCGCCCGGGAGTGGGTGAGGCGGCGAGCAGCCCGGCGGTGTACTGGTGCCGCGGCCTCGCGAACAGCTCGTGGACGGGGGCGCGCTCGACCACGCGGCCGGCGTACATCACCACCACCCGGTCCGCGATGTCGGCGATCACCCCGAGGTCGTGGGTGATGATGAGGATGCTGGTGCCGAGCCGGTCGCGCAGGTCGCGGAGCACCTCGAGGATCCCCGCCTGCACGGTGACGTCGAGGGCGGTGGTGGGCTCGTCTGCGACCAGCACCTGCGGACCGCAGGCCACGGCCATCGCGATCATCACGCGCTGGCGCATGCCGCCGGACAGCTGGTGGGGGTAGGTGTCGACGCGCGTGGCGGGTGACGGGATGCCGACCAGCGCCAGCAGCTCGACGGCCCGGGCGCGGGCCTGCTTGCGGGAGAGGCCCTCGTGGACCTGCAGCACCTCCGCGATCTGGCGGCCGACGCTGAGCACCGGGTTCAGCGAGCTCATCGGCTCCTGGAAGATGTAGGCGAGCTCGCGGCCGCGGACCTTGCGGAGCACCGGCTCGGATGCACCGACCAGCTCGGTGCCGTGCAGTCGCGCCGACCCGGTGACCCGGGCCGAGCCGGGCAGCAGGCCGCCGAGGCTCATCGCGGTCACGCTCTTGCCGCAGCCGGACTCCCCCACGACACCGACGATCTCGCCGCGGGCCAGGGAGAGGTCGACGTGGTCGACCGCCGAGACCGTGCCGCTCTCGGTGCGGAAGGTCACCGAGAGGTCGCGGACGTCGAGGACCTGCTCGGCCGGCTCCTCCGGACGGGCAGCGGTGCTGGTGCTCATCTCCGGCTCCCCCTCGGGTCGAGTGCGTCTCGCAGGGCGTCACCGAACACGTTGAACGCGAGCGCCAGCACCATGATGACGACGCCGGGCAGCACCGCAGCCCAGGGTGCTCGGGCGGCGAACTGCTGCGCGGTCGCGAGCATCGTGCCGAGGCTCGGGGAGGGCGGCTGGATCCCCAGGCCGAGGAACGACAGCACCGCCTCGCCGAGGATCGCGGCGGGCAGGGCGACGGTGGCCTGCACCAGGATCACCGACGTCGCGTTCGGCAGGACGTGCCGGCCGAGCACCCACAGGTCGCCGGCGCCGTCGGCGATGGACGCCGCGACGAAGTCCAGCGACTTCAGGTGCAGGGTGTCGGAGCGGACCACCCGGATGACGCTGGGGACCTGCGCGATGCCGATGGCGATGGCGGCGTTGCCGAGGCTGGCCCCGCGGATGGCGGCCAGTCCGACCGCCAGGATGAGGAACGGGAACGCCAGCAGCAGGTCGGTGAAGCGGGAGATCACCGCGTCCCAGCGGCGGAAGTAGCCCGCGGCCAGGCCGAGCGGGACCGCGACGACCATCGCGGTCGCCATCGCCAGGAGGGCGACCTCGAGCGATGCCCGGGCACCGAGCATCAACCGTGACAGCACGTCGCGGCCGAGGTCGTCGGTGCCGAGCAGGTGCCCGGGCGTGCCGGGCGGCGAGAAGGTGTGGGAGAAGTCGGTCTGCTCCGGGGAGTACGGCGCCAGCCACGGCGAGGCGACCGCGACCACGACCGCCACGAGGAGGACGACCAGGCTGGTCATCGCCAGCGGGTTGTGCAGCAGCCGGCGCACCAGCCGGACGCCCCGACCCGGCTCCGGGGCCGCCACGGTCACCGGCGTGGCCTCCACGACGCTCATCAGGCCTCCCCCGCGACCCGGATCCTCGGGTCGATCACCGAGTACAGCAGGTCCACCAGGAAGTTGATCACGATGTAGGCGGTCGCGGTGATGAGCACGACGGCCTGGATCACCGGGTAGTCGCGCTGGAACACCGCGTCGATCGTCATCTTCCCGAAGCCGGGCAGCCCGAAGATCTGCTCGGTGACCACCGCCCCCGAGATGAGCCCGCCGAGCTGGAGGCCGACGATCGTGACCACCACGATGAGGCTGTTGCGCAGCGCGTGCCGGCCGATCACGGCGCCGGGCCGCAGCCCCTTGGCCTTGGCGGTGCGCACGTAGTCGGCCGACAGCGAGTCGAGCATCGAGGAGCGGGTCTGCCGCATGATCACCGCGGCGAGGCCGGTCCCGAGGATCACGGCGGGAAGGATGATGTGGTGCAGGTTGCCGAGCGGGTCGTCGAACAGGGACACGAACCCCGAGGCCGGGAACAGTCCTGTGGCGACCGACAGGTACAGGATCGCCAGCAGCCCGAGCCAGAAGTGCGGCACCGAGAGCCCCACCAGCGCGAGCCCGTTGGCGAACCACTCGGCCGGCCGTCCGCGTCGTACGGCGGCCAGCACCCCGGCCCCGACGCCCACCAGGGTGGCCAGCACGATCGCGAGCACGGACAGCTCGACGGTCACCGGCAGCGCCGCCCCGAGCATCGACGACACCGGCAGCCCGGTGCGGACCGAGGTGCCGAGGTCGCCGTGCAGGGCGTGGGTCACGAAGTGCAGGAACTGCGCGGGCAGGGACTGGTCGAGCCCGTACTCGTGGCGGACGGCGGCCAGGCCCGCCGGTGAGCGGTCCTCCCCGGCCAGCGCGAGCGCCGGGTCGCCCGGCAGCGCGCGCATCCCGAGGAAGACCACCACCGTCGCGAGCACCAGTGTCAGCAGCGACTGTCCGGCGCGGGTGATCAGGTACCTGGCCACCGGCCCTACTTCGCGAAGCCGGCGAAGGCCACCCGCACCACGCCGTCCGGGAACACCTGCACGCCCTTGACCTTGTCGGAGACGCCGGTGATGTTCCGCTGCCGGTAGAGGTAGACGATCGGGTCGTCCTGGTGCAGCTTCGTGATCGCCTGGCCGTAGAGCTTGCGCCGCACGCTCGTGTCGGTGCTGCGCCGGGCCTGGTCCAGCAGGCGGTCGACCTGCGGGTTGTTGTAGCCCGACACGTTGAGGCTGCCGCCCGTCCCGACGAAGCTGGTGATGTTGGCGTCCGGGTCGACCCGGCCGCTCCAGCCGAGCTGGAGCGTCTCGAAGTCGCCCTGGTCCTCGGCGTCGAGCAGGGAGGTGTACTCGACCGGCTTGATCTTCAGGTCGAAGCCGCCCTCCTTGACCATGGACTGCAGGGCCTGGGCCAGCCGCAGGCTGTCCGGCGTGTTCGAGGTCAGCATCGTGATCGCGAGCGGCGTCGTGACGCCGGCCTCCTTCAGCAGCTGCTTGGCCTTCGCCGGGTCGTGCGGGAAGCACTTCTGGGCAGCCGGCGAGGACAGCTCGCTCTTCGGGGAGATCGGCGAGCACGCCGTGTCGTACAGGCCGTTGAACACCGCCTTGACCAGTCCCTTGCGGTCCACGGCGTAGTCGAACGCCTCACGGACCTTGGCGCTCTTGGCCACCGGGGTGTCGATCGGCTCGGCCGGCGTGCCGACCCCCTTGACGTTGCCCACGTTGAACGTGAAGCCCTGGTAGCCCAGCGACGACGACTGCAGGACGCTCAGACCCGACTCCTGGCTCAGCTTCGCGACGTCCTGCGTCGAGATCGTGTCGGCCACCTCGGCGTCACCGGAGCGCAGGTTGGCCGCACGGATGCTGGCGTCGGTGAGGATGTGGTAGCTGATCTTGTCCAGGTGCACCTTGGCGGCGTCGTAGAACTTCGGGTCCTTGACGAGGTCGATGGAGTTCTGCGGCACCCGCTTGGCGAACTTGAACGGACCCACGCACGACGGAGCCGAGGCGAAGTTCTTGCCGAGCTTGGCCAGGGCCTTGGGGCTCATGATCATCCCGGCGCGGTCCGCGAGCGCCGCGGTCAGCGGGGCGAACGGCTCCTTGAGGTGGATGACCACCTTCTGCGGGTCCGGGGTGTCGATGGAGGTGATGGGGCCGATCTCGGTGACCCGGGCCGAGGTGTCGAGGGTGAGGTCGCGCTGCAGCGTCGTCTTCACTGCCGAGGAGTCGAACGCCGTGCCGTCGGAGAAGGTGACGCCGCTGCGCACCGGGATGGTCACGGTGCGGCCGCCGTGGGTGATCGTCGGCATGGCGGTGGCCAGCTGCGGCACGACCCGGGCGTTCTGGTCGACGTCGTACAGCTTCTGGCACATGGCGTCGAAGACGTAGCGCGAGTAGAGGCTGCGGGACTGGGTGGGGTCCAGCATGTCGGGCTCGGCGGAGAGGGCCACGACCAGCGTGCCGCCCTGCTTGACCTCGCCGGCCGCGGCCGGCGAGCCGAAGGTCTCCGTGCGGGAGCCGCCGGAGCCCGAGCCCGAGCCGGACCCGGAGCCCGAGCCGGACCCGCCTCCGGACTGCACCGGGCTGCAGCCGACGGCGGTGCCGGCCACGAGGAGGAGGCCGGCGGCGGTGGCCAGCCGGGCGCTGCGCGGGAGAGGGGGCCTGGTGCGACGAGACGTCATGGACGTTCCTCCGGGTCGTGGAGCAGGGCGTGACGGAGCGTATGTTGTATACGGGAATGACCGCAAGGGTCGAAAGGAGGATCGGTGAGGCTGTCCGGACCGGTTCCGGTGCGCGCACGCGGCGCAGGCCCCACAATCATCGGGTGCTGGTCACCAACCACGTCCTGTCCGGTGCAGTCATCGGGCATGCGGTCGGGAGCGCGCCCGGCGCCTTCGTCACCGGTCTGGTGTCCCACCTGGCGCTCGACGCCGTCCCGCACTGGGGTGGTCGCCCCCTCGAGGACGTGATGCACGTGGCGGTCGCCGACGGCCTGACCGGTCTGCTCGTCATGGCCGCGACGACGCTCGGCACCGACCGCGACCGGCGGCTGCGCGTCCTGGCGGGGATGGCCGGCGCGGCGTTCCTGGACCTCGACAAGCCCAGCCGCGTGTTCCTGGGCCTCTCGCCCTTCCCCGCCGCCGTGGACGCGCTGCACGCGCGGGTCCAGCGCGAGTCACCGCGGCGGATGCCGCAGGAGCTGCTCGTCGGTCTCGGCGGCGCGCTCGTGGTGGCGGCGCTCTCGGGCCGCGGCCGACGCGCGGCCTGTCACACTCCGGTGCATGACCGAGACCTCCCGCAGCTCCACGCCGGCCGCTGACCTGCTCGCGCTGCACCGGGCTCCGGCGCTGCTGACCCTCGTCAACGTCTGGGACGTGGTGTCCGCGCGGGCCGTCGCGGGCGTCGAGGGCACCCGGGCGCTGGCCACCGCGAGCCACTCGATCGCCGCCTCCCGCGGCTATGAGGACGGCGAGCGGATCCCGGTGGCGGAGATGCTCGAGGAGGTCCGCCGGATCGTGGCCGCCACCGACCTCCCGGTGACCGCGGACCTCGAGGGCGGGTACGGCGACGCGCCGGAGACGGTCCGGCGCGCCATCGGCGTCGGTGTCGTGGGCGCCAACATCGAGGACCAGCTGAGGCCGACGGCGCAGGCGGCCGCGCAGGTCGAGGCCGTCCTGGCCGCGGCCGCCGCGGAGGGAGTCCCGGACTTCGTCCTGAACGCCCGTACCGACGCGTTCCTGCTGGCCGGGACCGGGACCCGGCCGTCGTCCTGGCGGACGCCGTGGAGCGGGGCCGGGCCTACCTCGACGCCGGGGCCCCGGTCGTCTTCGTGCCAGGCGTCCTGGACGAGGACCGGATCTCCGCCCTCGTCGAGGCCTTCGGCCCGCGGCGGCTCAGCACCATCGCCCTGCCCGGGACACCGTCGCTGGCGCGCCAGGCGGAGCTCGGCGTGGCCCGGGTCTCCTTCGGGCCGTTGTCACAGCGGGTGTCGCTGACGGCGCTGGTCCGGCTGGTCGAGACGGTGCACGCCGGGGGCGGCGTCCCCGCGGACACCCGGTCCCTGAGCTGAGGCGCTGACCCGACGCTGGGCTGTCGGCGGCTGTCGGCGGCTGTCGGCGGCTGTCGGCGGCTGTCAGGCGGCGGTCAGGTGGGCGGACCTAGCGTGCGGGACGATGAGCGTCCAGCCGCACCTCGGGCGCGCCGGCACGTCGCCGCCGGCCGGCACCGCGCGTCCGGTCGTCGGTCCCGGTGCGCTGCAGACGTGGGCCCTGCGGCACAGCGTCGGGCTGGCGCTGCTGGCCACGGCGACCGTGCACCTGCTCTGGCTGAGCCGGCGCCTCGGCGCCGACGAGGGCGGCTTCGCGATGGTGGCGCGCACCTGGGACGCGGGCGGGCGGTACCTCTACGGCCCCCAGTGGGTGGACCGCCCGCCCGGCCTCATCGCCGTGTTCGCGCTGGCAGACCGCCTCGGCCCGTTCGGCGTCCGGCTGGTCGCCACAGTGGTCGCCACCACCCTGGTGGCCGCCGTGGCCTGGGCCGCGGAGGCGGTCGGCGGACGGTCCGCCGCGCGGTGGTCGGCCTGGTGCGGCTTCGCCCTCGCCTCGTCGGCGCTGCTCGCCGCCCAGCAGCTCAACGGCGAGCTGGTGGCGGCCGGGTGCGTGGCGGTTTCCCTCGGGGCCCTGCTGCGGTCGCTGCTGGTCTCGCGCCGCCCGCTGCACACGGCGACCCTCGGGGCGCTGGCCGGCGCGTCGGCCGGCCTGGCGGTGCTGGCCAAGCAGGACTTCGTGGACGCGGTCGCCTTCGCCGTCGTGCTCATGGCAGCGGGACTGGCGACGCGGCGCCGGCGACTGACCTACCGCCCCGCAAGGGCGCGCCTCGCCGCGGCCGGGTACGTCGTCGGGCTCGGCGTCACCGCCGTCGCGACGCTGCTGTGGACCCGGCGCCACGGCGGACCCGGCGCGCTGCTGTTCGCGACCGTGGGGTTCCGCGCCCAGGCCTCGGCGGTGATCGCACGGTGGTCCTGGGCGGCACCGCTGCACCGGCTGCGGACACTGGTGCTGCTGTCCGTGCTGTCCGGGCTGCTGATGCTGCTCGTCCAGCTCGCCTGGAGCGGGCGGCACCGGCTGCTCCGGGTGGAGCCGCTGCCCACGGCGCTGGCGGTGGCCGTGCTGGTCGAGCTGGCCGGCGTGGCGGCGGGCGGCAACTACTGGGCGCACTACCTCCTGGCCCTCGTGCCGACGGTGGCCCTGGCGGCGGGCCTGGGCGCCGTCCGTCGCACCGGCCGAGCCGCATGGACCCGTGGGCTCGTGGTGGTGGCGGTCGTGGCCACCGCCGTCGCGTCGCCGGCCGCCGCCTGGCACGCCTCGCACGTCACCGACCGCGCCTGGGTGACCGGCCGGTGGCTGGCGGCCGCGGCGCAGCCCCGCGACAGCGTCGTCGTGCCGTTCACCCACGCGAACGTCATCGGGACCTCCGGCCTGCTCCCGGCGTACCCCTACGCCTGGAGCCTGCCGCTGCGGACGCTCGACCCGCGGCTCCGGCTCCTCACCCGGACCTTGGACTCCCCCACCGCTCCGACGTGGGTCGTGCGCTGGGACGCGCCGCACACCTGGGGCCTGGACCCGCACGACACCGTCGACCGGGCCCTCGAGCGGCACTACCGGCCGGTGGCCACGGTGTGCGGCCACGTGGTGTGGCTGCACGACGGGGTGTATCGCCGGCTGCCGGCCGCCCGGGCGTGCGGCAACTCCCGCCGAGGGGTCAACCAGTCAGGCAGTTCCGCGCGTGTCGCGGGAGGAGGTGACCCCTCGGCGGGCTCACTGACGTCGCGGGACGCGTCCGGGAGCATCGCTCGCGCCTCCGCGCGGAACGGGATCCGGTCAGCATCGGCTCAGCGGTCGACCCGGTCCCAGCCCCGGCGCGGCCGGTGGCTGCCGAGCTGCTGCTCGTCCCGGCTGCGGTAGACGATGTAGGGGCGGGTGAGGTAGCCCAGCGGCGCGCTGAAGACGTGCACGAGCCGGGTGAAGGGCCACAGCGCGAACAGCGCCATCGCGATCAGCCCGTGCACCTGGAAGCCGATGGGCGCCTCGGCCATGAGCTCGGGGTGCAGGCTGAACCGGAAGATCCCCCGGAACCAGACCGAGACCCCCTCGCGGTAGTCGTACGCGCCGACCACGTTGGCGATCAGGGTGTTGTAGAGGCCGAGCACGATCACCGTCGCGAGGAAGGCGTACATCACCTTGTCCATGCGGGTGGTCG
This sequence comes from Nocardioidaceae bacterium, assembly GCA_025927595.1. GTDB lineage: Bacteria > Actinomycetota > Actinomycetes > Propionibacteriales > Nocardioidaceae > Nocardioides_B. The sequence continues at coordinate 2,452 of JAICLD010000046.1, read as the reverse complement.
CCGAGAACACCGGGCCGGTGGTGCGCCGCCGGTAGATGAGGATCACCATGCCCACGACCGTCGCGATCCCGGCCAGGGCGCCGAGCGTGACGGCCAGGAGGTGGTAGAGCCCCTCCGAGACGCCGACGGCCGACGTCCACGACTCCGGGACGCCGAGCCCCACCACGTGGCCGAAGAAGACCCCGATGATCCCGAAGTGGAACAGCGGGCTGCCGATCCGCAGCAGCCGGTTCTCGTAGAGCTGCGACGACCGCGTCGTCCAGCCGAACTTGTCGTAGCGGTAGCGCCACACGTGGCCGACGACGAACACGGTCAGGCACACGTAGGGGAAGACCACGAACAGCAGCTCGTTCACGAGCGCACCCCCGGGAACGACGGCATCGGCAGCAGGGCGGGGTCCTTGGGTCCGAGGCCGGCGTCGGTGCCGGTGCCGGTGTCGGTGCCGGTGTCGGGGACGGCGTACGGCGAGAGGCCGACCTCCTCCTCCGGCGGGCCCTCCGCGGCCAGCCGGCGTACGGCGTCGCGCTCGTCGCCCCGCAGCGGCGGAAGCGTGGACGACACGGCGTCGAGGACGGCCGCCCACGGGGAACCGGCGTCGTGCAGCGAGATCCGCAGCAGCTCCAGGCCGGCCCGGTGGTCCAGCATCAGCCGGCGTCCCAGCCGCTGGTCCACCGTTGCGGCGTACTCCAGCACCACGCACAGGTGGTCCGGCAGCTCGCCGTGCTCCCCGCTCGCGTCGAGCACGTAGCCCGAGCGCAGGTAGGCCTGCTTGAACCGCAGCAGCGCCATGCCGCGCTTGCGGGTGTCGCCGTGGGCGAAGTAGGTGAGGAACAGGTTGCAGCGGCGGCGGGTGTCGAAGGTCTCGACGTAGGCGGTCTGCAGATCGGGCAGCGGGGTAGCCGCCAGGTGGCCGGCGAACGCCCGGATCGGACCGCCGGTGGCCTCCGGCAGCGCGTGCGAGGCCTCGCGCAGCGTCGGCAGCGTCTCGAGCAGCCGCTCGTCGGGGTAGTCCAGCAGCAGCGACGCGGACTGCCACGCCACAGTGAGCTGGGCCGGAGTCAGCGTCGGCTCCGGGTAGCGGCGCCTCATCGCAGGTCCGCCCCGCCGGTGAGGCCGCCGGTGCCGCCGCTGCGGGTCTCCCCGTCGTGGGAGGTGTCGGGCGTCGAGCCCGGCTCCACCGGCCCGGGGCCCTGGGACCTGGGGGGGAACAGCCCGGTGGGGGCGCCCTTGCCGTCCCAGTTCAGCAGGTTCACGCGCGACGCCTTGCCGGCCGGCCCGGCGAGGGTGTCCGCGGACTGCCGGTCCTGGAGCATCTGGAAGTTCTCGACCGCGATCGGCGCCGGGCGCCCGGAGCCCTCCCCGAACGGCCCGGAGCCGCCCATCCCGGGGCCGCCGTCGTAGTCCAGCGAGCACTCGGTCGCCAGCTCCTCCAGCGAGTGCGCCTGCTCGGCGTGCGCCGGCGGGATGACGTAGCGCTCGTCGTACTTGGCGAGCGCGAGGAGCCGGTACATGTCGTACATCTCCTCCTCGCTCATCCCGACGGCCTCCGGGATCGAGGCGTCCGGCTCGCGGCCCATGTTCACGTCGCGCATGTAGGAGCGCATCGCGGCCAGCTTCTTCAGGGTCCGGTCCACCGGCGCGACGTCGCCCGCGGTGAACAGCTCGGCGAGGTACTCCACCGGGATCCGCAGCGCGTCGATCGCGGCGAAGAGGTTCCCCTTCTCCTCCGCGTCGACGCCGGTGTCCTTGACCACGTCGACGACGGGCGAGAGCGGCGGGATGTACCAGACCATCGGCATCGTGCGGTACTCCGGGTGCAGCGGCAGCGCCACCTTGAACCGGTTGATCAGGGCATGGATCGGGGACCGCTGCGCGGCCTCCACCCAGTCCCGCGGGATGCCCGCGCGCTCGGCCTCCCGGACCACGGCGGGGTCGGACGGGTCGAGGAGCACCGACCGCTGGGCCTCGTAGAGGTCCCGGTCGTCCTGCACGGAGGCCGCCTCGAGCACGCGGTCGGCGTCGTACAGCACCAGCCCGATGTAGCGGAGCCGGCCGACGCACGTCTCGGAGCAGACGGTGGGGATCCCGACCTCGATCCGCGGGAAGCAGAACGTGCACTTCTCCGCCTTGCCGGTGCGGTGGTTGAAGTAGACCTTCTTGTAGGGGCAGCCCGACACGCACATCCGCCAGCCGCGACAGCGGTCCTGGTCGACGAGCACGATGCCGTCCTCGGAGCGCTTGTAGATCGCGCCGCTCGGGCACGAGGCCGCGCACGACGGGTTCAGGCAGTGCTCGCAGATCCGCGGCAGGTAGAACATGAACGTCTGCTCGAACTCGAACGTGACGGATCTGCCGACCTCGTCGAGCTTCTTGAGCACCGGGTCGCGGTGGGCGTTGGCCGTCGACCCGCCGAGGTCGTCGTCCCAGTTCGCCGACCACTCGACCTTCATGT
>JAICLD010000141.1 GCA_025927595.1 Nocardioidaceae bacterium | reverse complement strand
TGCTCTACGTCAACCCGGCAGGGGTGCTCCGTGGTGACGCGCACGGTCCCGACGGGTCCGCGCCCGGTGCGGACCCCCTCCACACCGCACGGCACCACCTCGACGCCAACGGCGTGTCGAGGGCGGTGCTGATCGGCGGCGAGGTGCTCGGTCTCGGCGCGATGCCGGACCCGGACGCGGCGGCACTGGTGGCCTCCGCCTACAACGACTGGCTGGCCGACACCTGGCTGGCAGCCGACGAGCGCTACCGCGGCACGTTCGTCGTGGGCGTCCAGGACCCCGACCTGGCCGCACGCGAGATCCGCAGGATCGGCGCGGACGAACGGTTCGTGGCGGTCCTGCTGCCGCTGACCAACCTCCTGATGGGGCAGCGGCACCACTACCCGATCTACGAGGCCGCCGCCGAGCTCGGGCTGCCTGTCACCGTGCACCCGAACTCCGGCGAGGGCATCTTCCGGACCTCGCCGAGCCTGGCCGGCGCGTCGCCGACGTACTACGCCGAGTGGCACACCGGCCTGAGCCAGGTGTTCGCGGCCAACCTCGTCAGCCTGGTGTGCCACGGCGTCTTCGAGCGGTTCCCCCAGCTCAAGGTCGTCATCACCGAGGGCGGCCTCGGCTGGGTCCCGGACGTCCTGTGGCGGCTGGACAAGAACGTCAAGGGTCTGCGGGACGAGGTCCCCTGGGTGCGGCGGCTCCCGAGCGAGTACGTCGTGGACCACGTCCGCTTCACCAGCCAGCCGCTGCCGGAGCCCCGGCGCCGCGAGCACCTGCACGTGCTGTGCGACATCGTCAGCGCCGACCGGACGCTGATGTTCAGCTCCGACTACCCCCACTGGGACTTCGACTCCCCACGTCACGCCCTGACCGCGTTGCCCTCGGCGATCCGGCAGCGGGTTCGCGTGGCCAACGCCGTCGAGACGTACGGCGCGCGCCTGTGAACCGGCAGGCTCACGGCCGGACGGCGACGAACGCTGCGCCCTCCGCGGCCGACGAGTAGCCGGCCAGGGCGACCTCGAGCGCCCGGAGGCCGTCGACGCCGGTGGCGCACGGGTCGAGGACGTCGCCGGCGAGGACCGAGGAGACGAAGGCCTCGACCATCGCGGCATCGGGGTCGTCGCCGAAGCCCACCAGCCGCAGCCCGTGACCGGCCCGGGACCCCACCAGCTGCACCGACTCCGACACGTCGTCGACGTCGACCGAGCCCGCGGTGCCGACCAGCCGCAGGAAGAAGTCGTAGTCCCACGGGTTGTCGGCCGGCACCGACCAGCTGGGATCGATGCTCGCGACCGCGCCACCGTCGAACCGCAGCGACAGCAGCGCGCAGTCCTCGACGCCCGCCGACCACAGCAGTGACCCCGTCTCGGCGGCGACCGCCTCGACCTCCTGACCGGTCAGGTGCCGCAGCAGGTCGGTCAGGTGCACGGAGTGGTCGATGAGGGCGCCCCCGCCCGACTGCTCGGGGGTGGTGATCCACGCGGGGTAGTGGGGCGCCAGCGGCGGCCGCCCGCGGTTGCCCGCGCGCACGCCGAGCACCGTGCCCAGGACTCCCTCGTCCACCGCCTGCCTGACCCGGCGCACGTGCGGCAGGAACCGCGAGACGAACGCGACGTGCAGCTGGGTGCCGGCCCTCTCCGTCGCCGCCAGCATCGCGGTGGCGTCCTCGACCGTCGTGGCGAGCGGCTTCTCGCACAGGACGTGGAGGCCGTGCGCGGCGGCGAGCTCCACGTGCGACCGGTGCTCGGACGTCGGGCTGCACACGACGACCGCGCCGACATCGGGGGAGGACACGAGTGCCTCCGCGTCGGCCGAGTAGCGCGCCCCGAAGTCCTCGGCCACCGAGCGGCCCAGGTCGACGTCCGGGTCGTGGACCGCGACCAGGCGCGCGCTCGCCGACGAGGACAGGGCCCGGGCGTAGGACCAGGCGTGGGGCCGGTGGGCGCAGCCCAGGACGGCGACCCCGAGCGGCTCGGTCACGACACCTCCCAGGTCCTCAGGTCGACGGGCCGGCCGGTCCGCAACGACTCCTGCGCCGCCAGCGCCGTCCGGACCGCCTCGAACCCGGCCTCGACCGGGACGGGGGAGGGGCCGCCCTCGCGGACGGCGCGCACGAAGGCGGCCACCTCGCGGTGGTAGCCGCGCTCGCCGAGCGGGTCGAACCAGGTCGCTCCGCCGTCCACGAGGTACATGGCGCCGCCGTTGAGGTGGTCGTAGTCCCAGCTGATCCGGCCGTCGGTGCCCGTCACCTCGACGACGGCCTTGAAGCCGCGAGCGACCGGGTGCGCCCAGCTGGCCTCCACCTGCGCCATCGCGCCGCCGGCGTAGCGGACCGTCGCGACGACGTACGTCGCCGGCCCGGCGGGGCTGTCGGCCGCGACCGCGTGCACCCGGGTGGCCGGGCTGCCGCAGAGCCACGCCAGGTAGTCGAAGCTGTGCACGGAGAGGTCGAGAAGGGGACCGCCGGACTGCGAGGGGTCGGCGAGCCAGCCGCCCTCGCTCCACCCCGGCAGGGACGTCGTGAGTGAGTGCACCATCATCGCCACGTCACCGACGTGACCGCCCTCCACGAGGTCCTTCGCCGCCCGGTGGTCCGGCTCGAACCGGCTGACGTGCCCGACCATGGCCACCCGGTCGCTCGCCCTCGCCGCAGCGACGATGCGCCGGCCGTCGGCCAGCGAGCCGGCGATCGGCTTCTCGCACAGGACGTGCCGGCCGGCCCCGAGGGCGCCCACCGCGAGGTCCGCGTGGGACCGCGGCGGGGTGCAGACGCTGACGACGTCGACACCGAGGTCGAGCACCGTTGCGAGGTCCGAGCAGGCACGGGCGCCGACCGTCGCCGCCAGCCGCTCGGCCTTCGCGGCGCGTGGGTCCGCGACCGCGACGACCTCGACCCCCGGAGTGGCGGCGTAGGCCCGCACGTGGCACCCGGCGATCATCCCGGCCCCGACCACGCCGACGCGGAGCACGTCGCTCATCCCACTCCGGCGGGGGGCAGGTCCGCGTGCAGGTCGGGGCCGAAGAGGCTGAACAGCATGAGCTGGTCGTGACCCGTGTTGGCGACCCGGTGCGGGCGCGTCGCCGCGTCGTGGCTGACCAGCAGCTCGTCGAGTCCCGGCTCGCCTCCGCGGACCTCGTGCCCGGCGAACGTCCCGGAGCCCGACCAGACGAACACCGAGTACACGCCCGGCTCCGTCAGCTCGACCGAGCCGCCGGGGTCTACGACCAGGCGCTTCCCGGAGAACTTCGGGGTGCCGTAGAACACCCAGGTCTCGGCCGCGGTCTCGAACCGGGCACCGGTCGGCTGCGGGGAAAGATGGTGGCTCTCGTAGAAGAGCGGGTCGCCGTTGGTCTCCCAGTCCACGAACCGCAGCGGGAACCGCTCACCGTGCTCATCACGGTCCTCGCGACGGACGTCCTTGTACAGCAGGTCCTTGGAGATGATCCGGCCGCCGTTGAGGGCCTGGAACATCGCCAGCACGTCGGAGTCCTCCTGCAGCTCGAGCGTCAGCGCGGTGCCCGGTGCGTGCAGGACGCCCGAGGGGATGAGGAAGCCCTCACCCGGGACCTGGAGCTCGGCCCGGGAGTGCCGCAGGATCAGGTCGCTGTCCCAGTCCACGAGGTAGGGCAGCAGCACGTCGCGCGAGCCCGGGCGCGCTACCCAGGGGTGCACGCCGAGGAAGGACTCGGGGTGCCCGCCCGGGTCCACCCCGGGCAGGAAGTGGTAGGCCTCGTCCTTGGCGTTCGCGCCCACGAGCGAGGCGTACTCCTGCGGCGGGTGCACGTGGTAGGGCAGCCGGAAGGCGTAGTCGAACAGCTTCGCGAGCCGGCCGAGACCGGCCGGGTGGGACGCGGCGTACGCGGAGCCCATGACCAGGTCGGGAGCCGCGGCCACGGCGTCGCGGAGCAGGAGCCGCTCCTCGTCGGTGACCACCGCGCTCAGGCCCTCGTCCTCGGGACCGACCCGGTTGTCTGCCCGGGTCGTCGAGGCGAGCCAGCGCTCGCAGACGGCGCCGCGCTCCCCGACGTCGTACCGCTCCTCGGGCAGGCCCAGCCTGCGTCCGGGCGGCAGGAAGTCCCGCGCGACGAACGCCGGCTCCAGGCGCAGCACGCCACCGCTGTCGCCGAGGAGGTCCTCGACCCGGTCGCGCACCTCGAGCGGGCTCCGCAGGTCGCTCACTTGATGCCCGTCAGCGCGATGCCTTGGATGAACTTGCGCTGGAACACCGCGAAGATCACCACCATGGGCAGCGTCGACATGACCGAGCCCGCGAAGAGCAGGTTCCAGGACGTCTCGTTCTTCACGACGAACAGCGCGAGGCCCAGGGGAGCGGTGTACCGGTCGGGGCTGGAGATGATGATCAGCGGCCAGAGGAAGTCCTCCCAGGCCGCCTGGAAGGTGAAGATGGCGGTCGCCGCCAGCGCCGGCATGCACAGCGGCAGCACGATCCGGGCGAAGATCCGGAACTCGTTGGCGCCGTCCACGCGCGCGGCGTCGAGCAGCTCGTCGGGGATGCTCTGCATGTACTGCCGCAGCAGGAAGATCCCGAAGGCGCTGACCGTCCCGGGCATGATCAGGCCCCAGTAGGAGTCCAGCCAGCCGTGGCCGCCCATGCCCAGGATGTCGTTGCCGCCGAACAGCGGGATGTGCTTGGTGATGATGTAGTTCGGGATCAGGGTGACCTGCCCCGGCACCATCATCGTGGCCAGGAACAGCATGAAGATCGCGTTGCGGCCGGGGAAGTCGCGCTTGGCGAAGACGTAGGCGCACATCGCGTTGAAGAACGTCTGCAGGAAGGTGACCGAGAAGGCGACGAACGCGCTGTTGGCGAACCAGCGCCAGTCCCCGGTGCCCTGGCCGCGCTGGGCGTTCGTGAGGTGGCCCAGGTTGAGGAACTGGCGGTAGCCGGTGGTCGTCGGGTGCTTGGGGATCCACCGCGGCGGCTGGGAGAAGATCTCGCCGAGCCCCTGGAACGACGCGCTGATCAGCCACACCATGGGCGCGATGAAGACGATGGCGCCGACGACCAGGAGCACGTAGGTCACCCAGCGGCCGGGACCCCACTCCGGCCGGTTCCCCTCAGGGGCGGAGCGCCGTGCCCGTCTCTGAGGTTGGGGGACGGTCGGGGGCGGCAGCTGGGCCTGGTCGAGGGTCGCCATCACTCGCCCTTCCGGTAGAGCCGCAGCTGCAGCAGGGTCACGAGGAAGAGCAGCGCGAACAGGCCGAAGGCCAACGTGCTGGCGTAGCCCATGTCGTAGAACTTGAACGCGGCCTCGTAGATGAAGAACACCATCGTGGTGGTCCGCTCGGCCGGTCCGCCGTTGGTCATGATGAAGACCTGGGTGAAGATCTGGAACGAGCCGATGATCCCGACGACGAGAAGGAACAGGGTGGTCGGTCGCAGCATCGGGACCGTGATGTAGCGGAGCCGGTTGAAGGCGCCGGCACCGTCCACCTTCGCCGCCTCGTAGAGCTCACCCGGGATGGACTGCAGTCCGGCCAGGTAGACGACCATCGAGAACCCCACCCCGCTCCAGACGCTCATGAGGATGACCGACGGCATCGCGAGGTCCTTGTCCGCGAGCCACAGCAACGGCTGGTCGATCAGGTGCGCCTTCAGCAGGTAGTAGTCGAACAGCCCGTAGCTGGAGTTGTAGAGCCACTTCCACAGGATCGCGGCCACCACGAAGGGGGTGACGACCGGTAGGTAGTACATCGTGCGGAAGAGCCCGCGGAACCGGATCGGCTGGTTGAGGAGCAGCGCCACGACCAGTCCGCCCAGCATCGTGAGCGGGACCGAGCCCCCGGTGAAGTACAGCGTGTTGATGATGGAGCGCCGGTAGTGCTCGTCGTGCAGCATGTCCCGGTAGTTCTGCAGGCCGATGAACGGCTTCTGCGGCTGCAGGATGTTCCACTCGTGGAAGGTCAGGTAGACCGCGAAGACCAGCGCCGCCACGGTGAAGACACTGAAGACGATGACGCCCGGCGCCAGGAAGAGGTAGGCGGACCACTCCCGGCGCATCCGGAACAGGGTCTTGCGGACGTCGAGCCGCTTGCGCGGCTGCTGAGGCCGGCTGGTTGCTGGTGCTGTCGCGGTTGCCACGGGTGGGCTGCTCCTCGCATGGACGCGGAGACGGCCCGGGCGCCGGGCCCGGGCCGTCTCCGCACGTGGTGGCTGGTGGCGGGCTCCGGTGCCCTCAGTGGGCGAGGATCTGGTCCGCCTTGTCCTTGGCGTTCGCCAACGCCTGGCTCGCCGTCTGGTCGCCGTAGAACGCCTTGCCGAGCTCGTCGTTGAGCGCGACCTCGATCCGCGGGAACTTCGGGTTCGCGATGGTGCTGGCCACGCCGCACTTCATGAGCTCGGCGAAGCCCTTCATGATCGGCTTCGTCTTCACCAGGTCGGGGGAGTCGAGCAGCGAGGTCAGCGGCGGCAGCTCGGTGCCGCCCGGGGACTTGTAGGTCCACGTCGCCACGTTCTTCGGCTGCGAGAGGTACTCCATCCACAGCCAGGCCGCGTCCGCGTTCTTCGTGGCGTTGAACATCACCAGCGCGTCGCCCGCGATCGTGGTCTTGCAGCCCGCCGGCCCGTCGGGCAGCGGCGCCGCATCCCACTTGCCCTTGATCTTCGGGAACTCCGTGTCCATCGTGCCCGCGAACCAGGACCCGGCCATGTACATCGCCGTCTGGCCGTGCGCGAAGGCGACCCGGCCGTCGTACGAGTTGGAGTTGAGGTAGTCCGGCGGCGAGTACTTGGCCAGACCGACGTAGAAGTCGGCCGCCTTCTTCGCCTCGGGGCTGGTGAACAGCACCTTCTGGCCGTCCTTGGAGAGCAGGTCGCCACCGGCCTGGTAGAGCCAGGGGTACCAGTAGTAGGCGGCCTCGGGCGCGAACACCTCGTAGCCGTACTGCTTCTTCGACGGGACGGTGAGCTTCGCCGCGTCGGCCTGGAACTCGTCCCACGTGGTGGGCGGGTGGGTGATGCCGGCGGCCGCGAACAGGTCCTTGCGGTAGAAGAGGCCCGTCGACTCGCCGTCGAACGGCAGTCCCCACATGCTGTTCTTGTACGTCACGAACGACTTGAAGGCATCGACGTAGTTGTCCGGCTTCACGACCTTGCTGCGGGAGATGTAGTGGTCGAGGTTCACCAGCGCGTCGCGGGACGCGAAGTCGGAGGTCGCGCTGGCGTCCACGAACGCGACGTCCGGCGGGTTCCCTCCGGCCACCTGCGCGGTGAGCTTCTGCGAGGCGTTGTCCGCGTTCACGTTCTGGAACTGGATCGTGATGTTCGGGTGCAGCTTGTGGAAGTCGGCGGCGAACTTCTTCATCTCGGGCTGGCTGCCGACCCACGACTCGAAGGTGACGGTGACCGGCTTCGTCGGCTCCTTCACCGTGCCCGTACCCTTGCCCTTGTCGGCGCTGTTGCTGGTCGACCCGCCACCGCACGCGGTGAGAGCGACCGCGAGGACGCTGACGACCGCCACGGCTGCGGCGGTGCGGGGCGATCTGAAGAAGTTCTGAGTGGCCACCGAAGGTCCCCTCGCTCGATCCGGCCGGTTGGCCGGAGCCTCACGCAAATCGTTTGGCTTCGTTCCGCGGAAGCATCGTCCCGCGGGTTCTGCGTTGTCAAGGGACCGCGCGACATCTTGACCCGACCGACACCGGACGGGGCGGCGCGCCCTCGTGGGGTCAGCGGCGCTGGGCGGAAGGCGCCTGGCCGTAGCGTGCCCGGTAGGCGCGGCCGAAGTAGGACGGGTCGTTGAACCCCGAGGCGTGGCAGACGTCGGTGACGGACAGGTCGGTGGCGTCGAGCAGGGCCCGGGCGAACTGCAGCCGCCGGTTCTTCAGGTAGCCCTGGAACGAGCTGCCCGTGGTGGCCCGGAACTGCTCGCTGAACCACTGCGGCGAGAGGTGGGCGACCCCGGCGACGCGCGCCAGCGTGAGCGGCTCCCGGAAGTGCCGCTCCACGTAGCGGACGGCGTCCCGGAGGCCCGGTGAGGTCGCGCCCGGGACGGCGGCTCCGGTGGACCCGGTGGGCGTGCCGGTCCCGGCCGTGACCGCCCTCGTCATCTCGACCAGGAGCATGCGCAGCGCCGCCGCCACGACGACGGACCAGCCGGCCGGTCGGTGGACGGACTCCGCGCACATCCGACGTACGTCGTCGCGGTCGGCGCCGAGGTCGCAGCGGGCCCAGGGCAGCCGTTCCTCGCCGGCCGGCAGCACGGACTCCAGGACGTCCTCGACGAACGCCGGCTCCAG
>JAICLD010000062.1 GCA_025927595.1 Nocardioidaceae bacterium | reverse complement strand
GTGCTGCCGACGGTGCGGAAGGCGGGCCTGCGGCCCTCGACGTCGTACGTCGACGGGGTGCTCGAGATCGTCGTCCCGCTCGTGCCCGTCGCGGCCGAGGACCGGCAGACCGCCTGACCCCCGGCCGGCGCGCCGCGGACCGGGCCGACGGCTCAGTCCCTCAGCCGCTCGACCAGCCGCATCGCGTCATACGGCGCGTAGCCCTTGATGTCGTTGTCGAAGTAGACGAACACGTCGCAGCCGGCGCCCTCCCAGGCCCGGCAGCGGGCCGCCCACTCGTCGAGCGCCGCGTCGGAGTAGCCGCTGGCGTACAGCTCCTGGTCGCCGTGCAGCCGGGCGTACATCAGGTCGGTGGTGACCCGCTCCACCTTCGGCCAGCGGCCGGCGGTGTCGGCCACCACGCAGGCGACGTCGTGCCGCCGCATCAGCTCGTAGGCCGGCTCGACCGCGAACGTCGCGCTGCGGAACTCCAGCGCGTGCCGCAGCGGCCGGTCCTCTTCCGTCTCGGTGAGGACCCGGTCGTCCTTGACCTTCGCGTCATGGCGGCGGGCCAGCTCGGCGGCCGCCCCGGTGGAGCGGGGCAGCAGCGCGAAGAACCGCTCGAGGACGTCCGCGTCGAACGTGAGCCGCTCGGGCAGCTGCCAGAGCACCGGCCCCAGCTTGGGTCCCAGCGCCAGCACCCCGGAGGCGAAGAAGTTCGCCAGCGGGACCTCGACGTCGACGAGCCGCTTGAGGTGGGTGATGAACCGGCCGCCCTTGACCGCGAACACGAAGTCGTCGGGGGTCGCCGCGCGCCAGGCGGCGTAGGAGCGGGGCCGCTGCAGCGAGTAGAACGACCCGTTGACCTCGATCGAGGTCAGCCGCCGCGAGGCGTACTCCAGCTCGCGCCGCTGCGCCAGGCCGACGGGGTAGAAGTCGCCACGCCACCCGGCGTACCGCCATCCCGAGATCCCGACCCGCACGACCACGGTGCCATCATGCCGGTCCGCTCAGGCGGAGCCCGCCCGGGCGGCCACCAGCTCCCGGTACCAGGAGAAGCTGGCCTTGGGCAGCCGCGCCTGCGTCTCGAAGTCGACGTGCACCAGGCCGAACCGGCGCGCGTAGCCCTCGGCCCACTCGAAGTTGTCCAGCAGGGTCCACGTGAAGTAGCCGCGGACCTCGACGCCGGCCTCGGCCGCCTGCGCGAGCGCCCTCAGGTGCCCGTCGATGTAGCCGATCCGCTCGGGGTCGTCGACCGCGCCGTCGACGACGACGTCGGCGCAGGCGCGGCCGTTCTCGGTGACCAGCACCGGCGGCAGCGCGGGGTAGGTCTCGCGCAGCCACACCATCAGCCGGCGCAGCCCGTCGGCCTCCACCGGCCAGCCCATCTCCGTGACCTCGTCGTCGGCCAGCAGCGGGGTCGCCACGCCCAGGTCGTCGACGGCGCGCAGGGCCGGGTCGGGCTCACGGTGCGGGACCGCGCGGACGCGCGCCGGGAAGTAGTAGTTGACGCCGAGGAAGTCCAGCTCCGCCGAGGTCGTCTCGAGGTCGCCGTCGCGCACGAACGAGAAGTCGGTGACCGCCGACCACAGCCGCCGCGCGTCCTCGGGGTAGGTCCCGGCGAGCACCGGCTCCGTGAACAGCAGGTTGGACAGCGTGAGCGAGCGGCGGGCCGCCGCGCGGTCCTCCTCGCGGTCGGTGAGCGCTGAGACCGGCTCGAGGTTGAGCGTGATGCCGTAGTCGCCGTCCCGGTCGCGCCCCCGCATCGCCTCGACGGCGAGCCCGTGGCCGAGCAGCAGGTGGTGCGCGGCCGCGAGCGACCTGCCCGCGTCGCGGACACCGGGCGCGTGCCGGCCGGTGCCGTAGCCGAGCACCGCGGAGCAGTAGGGCTCGTTCAGCGTGATCCAGCGGTGGACCCGGTCGCCGAGCAGCTCCTGGACCGTCACCGCGTAGTCGGCGAACCGCAGCGCGGTGTCGCGGACCGGCCAGCCGCCCGCGTCCTCGAGCGCCTGGGGCAGGTCCCAGTGGTAGAGCGTCACCACGGGCGTGATGCCGGCCCCGAGCAGCTCGTCGACGAGCCGGGAGTAGAAGTCGGCGCCGGCGCGGTTGACCGGCCCGGTGCCGTCCGGCTGGAGCCGCGGCCAGGCGACCGAGAGCCGGTAGGCGTCGACGCCGAGCTCGGCCATCAGCGCGACGTCCTCGCGGTAGCGGTGGTAGTGGTCGCACGCGACGTCGCCGGTCTCCCCGCGGGCCACGGCGCCGGGGGTGTGGCTGAACGTGTCCCAGATCGAGCGGCCGCGGCCGCCCTCGTGCACCGCACCCTCGATCTGGTACGACGCCATCGCCACGCCGAGCTCGAAGCCGGCCGGCAGCAGAGCCGCGGTCTCCCGGGCCGACGCGTGCTCCGGGCGCTGCCGGGTCGTGGTCGTGGCGGCGTCGTTCATCGGTTCTCCTCCGGGTGGGTCGAGCGGGTGGGGGCGGGGCGACGCAGCACGACGACGCCGTACGGCGGGAGGGTGAGCGGCCCCGTGATCGGGGAGCCGTCGAGCCGTTCGAGGACGGCCCCGTCGCCCAGGCACGGCGTGGCCGCGACCTCCTCGCAGGCGGCGTTGACCAGCCACACGAAGCGGGTGCCGTCCTCGTGCTCGAGGCCGTCCACCAGCACCCTCGGGTCCGGCACGGTGACGTCGGCGGTGGCGCCCGCCTCCTCGGCCAGCGCCCGGTAGAGGCGCCAGGTCGGCTCGGGGTTGACCCGACCGCGGGCCGCGGCGAGGTGCTCGAGGGGGTACGTCGAGAGCACCGCCTGCCCGGATCCGTGCCGCTTGCGCACGATGGCCGGCCGGCCGTGCGCGTCCACGGCGACCGTCTCGGCGTCGAGCACCTCGACGGGCAGGAACGACCTGGCATCGGCGTTGCCGGCGGCACGGAACCGCAGCACCTCCCCCGCCGGCAGGTCGCCGAGCGGGACGAGGAGCCGGAGCTCGACGTCGTCGTCCTCGATGGGGTCGTTGAGGCCGTAGAGCAGCCGGTTCCGCACGCCGAACAGGCCCTCGGTGTTCGACCACCACGGCCCCCGCTGGACGTCGTGGTCGCCCGCGGCGTAGGACACCCACACCGTGGCGCCGGCCTCGGCGAGCTCCTGGAGCCGGTACCAGCTCGGTGCGGTCAGCGCCTTCACCGACGGCACCAGGTAGAGCCGGTAGCCCTCGTCGAGGCCGTCGCGCTCGCGGACGAACGCGGGCGGCAGGTCGGCCTCGCGGGCCGCGACGTGCGCCTGCTCGACGGCCGCGAGCACGAAGGGCCCGTCCTCCTCGACCGTGAACGGGTAGCAGCACTCGAGGTAGGAGGAGACCACCAGCGCGGTGCTCGTCGGCGTCCGGGTGCACCTGCCGACGTCGACGGCGTCGAGGACCTCCCGGAAGGACGCGAGCTCGAGCAGCGGTGGCTTCGGCCGGCCCTGCCCGTCGGTGATGCCGAAGTGGAGCTCGAAGGGGTGGTGCCGGTAGGGGTCCTGGGCCAGGAGGGCGTCGTAGTCGGTGTTGTTCCACGCGACCCAGCCCGTGGCGCCCGCCAGCAGCGAGGTGTGCAGCACCTGGCGGTAGTAGTGCCCGGCGCCCTCGAGGGAGACGAAGTCGCTGGAGAGGCCGAACTCCTCCAGCACGACCGGTCGTCCGGCCACGGCCGCGAGCTCGCACACGAGCGCGGCCCGCAGGTGCTGGCGTACGACGTCGGTCCCCATCGGATACACGTGCGGACCGACGAAGTCCACGAGCGAGGCCGTGTCGCGCACGGAGAAGCCGTTGACCCGGCCGGTGACCTCCGCGCCCCAGGCGCCGTCGCCGAGGGAGACCGGCTGGGTGCCGCCGCCGGCGCGGACCGCGGCCAGGACCAGCTCCGCCCAGGCGGAGACCGTGTCGGTGTCGGCCGGGCCGCCGTAGATCGGCATCTCGTTGCTGACCAGCCAGCCGCTCACGGCCGGGTGCGCCGCGAACCGGGCGGTCATCGTGCGGATGAACCACGCCTGGCGCGCGACGAGCCACACGTCGCCGTACAGGTCGCGACCTTGGCGCCACGACGGGTCCCAGTTCTCCCCCGACATGTGCCCGACGATGAACGTCGGGACCGTCGTCATGCCGGCCTGCTGGTGGGCGTCGAGGAAGTCGGCGTAGTGCGCGCAGAGCTCCTCGTCGACGCGGTCGGGCTCCCGGTGGAAGTCGGGCCAGTAGAAGAACGACCGGGTCATGTCCAGGCCGTGGTCACGGAGGACGGCGAGCTCCTCGCGGACGACAGCGGCGTCGTACGAGCGCCACATCAGCGGGCCGCCGGTGCGGGACCAGAAGTTGGCGCCGAGCCAGAGCATCGGCGCCCCGTCGCACTCCAGCTTCTCGAACGGCCGCGGACGAGCCGTCGTCACTTGACCGCCCCCGCGGTCAGGCCGGCGACGAGGTAGCGCTGCAGCAGCAGGAAGCCGGCGACCACGGGCACGCTGACGACCAGGGAGGCGGCCATCACCTGGTTCCAGTAGACGTTGATCTGCGTGGAGTAGTACTGCAGGCCGATCGAGAGCGTCTTGGTCGAGTCGTTCGTCATCACCGACGCGAAGAGGATCTCACCCCAGGCGGTCATGAACGCGTACACCGCGACCGCGATGACGCCGGGGCGGGCCGCGGGCAGCACGATCCGGAACAGCGCGCCGAGGTCCCCCGTGCCGTCGACCTTGGCCGCCTCGTCGAGCTCGCGCGGGATCCCGTCGAGGTAGCTGGCCAGCATCCAGATCGAGAACGGCAGCGTGAACGTCAGGTAGGTGACGATCAGCCCGAGCCGGGTCTGGTAGAGCGCGGTGAACCCGAGCGACTTGTCGATGTTGACGAAGATCAGGAACAGCGGCAGCAGGAACAGGATCCCCGGGAACATCTGCGTCGACAGGACGGTGCCGGTGAAGGCGTTGCGGCCCCGGAACCGGAAGCGCGACACGGCGTACGCCGCGAAGATCGCGATGATGACGCTGAACACCGTCGACAGCACGCAGACGAAGAGGCTGTTGAGGAAGTAGCGACCCAGCGGCACTGTGGACCAGATGTCCACGAACGGGCGCAGGGTCGCGTGCGTCGGCCACCAGTGGAAGTCGCCCTGGACGTCGCCGAGGGGCTTCACCGCGCTGGTCAGCATCACGTAGAACGGCACGAGGGTGAACACCGACAGCACGGCGACCACCACCCACCGGAAGATCCGGAAGGACGCGGGCTCATGCACGGCGGGACCTCCTGCCCATGACCAGCAGCCACACACCGGTGACCACCAGCAGGAACAGCAGCAGCAGCACGGACATAGCCGAGCCCAGGCCGAAGTTCCAGTTCACGAACGAGTTCGAGTAGATGTGGATCGAGATGATGTCGGCCGACTTCGGGGCCGTCGGGCCGAACAGCACGAACGGCGTGTTGAAGTCGTTGAAGGTCCACAGGAACAGCATCAGCACGAGCACGACGTTGACCGGCCGCAGCATCGCCAGGGTGATGTGCCGCGCCTGCCGCCAGACGCCGGCGCCGTCGACGGCGGCCGCGTCGTACATGTCGGTGGGGATCGACTGCATCCCGGCGGTCAGCATGAGGAAGGCGAACGGCCAGGAGCGCCAGACGGCGACGACGGCCATCGAGGCGAACGCCTTGTTGCCGATCAGCCAGAACGACGAGCCGTCCATCACGTGCAGGTCCTCGATGAGCACGTGGTTCACGAGGCCGTTGTCGCGCTGGAGCATGAAGCTCCAGGTGATCACGCCGGCGTACACCGGCAGCGAGTACGGCACCAGGAACATCGTGCGCAGGACGCCGCGGCCGCGGAAGGTGCTCTGCAGCACCAGGGCCGCGGACATCCCGAGCGACCAGGACACCCCGACCACGATCAGCGTGTAGACGATCGTGATCGCGAACGAGTGCAGCAGGTCGCTGCCGATCGGGCTCCCGGTGTCGAGCGCCACCTTGTAGTTGCCGAGGCCCGCCCACGGGGCGTTGGCCCAGTTGCTGATGTAGAACTGGGTGAGCTGGACGAAGCTCATCCAAATCCCCACCAGCATCGGGATGATGTGCACCAGCAGCTCCAGCAGGAGCGCCGGCAGCACCATCAGGTAGGGCACCCACCGTGGGCGGACCGACACGGCCACCCCCGGCTCAGCTCCCGGAGGCGGCCATCTTGTCCTCCGCCTCCTTCAGCGCTGCCTTGACGTCGGCGTCGGTCACGGCCTTGCCGGTCGCCGCCTGGGCGACGAGGGCGTTGACCGCGTTGCCGACGTTGGTCTCGTACGCCGCCTCGGCCGGGACCAGCGGCAGCGGCTCGGCGCGGTTCTGCAGCACGGACTCGAACGCCTTGGCCTCGGCCGGGTTGTCGGTGAAGTTCACCGTGCCGCCCTTGATCACCGGCAGCGCGGTGAACGGCTTGTCCAGCGTGGCCTGGGTGTCCTTGCTGGTCATGAACTTCACGAACTTCAGCGCACCGTCCTTGTTCTTGGTGTTCTTGAAGATCGACAGGTTGATGCCGGCGACGAAGCTGGCCACGTCCTGGCCGCCGCTCGGTGCGGGGATCGGGACGACGCCGTACTCGCTGGACTTCATGCCGTCCGCCTGGAGCGTGTTGTCGGCGTTGTTCTGGCTCATCAGCATCGCGGCCTTGCCCTTGGCGAAGTCACCGGGCGCCTCGGGGCCGTTCTTGTACTGCGCGCTGCTCGGGTTGACCATGCCGTCGGCCATCAGGTCGACGTACTGCTTGACGCCCGCGACCATCCCGGCGCTGGTGAAGTCCGGCTTGCCGGCGGAGTCGAACGGGTCGGCGCCGTGCTGCTTGCCGAAGATGAACGCGAAGTGCACGCCCTCGGTGTAGCTGCCGCCCTCCATGGCCATGCCGTAGACGCCCTTGGCGGGGTCGGTCAGCTTCTTGGCCGCGGCGACGAGGTCCTCCCAGGTCGTCGGGGGCTTGAGCCCGGCGTCGGCGAACATCTGCTTGTTGTAGTAGAGGCCGTAGACGAGGCCGAGGTACGGCACGGACGTGGGGTCCTTGCCCTCCATCCCGCCGGTCTTGAGCGCCGCGTCGACGAACTTGTCCTTGCCGCCGATCGCAGCGAACTCCTTGCTGCCGAACGGCAGGAACGACCCGGTGGCCTGCAGGGAGGGCGCCCAGGTGTTGCCGATGTTGAGCACGTCGGGGCCCTGCCCGCTCGTCGTCGCGGCGAGGATCTTGCTGTAGAGGTCCGGCCAGCCGATCACCTGGAGCTTCACCGTGATGCCGGTCTGGTCCTGGAACCTCTTCAGGACCGGGGCGAGGTTGGTCTTGTCCTCGGCCAGGGACGGGGACTGGTTGCTGGCCCAGTAGGTCAGCGTCTTGGCGTCGCCGCTCGAGCTCGAGCCGGAGCCGCCGCCGCAGGCGGCCGTCGTCGCGGCCAGGGTGGTGAGGGTGACCGCGGTGGCCACCAGTCGCAACTTCACAGCGCCTCATCTCTGTGCACCCGCGTGCACGTCGGTCGAGTGCGGGAAGGCCCGCTGCGCTCATGCAACCACTTACCCGGTTAAGTGAACAGGGTCACCTTCACCCGTTACCGAACCGTGACCTCGGGTGGCGGACGCGGTCAGCGGGGCGCGGGTCCGGTGCTGTCCCGGACCACGAGGTCGGACGCCGGCAGCTGCACGAGGCCCCGGTTGCGGCCCTCGACCAGGTCGAGCAGGGTGTGCCCCGCGAGGACGCCGTAGCCGAGGTTGTCGCGGCGCAACGCCGTCACGGACGGCCGCATCAGCGTCGCGAGCTGCGAGTCGTCCCAGCTCAGCAGCGACAGGTCGTCCGGCACGCGGAGGCCGGCCTCGACCGCGGCGGCGAGCCCGGAGGCCGCCATCACGTCGCTGCCGTAGACGATCGCGGTCGGGCGCTCGTCCGGGTCGGCGACGAGGAGACGGGTGGTGTGCCGGGCGGCGTCGGGACCGGTGTAGGCACCCTCGACGGTCCGCACCGTCATCCCCCGCTTGGTGGCCGCCCGACGTACGCCGCGTCGTCGCGCCCGCTCGTGGACGAACTCGGTGGGCCCGCTGACGTGGGCGAGCCGCCGGTGGCCGAGGGCGTGCAGGTGCGCCACGGCGAGGTCCGCGTCGGCGCCGTGGTCGGTCCACAGCGCCGGCATCGTCCAGTCCCGCAACGGGCCGCCGCACAGCACGGCCGGGATCATCGCCTCGCGGATCTGGTCCAGGCGCGGGTCGCGGTAGCGCTCGTCGAGCAGGATCACCCCGTCGATGCGACGCTCCCCCCACCACCGTCTGTACGTCGCGACCTCCTCCTGGGGGTGGTCCCCGATCACCCGCAGCAGCAGGCTGGAGCCGCGCTCGGCCAGCACCTGCTCGAGCCCGGCCAGCAGGTGCACGAAGAAGGTCTCGAACGTCAGCAGCTCGGGTGGCCGGGACAGCACCAGCCCGACGACGCCCGTCTCGGCGCCGGTCAGCGCACGGGCGCTGCTCGAGGGGTACCAGCCCATCTGCTCCGCCGCGGCCAGGACCCGTTGCCGGGTCTCGTGACCGACCCCCGGACGCCCGGTGAGGGCGTAGGAGACCGCCGCCTTCGAGATCCCGAGGTCGCGCGCGATGTCGGCGATGGTGACGCGTGAGCCGACACCGGGCCGCGGCGGGTCGGGGGTCGTGGTCGGCACAGCCGGGAGTCTACTGATCCGATTAAGCGTCCGGGGCCCGATCCCCACGGGTCGGAAGTCGCGCGGATCCCGGGCGAGGCGCATGGACGGCACGGCGATGGTTACCTGCACCCTCACGAGGTCACTGCAGCCATGGGTGCCGTAGGCCCCGAGACCCCCAGGGTGCAGACCGTTGCTCTGGGGGTCGCCCCCCACGGGGACTGCCTGGTGCAGAATGGTTGGCTCGTCCAAGCGGCTCCTGTGGCATGCTCCACGACATGTCCCAGTCTCTTTCGGAGCGGGTGATGAAGCTCGCCCGAGACCTGCGCTCGGAGGACGACCCGGCGGCGACCGCCCAGGTCGTGTGCGACACGGCGGTGGCGTGGATCGGTGGCGACGTCCTTGCCGGCATCACCCTGGTGCACCGCCGCCGCCACATCGAGACCATCGCGGCCACATCAGAGGTCGCCTGCCGTGGTGACGAGCTGCAGTACGAGCTCGGCGAGGGACCATGCCTGGACGCCGCATGGCAGGCGCAGCACGTGCACTCACGGGACCTGGCGTCCGAGCCACGCTGGCCGACGTGGGCCCCCCGCGTCGCCGGCGAGCTGGACGTGAAGAGCATGCTGTGCACGCAGATGTTCACCAACGAGGACACACTCGGTGCCCTGAACCTCTACTCGCGCAGCGTCGATGCGTTCAGTGACGAGGACCAGGACACGTCCCTCGTGGTCGCGGCGCACGGCGCCGTCGCGGTCGCGGCCGCGCAGGAGATCGAGAGCCTCAACCTGGCCGTCGACCGGCGCACCGCGATCGGCAAGGCCATCGGCATCGTGATGGAGCGCTTCCAGATCAGCGACGACCGCGCCTTCCAGCTGCTGGCCCGGCTGTCCTCGCACGAGAACCGCAAGATGTACGACATCGCCACCGAGCTCGCGTCGACGGGCCACCTGCCCCTGCAGCACCACTGACCCGTTCGACGTACAAGCGACTGCCATCGCCACCGGGGACGTCACCCCGATGGACGAGGACACTGCGCTCGACCGAGACCTAGGTTGTCCCGAGAACGGCCTCGCGCGGCATGCCCCCTCCGGCGCGAGGCCGGCGCGGGGACGATGTTCCCGGACGCCGGCCCCGTCTCGGTCACCCCCGTCCGAGGCGGGGTCGCCGTGCTCCCGGCAGCGTCTAGCGCACCGCTCGCCGGTACTGCACCGGCCACAGCGCGGTGTCGGTCTCGCCGAGCTCGTACGCCGCCCGCAGCGGCCAGTGCGGCTCGCGGAGCAGCTCGCGAGCCAGCAGGACGACGTCGGCCGAACCCTCGGCGAGGATCTCCTCGGCCTGCTTGGGCTCGGTGATGAGCCCGACGGCACCCGTGGGCATCCCGGCCTCGACGCGGATGCGCCGGGCGAACGGCACCTGGTAGCCCGGCTCGACCGGGATGTCGGCGAGCGCGTTGCCACCCGTCGAGGTGTCGACGAGGTCGACGCCCTCCTCCCGGAGCAGCGCGGCCAGCCGCACGGTGTCGTCCTCGCTCCAGCCACCGTCGACCCAGTCGGTCGCGGAGACCCGGACGACCACCGGGACCCCGGCGGCGACCCGGGAACGCACCTCCCGGACGACCTCGAGCACGAGCCGCACGCGATGGTCGAAGGGCCCGCCGAACTCGTCGTCGCGGTGGTTCGACAGCGGTGACAGGAACTCGTGGAGCAGGTAGCCGTGCGCGGCATGCAGCTCGATCACGTCGAAGCCGGCGGAGACGGCGCGCTCGGCGGCGTCGCCGAACGCGGTCACGATGCCGGCGATGCCCGCGCGGTCCAGGGTCTCCGGGTCCTCGCGCAGCCCGGGGAACGGGTCGGCCGAGGGCGCGACGGGTCGCCAGCCGCCATCGGGGTCGGCCACACCGCCGCGCTCGCCGGTGAAGCCGGAGTACGTGGAGCCCTTGCGGCCGGCGTGGGCGAGCTGGATCCCCGCGGTCGCCCCCTGTCCGTGCACGAACTGCACGATCCGCGCCCAGGCCGCCTGCTGCTCGTCGTTCCACAGCCCGGTGTCCTCCGGCGAGATCCGGCCCTCCGGCGTCACGGCGGTCGCCTCCGTGAAGACCAGTCCCGCACCACCGCGGGCGAAGGACCCGAGGTGGACGAGGTGCCAGTCGTTCGGGACGCCGTCGACGGCGGAGTACTGGCACATCGGCGCCACCCAGACCCGGTTGCGGACGGTGACGTCGCGCAGGGTGATGGGGGTGAACAACTGGCTCACGGGTGCTGCCTCCTCGACACGGATCCTGGGGACACGCAGCCACCCTGGCCGGGGCTTACCCGGCGGGTGGCTGCGTGGCGCTGCTCGCTGGTCCGTCAGCCGCCTCTCGGCGAGTGGCCGCTCGTAGCGGTGAAGGGTGAGGCCCGGGGGCATGAGTCGAACCAGCTGATCGGTCCAACCACCGCCTGGATGCGACGATTCCGCCGTCGTCTGTGTGCTGCGCCACGCCGAGGAACCGGCGGAAGTCCCGGGGGGACGTCCGGTGGGGCGGGTGGGGCTCGAACCCACGACCCAAGGATTATGAGAGCGATTCCGGCACTTCTGCGGGACATGTCGTCACGCTCGTGAGGCGACGTTTTGCCTGCTCAGAGGGGGTTCCGTGTCTGCCGACGTCTGGTTCTTTCGAGTGCTTCCGGCTCGTCCTGCGGACTGATTGCGGACTCGTTGCGGACCGCCCGCAGCTGCCCCGTCCTCGACAGGCAGCCCCCCGAGGACACCGGTCGTCGGGTCCAGGTTCGAGCTTGCTCGATCGCGCAGCGACGCGAATGCGACCTTGACGCGACGGCCGGTGTCCGGATCATGGGGTGCCGAGGACGGGTCCTTGTCGCCATGGCGTTCTGCTTGTTGGCCGGCGAGGACGGCGCGCCCGCGCCGCCCGCAGCCGGACGTGCCGGCGAAGCCGGCCTTGAGCCAGTAAAGAAACTCGTAACCGTCCCGTCGCACCGTCGTCGCTCCTGCCGTCTTCAGCCCCGCTTTGCGCCCGTCGGACGTGCCACGGATGCCGCACTGCAGCCCGCGAGGGCAGAAGGCGCATTCCTGTCGAGGCTCGTTCCACCGGTTACGCGGATCGCGGCTCCGGTTGGCCGCAGCGCACGCCATCTGCGGCAAATCCGGTTGCCGCTGGTTTTAGCCGGCGAAGCCGGGCGCAGCACGATGCAGTCGGCCGCTTGTGACGTTGTGGAACGCTCAGACCAACAGGAGAACGATGGCGATGGCTCCTGCGCCAATGCCAGTCCAGCACATCGATCTCTGCAAAGTGGTCCTGCGCGGCATCAGCAGTCGCAGACCGCACATTAACGCGAGCAATGCCGCAAGCCAGGCGACGCCGGAAAGCGTCGAGACTGCCGCCAGGCTGAGTGCGAAGATCCCTGCAAGGGCCGAAACGAGGCTCGCTGCCTTCATCTCGCCGACCAGTCCGCTCGGGGCCCACGCTAACTGTGCGTCGCTGACGCCGCGCTCGATCGCATCGGGGCGTCGGTTCCGCCCGGCCTTGTCCTCCATCACGACTCCTGTGGATTCGCCGAAGAAGCCACTCAGGTCATTCTAGTTCTGATGCTATTCCCGGCAAGCAATGGCAACCGGATCTCGGCTGCTTGTTCCATTGACCCAGGACCGGTGCCTGGCGAGGCTCGGTCCAGGCGCCCGGGCTGTCGCTCTCATCGCGGCTGCCCACGCTGGTCGTGTGGCTCTCATTTGGCCTGCGTAGTCCGGGCGTCGCCAGGGTCAGGAGAGGCTCAAGAGGGGTTTGTGCGGCTCGAAGCAGCGTTGCCCTCCCGGCTCGACAACCAGTGATGGTTCGAGGATCGGAGGACAGCGTGAGCACATCAGCGACACCAGGCCGGGTCGTGATCGGGATGGACCCGCATCAGCGCTCGGCGACGATCGAGGTGATGACCGCGGACGAGGCCATCGTGGGTGGTGGGCGGTTCGCCACCGACCGTGAGGGCTACGCCGAGATGCGGCGTCACGCCAGGCAGTGGCCCGACCGGGTTTGGGCGATCGAGGGCTGCGCTGGGATCGGCAAGCACATCGCGACTCGGCTGCTCGCCGACGGCGAGGAGGTCCTCGACGTCCCGCCCAAGTTGTCCGCTCGTGCCCGGGTGTTCGCGACCGGGCAGGGCCGCAAGACCGACGCCACGGACGCACACTCCGTTGCGCTGGTCGGCACCCGGATGACGGGCCTGCGGCCGGTGGTCAACGACGAGCAGCTCGCGGTGCTGCGGCTTCTGGTTGACCGGCGTCGCTCGCTGGGAGAGGAGCACACCCGCAAGACCTCGCAGCTGCACCAGTTGCTGCTCGAGCTCATCCCGGGTGGCGCGAAGCGGGATCTGTCCGCGGCTCAGGCCAGGGCGTTGTTGGCCAAGGTTCGTCCGCGAGACGTGGTCGGCAAGACCCGTCGGCGGGTCGCCGCGGAGCTGGTCGCGGATCTGGAGCGGATCTATGCGCGGAAGAAGGCGGCGAACAAGGAGCTCACCGAGCTGGTGAAGGCCACCGGCACCGGGCTGTTGGACCTGCACGGCGTCGGGCCAACCGGCGCCGCCCGGCTGCTGGTCGAGGTCGGAGACATCACCCGGTTCCCGAACAAGGCGCACTTCGCGTCCTGGAACGGCACCGCGCCCATCGACGCCTCCTCCGGCGACCAGGTCCGCCACCGGCTCTCCCGGGCCGGCAACCGGCAGATCAACCGGGCCCTGCACACCATGGCCCGCGTCCAGATGCGCAACCCCAGCCCCGGCCGGGACTACTACGACCGCAAACGCGCCGACGGCAAAGGACCCATGGAAGCGATGCGCTGCGTCAAGCGGCGGCTGTCCGACATCGTCTTTCAAACGATGCTCAACGACGCCGTCAGAGCAACCGCAGCAACCGCGGAGACGGGCCCGGGAGGACAACGGGGACACGACTCTGACTCCAGCGCGACCGGCTCACATCCCCACACCGGCTCTTCGGACAAGTCACTTCCCGGACCCGCCACCAACCAGCCTAAGACCCCGCTGCGGATGGCTGGTTGACACAGAGGGGTGCCTGCATCCTGGAGGCCGAGCGCAGATCCCCTGAGGTCGCCGAAAGACGTGCTCGCATCCGGCGCGCTACCCGCGCTGGCCGCGCCGCAGTCCGGGCACGCGAGCAGGCCCAGAGCCCGACTGGTGGACGCGCTGCGGCGACTCATCGGGGAAGGGCTCGGCATCCGTCATGCCGCAGAGG
>JAICLD010000198.1 GCA_025927595.1 Nocardioidaceae bacterium | reverse complement strand
CGGCGACGGCTCCGGCGCCGCCCTCGTCCGGGACCTGCTCGACGCCCGGCTCGGCGTGCTCCTCTGACGAGCGCCGGCAGGTGAGCGCGCCTGCGGACGTGGCCGTCCACCGCCATCGCCCCGAACGCCGACCTGGTGGCGCCGGCTCCCGGACACGTGCCGGGTGCCGTGGTCGTCGACGGGGTGGACGAACACGCGGCGAGGTGGCGACCGCCGGGCGCAAGGGGCGCGAGCGGCTCTGGGACCTAGCGACCCGGGTCTACCCCGACGAGCGGGTCGTCCCCGCCGGGGAGGCGCTGCGGATCCGGGACCTTAAGGGGCTGCGGGCCGTGGAGGGCACCTGGCGGGTCGACCCGGCCCACCTCGGCCAGCCGTTCGCCGGCCGCACCGCGCTGCTCTCGCCGTTCGACAGGCTGGTCCACGACCGCAGGCGCACGGTCGAGCTCTTCGACTTGCTGCAGCTGGAGGTCGTGCGGCCGTCCTGGGCCTCAGCCGCCGCTCTCGCGTCGCTTGAGGAAGCGCTCGAACTCGCGGGCGATCGCCTCGCCGGTGGCCTCCGGGAGCTCGGCGGTGTCGCGGCTCTCCTCGAGCGCCCTGACGTAGTCGCGGACGTGGTCGTCCTCCTCGATGAGCTCGTCGACGCCGCGCTCCCAGGCCCGCGCCTCCTCCGGGAGGTCGCCGACCGGGATGGCGACCTCGAGGAGCTCCTCGAGCCGGCCGAGCAGGGCGAGCGTCGCCTTCGGGCAGCGGGCCGCGGAGGCGTAGTGCGGGACCGCGGCCCAGAACGACGCGACCGGCAGGTCCACCTGGGTGCACGCGTCCTGGAAGACGCCCACGATGCCGGTCGGCCCCTCGTAGGTGGACTGCTCCAGCTCGAGCCGGTCCGCGAGGTCCGGCTCGCTCGAGGTGCCCGACACCGGGATCGGGCGGGTGTGCGGGGTGTCGGCGAGGAGCGCGCCGAGGGTGACCACGAGCTCCGCCCCGAGCTCCTCGCAGGCGGCGAGCAGCTCGGCGCAGAACTGGCGCCACCGCATGTTCGGCTCGATGCCCTGCAGGAGGATGACGTCGCGGTCCGAGCCGGGGGGCGAGCACACCGACAGCTGCGTGGAGGGCCAGGTGATGCGCCGCATGCCGTCCTCGCCGCCCGTCACCGAGGGCCGGTTGACCTGGAAGTCGTAGAAGTCCTCGGGGTCGACGGCGGCCACCACCCGGGCGTCCCACACCGCGGCCAGGTGGTCCACCGCGGACGACGCCGCGTCGGCCCCGTCGTTCCACCCCTCGAAGGCCGCGACCAGCACGGGCGACCTCAGCTCGGGGACGTCCTCGATCTCGATCACCGGGCCAGCCTAGTCCCGGCGGTGCGCCGCCCCGCGCCACGATGCGGTATCGCCGACGGGGAGCCGCGGCGGGGCACCTAGGCTGATCCGAGCCCGTCCCGACGACCCCGAGGACCACGTGAGCGATCCCACCGGTACGACGCCCCGACCCGACGCCACCGAGGCGCTCACCGCCGCGCTGCGCTCGCGGGTGCTCGTCATGGACGGTGCGATGGGCACGATGATCCAGCGGCACGGGCTGAGCGAGGCCGACTTCCGGGGCGAGCGGTTCGCCGACTGGGACCGCGACGTGCAGGGGAACTCGGACCTGCTCAGCCTCACCCAGCCCGACCTGGTCCGCGACATCCACCGGGCCTACCTCGCCGCTGGCGCCGACCTCGTGGAGACCAACACGTTCAGCGCCCAGCGGATCTCCCAGGCCGACTACGGCATGGAGGATCTCGCCTACGAGCTCAACCTCGCCTCGGCACGGCTGGCTCGCGAGGCCTGCGACGCCGCCACCGCACAGACGCCGGACCGGCCGCGCTGGGTCGCCGGTGCCCTCGGGCCCACGAACACGACGGCGTCGATCTCACCCGACGTCAACGACGCCGGCAAGCGGAACATCGGCTACGACCGGCTCGTCGAGGCCTACCTGGAGCAGGCACGGGGCCTGGTCGACGGCGGCGCCGACCTGCTGCTCGTCGAGACGATCTTCGACACGCTCAACGCCAAGGCCGCGATCTTCGCCCTGGAGACGCTGTTCGAGGAGCGCGGGCGCCGCTGGCCGGTCGTCGTCTCCGGAACGATCACCGACGCCTCGGGACGGACCCTGTCCGGCCAGGTCACCGAGGCCTTCTGGAACTCCGTTCGGCACGTCCGCCCGCTGGCCGTCGGTCTCAACTGCGCCTTGGGCGCGGTCGAGATGCGTCCCTACGTCGCCGAGCTGTCCCGCGCCGCCGACACGTTCGTGTCCTGCTACCCGAACGCCGGCCTGCCCAACGAGTTCGGCGACTACGACGAGGCGCCGGACCAGACCGCGGCCGTGCTGGAGGAGTTCGCGGCCAGCGGCCTGGTCAACCTGCTCGGTGGCTGCTGCGGCACGACCCCGGAGCACATCGAGGCGATCGCCCGCGCCGCCAAGGACAAGCAGCCGCGCGCCGTGCCCGAGGTCCGGCCGGCGCTGCGGCTGGCCGGGCTCGAGCCGGTCACGATCACCGAGGACTCCCTCTTCGTGAACGTCGGCGAGCGCACGAACATCACCGGCTCGGCGCGGTTCCGCCGGCTGATCAAGGAGGGTGACTACTCCGGCGCACTGGCGGTCGCCCGCCAGCAGGTCGAGGCCGGGGCGCAGGTCATCGACGTCAACATGGACGAGGGGATGATCGACGGCGTCGAGGCCATGGACCGGTTCCTCAAGCTGGTCGCCAGCGAGCCGGACATCTCGCGGGTGCCGCTGATGGTCGACTCCTCGAAGTGGGAGGTGATCGAGGCCGGGCTCAAGTGCGTGCAGGGCAAGCCGATCGTCAACTCCATCTCGATGAAGGAGGGCGAGCAGCGGTTCCTCGAGCAGGCCCGCCTCTGCCGTCGGTACGGCGCCGCGGTCGTCGTCATGGCCTTCGACGAGGACGGCCAGGCCGACAACCTCGACCGCCGCAAGGCCATCTGCCGGCGCGCGTACGACCTGCTCGTCGACGTCGTGGGGTTCGACCCGCAGGACGTCGTCCTCGACCCGAACATCTTCGCGATCGGGACCGGCATCGAGGAGCACGCCAACTACGGGGTCGACTTCATCGAGGCGACCCGCTGGATCAAGCAGAACCTCCCCGGGGCCCGGGTGTCGGGCGGGGTCTCCAACGTCTCGTTCTCCTTCCGGGGCAACAACCCGGTCCGCGAGGCGATCCACGCGGTGTTCCTCTTCCACGCGGTCCGCGCCGGCATGGACATGGGCATCGTCAACGCCGGTGCGCTCGTCGGCTACGACGAGATCGACCCCGACCTGCGTGAGCGGATCGAGGACGTCGTCCTCAACCGTCGACCGGACAGCACCGAGCGGCTGCTCCAGGTGGCGCCCGACTACGCCGGCGACGGTGCGGTGCGGGAGGCGGCCAGCGAGGAGTGGCGGTCGCTGCCGGTGGCGCAGCGGATCACGCACGCGCTCGTGAAGGGCATCGACGACCACGCCGAGTCCGACACCGAGGAGCTGCGGGCCGAGATCGCCGCGCGCGGCGGACGTCCGATCGAGGTGATCGAGGGCCCGCTGATGGACGGCATGAACGTCGTCGGCGACCTGTTCGGCGCCGGGAGGATGTTCCTGCCCCAGGTCGTGAAGTCCGCACGCGTGATGAAGAAGGCGGTCGCCTACCTGATCCCGTTCATCGAGGCCGAGAGGAGGCCGGGTGACGTGCAGGAGAAGAAGGGCACGATCGTCATGGCCACGGTCAAGGGCGACGTCCACGACATCGGCAAGAACATCGTCGGCGTGGTGCTCCAGTGCAACAACTACGAGGTCGTGGACCTCGGGGTGATGGTGCCCGCACAGAAGATCGTCGACACCGCCCGCGAGGTGGACGCCGACCTGATCGGGCTGTCGGGGCTGATCACGCCCTCGCTCGACGAGATGGTCGGCTTCGCGGCCGAGATGCAGCGGCTCGGCTTCGAGATCCCGCTGCTGGTCGGCGGGGCGACGACCTCGCGTGCGCACACCGCGGTCCGGGTGGACCCGAAGTACGACGGGCCGGTGGTCTGGGTCAAGGACGCGTCCCGCTCGGTGCCCGTGGCCGCGGCGTTGCTGTCCGCGGAGCGCCGCGGCGCGCTGCTCGACGACGTGCGCGCCGACTACGACTCGATCCGGGAGCGGCACGCCGCCAAGCGCAACGACCGCGAGATGATCACCGTGGAGCAGGCCCGCGCCAACCGGACGCCGGTGGACTGGTCGGGCTACCGGCCGCCGCAGCCGCGCACCGCGCTCGCGGACGGCCCGCTCGTCCTCACCGACTACCCGCTCACGGAGCTGCGCGACTACATCGACTGGCAGCCGTTCTTCAACGCGTGGGAGATGAAGGGTCGCTTCCCCGACATCCTGCACCACCCGGCGTCGGGCGAGACGGCGCGACGGCTGTACGACGACGCGCAGCAGCTGCTGGACCGGCTGACCGCTGAGGGCTGGCTGCGGGCGAACGGGGTGCTGGGCTTCTTCCCGGCCAACGCCGTCGGCGACGACGTCGAGGTCTACACCGACGCGACCCGACGGGAGGTCCGCGCCACGCTGCACCACCTGCGCCAGCAGGGCCGGCACCGCGACGGCGTGCCTAACCGGGCGCTGTCGGACTTCGTCGCGCCGCGCGAGACCGGCCTCGCCGACCACGTGGGCGCGTTCGCGGTGACAGCGGGCCTCGGCAGCCAGGACCGCGTCATGCAGTTCAAGGCCGAGCTCGACGACTACTCCGCGATCCTCGTCGAGTCGCTGGCGGACCGGCTCGCCGAGGCCTTCGCCGAGCGGCTGCACGAGCGGGTGCGGACCGAGCTGTGGGGCTACGCCCCCGACGAGCACCTCGACGCGGAGGGCCTGCTCAAGGAGCGGTACGACGGGATCCGGCCCGCTCCGGGCTACCCCGCGTGCCCGGACCACACCGAGAAGGCCACGCTGTGGCGGCTGCTGGACGTCGAGGCGCGCACGGGGATCGAGCTGACCGAGAGCATGGCGATGTGGCCGGGCGCCTCGGTCAGCGGCTGGTACCTCTCCCACCCGCAGTCGCAGTACTTCGTGGTGGGCCGGGTCCTGCGGGACCAGGTGGAGGACTACGCGGAGCGCACCGGCCGCACCCTGGCTGAGACCGAGCGCTGGCTGTCGCCGAACCTCGGCTACGAGCCGGAGGACTGACCATGGCCTCGAGCAGGCCCGCAGCGGTGCTGTGGGACATGGACGGCACGCTCGTCGACACCGAGCCGGACTGGGTCGCAGCCGAGTTCGAGCTGGTGGAGGAGCACGGCGGCACCTGGTCGGAGGAGCACTCGCTCCAGCTCATCGGGAGCGACCTGCGGGACTCCGGGCGCTACATCCGCGAGCACAGCGGGATCCCGCTCGAGCCGGAGGAGATCGTCGAGCAGCTGCTCGACCGCGTGGTCGCCCGCGTCTCCCGGACGGTGCCCTGGCGTCCCGGGGCCCTGGACCTGCTGGCCGACCTGCGCCGGGAGGGCGTGCGCTGCGCGCTCGTCACGATGTCCTACCAGCGGTTCGTCGCGCCGATCCTGGCCGAGCTGCCCACTGGCACGTTCGAGACGGTGGTCACCGGCGACACCGTCGACCGCGGCAAGCCGCACCCCGAGCCGTACCTCACGGCCGCGGCGCTGCTCGGGGTCGACCCCGCGGACACCGTGGCGATCGAGGACTCCGAGACCGGCACCCGGTCCGCGGTGGCCGCCGGGTGCACCGTGCTGGTGGTGACCAACCACGTCTCGGTGCCGGCCGGTCCCGGCCGGGTGATCGTCGACAGCCTCGCCGGCCTCGGCGTCGACGACCTGCCGCGGCCGGGGCGCGCGACCGACGCGGTCGCGGAGGCCGCCGACCCCGCGCCGGCCGGGGACGTCGCCCGGTCGTAGTACCACCGTCCAATGGCGGGCTGCCCGCGACCGG
>JAICLD010000174.1 GCA_025927595.1 Nocardioidaceae bacterium | reverse complement strand
GCGCGCCCGGTCGCTCCGCTACCCTCGTGACCGGTCGGCCCCGGTATTCCAACGGTAGAGAAAGCGGTCTCAAACACCGTCCAGTGTGGGTTCGAGTCCCACCCGGGGCACCCTCGCGCGGTCAGGACCGCTCGGGACGCCGGTAGGCCGGGGCGACCTCGTTGATGGCGTCGCCCATCCGGTGGATCCGCAGCGCGTTGGTCGACCCGGGGATCCCCGGCGGGCTCCCGGCGATGATCACCACGAGGTCCCCCTCCTCGACCCGCTTGACCCGCAACAGGTGCTCGTCGACCTGGCGGACCATCTCGTCGGTGTGCTCCACGGCCTCGCCGAGGAAGGTCTCCACGCCCCAGGACAGGGACAGCTGGGAGCGCACGATCGGCACCGGGGTGAACGCGAGCGTGGGGATCGGGCCGCGGTAGCGCGACAGCCGCCGCGCGGAGTCGCCGCTCGTCGTGAACGCGACGAGGTACTTGGCGCCGGTGCGCTCGGCGACCTCCGCGGCCGCCTTGGCGATCACTCCGCCCCGGGTCCGGGGCTGCCAGTCGATCGCGGTCATCCGGGCCAGTCCGTGGTCCTCGGTGGACTCGATGATCCGGGCCATCGTCTGGACGGTCTCGATCGGGAACTCCCCGACGCTCGTCTCCCCGGACAGCATGACGGCGTCGGCGCCGTCGAGGACGGCGTTGGCGACGTCGGAGGCCTCCGCCCGGGTCGGGCGCGGCGAGGAGATCATCGACTCCAGCATCTGGGTGGCGACGATCACCGGCTTGGCGTAGCGGCGGGCCACGTCGATGACCTGCTTCTGCAGGAACGGCACGTCCTCGAGCGGGCACTCCACGCCGAGGTCGCCGCGCGCGACCATGAACCCGTCGAACGCGTCGACGATGTCCTCGATGTTCTCGATCGCCTGCGGCTTCTCGATCTTGGCGATCACCGGCAGGAAGACGCCCTCCTCCCGCATCACCGCGCGGACGTCCTCGACGTCGGCGCCCGACCGCACGAACGACAACGCGATGAAGTCCA
The DNA here is from genome assembly GCA_025927595.1 of Nocardioidaceae bacterium. Taxonomy (GTDB): domain Bacteria; phylum Actinomycetota; class Actinomycetes; order Propionibacteriales; family Nocardioidaceae; genus Nocardioides_B. Next base: position 5,933 of record JAICLD010000174.1, on the reverse strand, counting down.
CGCTGAGGTGCAGCGCCCAGCGCAGGTCCTCGACGTCCTTGTCCGACAGCGCCGGCACGGAGACGGCGACGCCGGGGAGGTTGATCCCCTTGTTGTTGCTGACCGGCCCCGCGACCCGCACGCGGGTCCGGACGTCCTGGCCCTCCACGGAGAGCACCTCGAGGCGGACCTTGCCGTCGTCGACGAGGATCGGGTCTCCCGGGCTCACGTCGCCCGGCAGCCCGTCGTACGTCGTCGAGCAGATCGTCTCGTCGCCGACCACGTCGCGAGTGGTGATCGTGAACACCTGCCCCGGCAGCAGCACCACGGGCCCCGTGCCGAACCGGCCCAGCCGGATCTTGGGGCCCTGCAGGTCGGCGAAGATGCCGACGCCGTGGCCGCTGGCGTCCGCGGCGTCGCGGACCATCCGGTAGACCTGCTCGTGGTCGGCGTGCGACCCGTGGCTGAGGTTCATCCGGGCGACGTCCATGCCGGCGTCCACCAGGGCCCGGATCCGCTCGGGAGTGTTCACCGCGGGACCGAGGGTGCAGACGATCTTTGCTCTACGCACGGAGCGACCCTATCGGGCTACCGACGAGTCACCCCGCCTCGCCCCTCCCGGCGCGCTCGGAGGTGCGGCCGTCAGACCATCAACGAGCGATCCGTGGGCGCTATGGGCACCGGCAGCGTCGTGGCGCCGGTCAGGTAGCGGTCCACGGCCGCGGCGGCGGCGCGGCCCTCGGCGATCGCCCAGACGATCAGCGACTGGCCGCGACCGGCGTCCCCGGCGACGAACACCCCCGGCACCGCCGACATGTAGGAGTCGTCCCGCGCGACCGCGCCGCGCTGGTCGAGCTCGACTCCGAGCTGGTCGAGCAGGCCGTCGCGCTCGGGCCCGGTGAACCCCATGGCGAGCAGCACCAGCTGGGCGGGCAGCTCGCGCTCGGTGCCCTCGACCTCGGCGAACCGTCCCTCGCGCAGCTCGACGTCGACGAGACGCAGCGCCCGGACCCGTCCCTCGTCGTCGCCGAGGAACTCGTGCGTGGAGACCGAGTAGAGCCGCTCGCCGCCCTCCTCGTGTGCGGAGGAGACCCGGAGCACCATCGGGTAGGTCGGCCACGGCTGTCCGGACGGGCGCTCGTCCCCCGGCTGAGGCATGATCTCGAGCTGCGTGACGGAGGCGGCGCCCTGCCGGTGGGAGGTGCCGAGGCAGTCCGCGCCGGTGTCGCCGCCGCCGATGATCACGACGTGCTTGCCGGTCGCGACGATCTGGTCCTGCACCTGCTCGCCGAGGGCGACCCGGTTCGCCTGCGGCAGGAACTCCATCGCCTGGTGGATCCCGTCCAGCTCGCGGCCGGGGATCGGCAGGTCCCGGCCCACGGTCGAGCCGACGGCGAGCACGACCGCGTCGAACCGCTCCTGGAGCTCGGGCCCGGTGACGTCGCTGCCGACGGCGACGCCGCTGCGGAACACCGTCCCCTCCCGCCGCATCTGGTCCAACCGGCGGTCGAGGTGCTGCTTCTCCATCTTGAACTCGGGGATGCCGTAGCGCAGCAGCCCGCCCGGGCGGTCGGCGCGCTCGTAGACGGCCACGGTGTGGCCCGCGCGGGTCAGCTGCTGGGCCGCCGCGAGTCCCGCGGGTCCCGAGCCCACGACGGCCACGGTGCGACCGGTGAGCCACTCCGGCGGCTGCGGGCGGACCAGCCCCAGCTCGACGGCGCGGTCGGCGATCGCGACCTCGACGTTCTTGATGGTGACCGGGTCCTGGTTGATGCCGAGCACGCAGGCGGTCTCGCACGGGGCCGGGCAGAGCCGGCCGGTGAACTCCGGGAAGTTGTTGGTCGCGTGCAGCCGGTCGCTCGCGGCCTCCCAGTCCTCGCGCCAGACCAGGTCGTTCCACTCCGGGATGATGTTGCCGAGCGGGCAGCCCTGGTGGCAGAAGGGGATGCCGCAGTCCATGCAGCGGCCCGCCTGCTCGGTGATGATCGGCAGCAGGGCCCTCCCGAGCCCGCCGGGGTAGACCTCCTGCCAGTCCGCGACCCGCTCGTCGACGGGCCGCCGCGCGGCGACCTCGCGGCCGTGCTTCAAGAAGCCCTTCGGGTCAGCCATGGAGCGCCCCCATCATCGCGGTCGCGGTCGCCTCGTCGTCGAGGCCGTCGGCGGCGGCCTTCTCCTTGGCGGCCAGCACCCGCTTGTAGTCGGTCGGCATCACCTCGGTGAACCGGGACAGCGCCGCGGGCCAGTCGCGCAGCAGCCGCTCGGCGACCGGCGAGCCGGTCTCCTCCAGGTGCCGTCGCACCATGGACTCCAGCCCGGCGGCGGCGGGCCCCTCGACCGCCGTCAGCTCGACGAGCTCGGGGTTGACCCGGCGGCGGTCGAGGTCGAGCACGAAGGCCGCGCCGCCGGACATGCCGGCCGCGAAGTTGCGCCCGGTCGGGCCGAGCACCGCGACCCGGCCGCCGGTCATGTACTCGCAGCCGTGGTCGCCCACGCCCTCGACGACCGCGTCGGCGCCGGAGTTCCGCACGCAGAACCGCTCCCCCACCTGCCCGCGCAGGTACAGCTCGCCCGACGTCGCGCCGTACCCGATGACGTTGCCGGCGACGATCTGGTCCTCCGCCTCGAAGGTGGCGGCGCGGTCGGGCCGCACGACGACGCGGCCGCCGGAGAGACCCTTGCCGACGTAGTCGTTGGCGTCCCCCTCGAGCCGCAGGGTGATCCCCCGTGGCAGGAACGCGCCGAAGGACTGGCCGGCCGACCCGGTGAAGGTCACGTCGATCGTCCCGTCGGGGAGACCCTCGCCGGCGTACCGCTTGGTCACCTCGTGGCCGAGGATCGTGCCGACGGTCCGGTGGACGTTGCGGATCGGCAGCTGGGCGCGGACCGGCTCACCACGCTCGAGGGCGTCGGCGGCGAGCTCGACCAGCTGGTTGTCCAGAGCCTTGTCCAGGCCGTGGTCCTGGCGGGTCGTGCAGTGCCGCGCGGTGCCCTCGGAAAGCTCGGGGACGTGCAGCACGGGCCGCAGGTCGAGCCCCTGGGCCTTCCAGTGGGTCACCGCGCGCAGGACGTCGAGCACCTCGGCGTGGCCGACGGCCTCCTCGACGCTGCGGAAGCCGAGCGCGGCCAGCAGCTCACGCACCTCCTCGGCGATGAACTCGAAGAAGCTCACGACGAACTCGGGCCTGCCGGTGAACCGCTGTCGCAGCACCGGGTTCTGGGTCGCGACGCCGACGGGGCAGGTGTCGAGGTGGCAGACCCGCATCATGATGCAGCCGGACACCACCAGCGGCGCGGTCGCGAAGCCGAACTCCTCGGCACCGAGCAGGGCCGCGACGACGACGTCGCGGCCGGTCTTCAGCTGGCCGTCCGCCTGCACGACGATCCGGTCCCGCAGCCCGTTGAGCAGCAGGGTCTGCTGGGTCTCGGCCAGGCCGAGCTCCCACGGCCCGCCCGCGTGCTTGAGCGAGGTCAGGGGGGCCGCGCCGGTGCCGCCGTCGTGGCCGGAGATCAGCACGACGTCCGCGTGCGCCTTGGACACGCCGGCCGCGACCGTCCCGACGCCGACCTCGGCGACGAGCTTCACGTGCACGCGCGCCTGCGGGTTGGCGTTCTTGAGGTCGTGGATGAGCTGGGCGAGGTCCTCGATCGAGTAGATGTCGTGGTGCGGCGGCGGCGAGATCAGGCCCACGCCCGGCGTCGAGTGCCGCGTCCGGGCCACCCACGGGTACACCTTGTGGCCGGGCAGCTGGCCGCCCTCGCCCGGCTTCGCGCCCTGCGCCATCTTGATCTGCAGGTCGTCGGCGTTGGTGAGGTACTCCGACGTCACGCCGAACCGCCCGGACGCGACCTGCTTGATCGCGCTGCGCCGCTCGGGGTCGTGGAGACGGTCGGCGTCCTCGCCGCCCTCGCCGGTGTTGGACTTGCCGCCGAGGCGGTTCATCGCGACCGCGAGCGTCTCGTGGGCCTCCTGGCTGATCGACCCGTAGGACATCGCGCCGGTCGAGAACCGCTTGACGATCTCGGAGACCGGCTCGACCTCCTCGATCGGGACCGGCTCGCGGTCGTGCCGGAAGCCGAACAGCCCCCGCAGCGTCATCAGCCGCTCGGACTGCTCGTCCACCCGCGACGTGTACTGCTTGAACACGTCGTAGCGACCGGTCCGGGTCGAGTGCTGGAGCCGGAACACCGTCTCGGGGTCGAACAGGTGCGGCTCGCCCTCGCGGCGCCACTGGTACTCCCCTCCGATGTCCAGCGAGCGGTGGGCCGGCGGCAGGCCGTCGACGGGGTAGGCCTGGCGGTGCCGCCGCGCCACCTCCTCGGCGACCGTGTCGATGTCGATCCCGCCGAGCTTGCTGGTGGTCCCGGTGAAGTACCGGTCGACCAGCGGCTGGGACAGGCCGAGCGCCTCGAAGATCTGGGCGCCGGTGTAGGACGCGACGGTGGAGACGCCCATCTTCGACATCACCTTGAGCAGGCCCTTGCCGAGCGACTTCTGCAGGTTGCGGACCGCCTGCTCCGGCTCGACGTCGACGAAGTGCCCGTCGCGGGCGAGGTCCTCGACGGCCTCCATGGCGAGGTAGGGGTTCACCGCCGCGGCGCCGTAGCCGATCAGCAGCGCGACGTGGTGCACCTCGCGCACGTCCCCGGCCTCGATGACCAGGCCGACCTTGGTGCGGGTCTTCTCCCGCACCAGGTGGTGGTGCACCGCCCCCGTGAGCAGCAGCGACGGGATCGGGGCCAGCTCGGCGGTGGAGTGCCGGTCCGAGAGCACGATGATCCGGGCGCCGTCGGCGATCGCGGCCGAGACCTCGGCGCACACCTCGTCGAGCCGCCGGGCCAGGGCCGCGCCACCGCCCTCGACGACGTACAGGCCGCGGGAGACGTGGGTGGCGTAGCCGGGAAGGTCGCCGTCGCGGTTGATGTGCCGGATCTTGGCGAGCTCGTCGTTGGTGACCACCGGGAACGGGAGCACCAGCTGCCGGCAGGAGGCCGGCGTCGGCTCCAGCAGGTTGGCCTCCGGGCCGATCGTGCCCTTGAGCGAGGTGACCAGCTCCTCGCGGATCGCGTCCAGCGGCGGGTTGGTGACCTGGGCGAAGAGCTGCGCGAAGTAGTCGAACAGCAGCCGGGGCCGCTGCGAGAGCGCCGCGATCGGCGTGTCGGTGCCCATCGAGCCGATCGGCTCCGCGCCGGACCTCGCCATCGGCGCGAGCAGGACCCGCTTCTCCTCCTCGGTGTAGCCGAAGACCTGCTGCCGCCGGCTGACCGACGAGTGCGTGTGGACGATGTGCTCGCGGTCGGCGAGGTCCTCGAAGTGCAGGCTCCCGGCGTGCAGCCACTCGTCGTACGGGTGCTCGGCCGCGAGCCGACCCTTGATCTCCTCGTCCTCGACGATCCGGTGCTCCTGGGTGTCGACCAGGAACATCCGTCCCGGCTGCAGGCGCCCCTTGCGGACCACCGTGGCCGGATCGATGTCGAGCACGCCGACCTCGGAGGCCAGCACGACGAGCCCGTCGTCGGTGACCCAGTAGCGCGAGGGGCGAAGGCCGTTGCGGTCCAGGACCGCGCCCACCTGGCTGCCGTCGGTGAACACCACGCAGGCGGGCCCGTCCCAGGGCTCCATCATCGAGGAGTGGAACTCGTAGAACGCCCGCCGGGCGGGGTCCATCTCGGCGTGGTTCTCCCAGGCCTCCGGGATCATCATCAGCACCGAGTGCGGCAGCGACCGGCCGCCCATGTGCAGCAGCTCGAGGACCTCGTCGAAGGACGCCGAGTCCGACGCTCCCGGCGTGCAGATCGGGAACAGCCGCTCGAGGTCGCCGGGCAGCAGGTCACTGGACAGCAGCGCCTCCCGGGCCCGCATCCAGTTGCGGTTGCCCATCACCGTGTTGATCTCCCCGTTGTGGGCGATGAACCGGAACGGGTGCGACAGCGGCCAGCTGGGGAACGTGTTCGTG
>JAICLD010000047.1 GCA_025927595.1 Nocardioidaceae bacterium | reverse complement strand
CGGTGGGCGTCGCTGCCGAACGACAGCGCGCGGCCCCCCTCGTCGCGCCACCAGCCGAGCAGCCGGGCGGACCACATCGGGCTGCGGGTGTTGAGCTCCAGCACCCGACCGGAGCCGGCCAGCGCCCGGAAGACGGCGCGGTACTCCTCCTCGAAGTCCTCCTCCGCGTACGACGGGCGCGCCGGCCAGGCGCGCCGGGGGAAGTCGGCGTGCGCGAGGACCTCGAACGCCGACGAGGACTCGACGAGGACGACCAGCTCGGCGAGGTAGCGCCGCATCAGCTGCTCCGGGGCGATGCCGTGCGGCGCGTCGGCGCCGACGAGGACCCCGTCCTGGACGACGGCGTGCAGCGAGCCGAGCACGCGCTCGAACGGGCCGGACGCCAGGACCTCGGCGAGACTGCCGGCGAACAGGTGCGGCTCCCCGGCCTCGAGGCCCGCCACCACGCGAAGGTCGGGGAACAGGGTCCGGCACTCCTCGACCGACGCGAAGTACCCCTCCACGTCGAGCGGCACGACGCCGGCTCGGTAGCCGGGGGAGACCCGGACGCCGTCCCGGCCGTCACCGGGACCCCAGCGCCGGAAGTCCACGTGCTCGGTGAAGGCCACGGACGGCAGCCCCAGTCGCACCGCACGCCGACAGCTCTCGCGCATCGACGCCGCCGTGGTGTCCCAGGACCACTCCGAGTGCAGGTGGTCGTCGGCGGGCAGCACGCGCCCATGCTGGCACCCGGCGCCACCCGGGGCCGACGCGGGCTACTCGGCGGCGCCCATCACCAGGCCCTCGATGTCGTGCTTCTGCGTGATCGGGGTGAGCTCCTCGACGATCGGGCAGGCGAGGTGGTCGCGCACGCTCTGCGGGAGCGACTCCCAGTAGTCACGGGTGACGGCGAGGTCGTGGTGCTCGGAGTTGTTCGCCTCCGGACCGTCGATCCCGAGGACCAGCACCGGACGCGACTTCTGCGAGTGGTTGGTCGTCCCCCGGTGGATGGTCAGGGCCGAGCGCGCCGAGATGTCGCCCATCTGCGGGTACTTGCGGACGGCACGCTCCTGGTAGCGCCCGTACATCGACGCGTCGGGGAACATCTCGTGGTCGAACTCGGTGCCGTCGTCCCACTGCGTGCCGAGGGCGATCTCGAAGGGCCCCATGTCCTCCTCGGTGTCGACCAACGTCATGTTGAAGGCCAGGCTGGTGAGCCGGTGCTCCTCCTTGGTCTCCCTCGGCATCCGGAAGTCGCGGTGCCAGGGCTGGTGGACCGCGCCGGCGAACGGCGTGTCGAAGCCGACCTCGACGACCGTGTAGTCGGGGCCGAGCACCGCCTCGGCCACGGCGCGCACCCACGGGTGCTCGACGAGCTCGACGAACCCGCGCAGCGCCTGCGGGTGGATCTCGACGTACCAGCGGTTGGGGCCGCGGCCGACCGCGCCGTTCTCGCGGGAGCGGGCCTCCTCGAAGGCGGCGTCGACGTCCTCGCGCATCGCGGCGACGAACTCACGGGAGAACGCGCCCTTGCGGCCGACGATGCCGTCGGTCATCAGGGCCTCGACCGCGGCCCGGCGGTCCGCGTCGGTGACGGTCGTTCCGGTGGTCGTGCCGGTGGTGGCCGTGTCGGTCATGGGCTCTCCTTCGACTGCGGGACTGGGCCCCTCTAGTTTGCAACGTTGCAATGCAACGATGCAATACCCTGGGGCGAATGAGGTTCACGAGGTCGCGGCGCCGTCCGGCGTTCGAGGGACGATGAGCGTCGGCCTGCGGGAGGTCGCCGCCCGCGCCGGGGTGTCGGTCCGCACCGTCTCCAACGTCGCCAACGGCTTCGCGCACGTCGCGCCGGACACCCGCCGACGGGTCCAGCAGGCGATCGACGAGCTCGGCTACCGGCCGAACTCGAACGCCCGGCAGCTGCGCCGGGGCCGCACCGAGACCGTGAGCCTCGTCGTGCCCGAGATCGACACGCCGTACTTCGCCGAGCTGGCCTCGCTCACCGTCCGGATCGCCGAGGAGCGCGGCTGGACCGTGCACATCGACCAGACCGACGGCGACCCGGACCGCGAGCGGCGGATGGTGGCCGGGCCGGTGGGGCGGTCCGTCGACGGGGTCCTCTGCAGTCCCTGGGCGGTCTCCTCCGAGGAGCTCTCACGGCTGCGCACGGGACCGGTCGTCGTGCTCGGCGAGCGCCGGGCCGCGAGCGGCCTCGACCACGTCGCGATCGACAACGTCGCCGCCGGCGTCACGGCGACGGCCCACCTGCTCTCCCTGGGCCGGCGCCGGGTGGCCGCCATCGGGGCCCAGCCCCACCTCCACAACGGGACCGCCCGGCTGCGGCTGGACGGCTACCGGAGCGCGCTGCGCGAGGCCGGGGTGCCGGTCGCCGAGGGCCTGGTCGCCCGGGTGCAGACCCTGCACCGGCCCGACGGCGCATCGGCGATGGCGCGGCTTCTCGACAGCGGGGAGCAGGTCGACGGGGTCTTCTGCTTCACCGACGAGCTGGCGCTCGGCGCGATGCGCACGCTCGCCGAGCGCGGTCTGCGGGTGCCCGAGGACGTCGCGGTCGTGGGGTTCGACGACATCGTCGACGGTCGCTGGTCCGTGCCGGCACTGACCACCATCTCTCCCGACAAGGCTCAGATCGCGCGGATGGCGCTGGACTGCCTGGCCGCGCGGATCGCCGACCCCGCGGCTCCCGACCGCGACCTGGTGGCGGCGCACCGGCTGCTGGTGCGCGAGACCGCCTCCGGCTGAGCAAGACCCCCGACGGGTCCGACACCAGGTCACCGACCGGTGACAGGTCGCGACCGCTCTTGTGCGTGCGTGATCGAAGCCTGCATAGTCGGTGTCGCGTCCGACGGGCGTGGCGCCCGCACCGGACCAGGAGGAGGCGGCTGATGTTCGCCATCGATCGCCGGCGCACGATCGTCGAGCTCGTCCGCTCGCGGGGCGTGGTCTCGCTCCGGGAGCTGGCGGTCGCGGTCGACACCTCCGAGGTGACCGTGCGGCGCGACATCCGTGCCATGGAGCGGGAGGGGCTGCTCGAGCGCCGGCGCGGCGGCGCCGCGTGGCCGGGACGGCTCTCCCACGAGCAGAGCTACCAGCAGAAGACGCTCGTCGCCGCGGCGGAGAAGGTCGCGATCGCCCGCCTGGCCTGCGACCTGCTGGTCGAGGGGGACGCGATCGTGATCGGCGCCGGCACGACCACTCAGGCGTTCGCCCGGGCGCTCTCGCGGTTCGCCGACCTGACCGTCGTCACGAACTCCATCCTCGTCGCGCAGGAGCTCGCCCGCACCACGGCGGAGGTCGTGATGACCGGCGGCACGCTGCGCGGGGCGACGTACGCGCTCGTCGGCAGCGCAGCGGAGCAGTCGCTGAGCCGCGTGCGAGTCCGGCACGCCTTCCTGTCCGGGAACGGACTGACGGCCGACCGCGGCCTGTCCACGCCCAACATGCAGTCCGCGAGCATCGACCAGGCCATCGTCCGCTCGGCGCAGGACGTCGTGGTGCTGGCCGACCACACCAAGCTGGGCGTGGACACGATGGTGCAGACGGTCGCGCCCGACGCGATCACGCACCTGGTGACCGACAGCCTCGCCGACCCGGTCGTCCTGGACCGGCTCCGCTCGCTGGGTGTCCAGGTGCACGTCGCACCCGTGGCCGATCCCGGTGGGGAGTGACGCGTGATCGGCTTCGATCACGATTCGACGTCCATGGCTGACAGATGTTGACCGCGCGGGACCGCGGGGGTTTGAATGTCGGCGTCGCGCTCCCGTGACCACCCAGACGCCCCGGACCAGCAAGCCTTCCGAAGGAGAACCCTCGATGACCTCCACCCCTCGGCGGCACGCCCGCCTCGCGGTCGTCACCGGCGCCGCTGTCGCGACCGTCCTGATGGCCGGCGGTTGCGCGAAGAGCTCCACCAGCGACTCCTCCGGCGGCAACGCGCCGAGCGGCTCCTCGAGCGCCGGGCAGCAGCGAGTCGCCTCCGCCGGGGACAAGGGCCCGACCTGCACCTACCAGAAGTACGGCGCCCCGAAGCTCGACCTGAAGAAGGTCACCGTCGGCTTCTCGCAGTCGGAGTCGACCAGCAACCCGTTCCGCGCCACCGAGACGAAGTCGATCACCGACGAGGCGAAGAAGCTCGGGATCAAGCTGATCCAGCGCAACGCCAACGCGAACGTGCCGCAGCAGAACACCGACATCGCGGACATGATCGCGCAGGGTGCGAAGGTGCTCATCGTCGCGCCCGAGAACTCCGACGGTCTGGCGCCCGCCTTCGCGAAGGCCAAGGCCAAGCACATCCCGATCCTCACGATCGACCGCACGGTGCAGGGCACGGCCTGCCAGGACTTCATCGGCTTCATCGGCTCGGACTTCGCCGGCCAGGCCAAGATCGCCGCGGACGACCTCGGGTCTGCGCTCAAGGGCAAGGGCGACGTCGCGGTGCTGCAGGGCACGTCCGGCAACAACGTGGCCACGGACCGGACCCAGGGCTTCAACAAGGAGGTCGCGGCGAAGTACCCCGGCATCAAGATCGTCGCGTCGCAGACCGCGAACTTCGACCAGGCCACCGGCCAGAAGGTCATGGAGCAGATCCTGCAGAGCCACCCGGACATCAAGGGCGTCTACGCGGAGAACGACACCATGGCGCTCGGCGCGATCCAGGCGATCCGGTCCGCGGGCAAGACACCGGGCAAGGACGTCAAGATCGTCTCGATCGACGGCATCGAGGACGCCGTCAAGGACGTCGCCTCCGGGGTGATCGTGGCGGACGTCGAGACGAACCCGCGGTTCGGCCCGCTCGCCTTCCAGGCGCTGTCGGACTTCTACTCCGCCAAGGGGACGCACACGACGACGATCATCGCCGACCACCACTTCACCGCAGCCAACGCGAAGGACGCGCTGGCCAACGGCGACGTCTACTGACGGCGCACCGCTCGAGCGGCCGGGTCGCGCCTCGCGTCCCGGCCGCCGCACGTCCCGCAGATCCTCGGCGAAAGGCCCGGCACGATGGCGCAGCCCCAGACGGCGGACCCCGAGCGGCTCGTCCTCGACGTGCGCGGGGTCTCCAAGTCGTTCCCCGGCGTGCGCGCGCTGCGCAGCGTCGACTTCGGCGTACGTCCCGGCGAGGTGCACGCGCTCGTCGGCGAGAACGGCGCCGGCAAGTCGACCCTGATCAAGGTCGTGACCGGGGTCTACCAGGTCGACGAGGGGGAGGTCCGCCTCGACGACCGGCCCGTCCACTTCGGCAGCCCGCTCGAGGCCCAGGACGCGGGGATCTCCACGATCTACCAGGAGATCAACCTGATCCCGCTGATGAGCGTGGCGCGCAACCTGTTCCTGAACCGCGAGCCGTCACGCCTCGGGCTCATCGACTCCGCTCGCATGAAGCGGGAGGCCTACGACATCCTGCGCGGGTACGGCGTCGACGTGAACCCGTCCCGGCCGCTGCGCTCGCTCGGCCTCGGGGCGCAGCAGATGGTCGCGATCGCCCGCGCGGTGCAGATCGACGCGCGCGTGGTGATCATGGACGAGCCGACCTCGTCGCTGGAGGCCCGCGAGGTCGAGACGCTGTTCCGGGTGATCCGCCGGCTCCGCGACCAGGGCATCGCGATCGTCTACGTGAGCCACCGTCTCGACGAGCTCTACCAGGTCTGCGACCGGGTCACGATCATGCGGGACGGCGAGACGGTCCACGTCGGAGAGATGGCCGACCTCGACAGGCTCCAGCTGGTCGCCCTCATGCTCGGTCGTGACCTCAGCGACGTACGCCAGCACGGAGCCACCGCCTTCGAGGCGGACCACGAGGTCGCGGGCGAGCCGGTGGTCCGCGCCCATGACCTGAGCCGGGCCCACCAGCTCGACGGCGTCTCGGTGGACCTGCGACCCGGAGAGGTCGTGGGGCTGGGCGGTCTGCTCGGCTCCGGCCGCAGCGAGACCGCCCGGGCGATCGCCGGTGCGCTGCCGCTCGACAGCGGGTCGGTGACCGTCGACGGCACCCCGCTGCGGCGGCACTCGACCGCGGCCGCGATCCGCGCGGGCGTGGTGATGCTGCCCGAGGACCGCAAGAGCGACGGCATCATCCCGAACCTGTCGGTGCGCGAGAACATCGTGCTCGCCGCCCTGCCGCGGATCTCCAAGGCCGGGCTGGTGGACAAGGCCAAGCAGGACGAGATCGTCGACTTCTTCTTCGACCGGCTCCGGATCAAGGCCTCCAGCCCGGCGCAGAAGGTCGGCGAGCTCTCCGGCGGCAACCAGCAGAAGGTGATGCTGGCCCGTTGGCTGTGCCTCGAGCCCAAGGCGCTGCTGCTGGACGAGCCGACGCGAGGCATCGACGTGGGCGCCAAGGCGGAGGTCCAGTCGCTGATCGACGAGCTCGCGAGGGACGGGCTCGCCGTGCTGCTGATCTCCTCGGACCTGGAGGAGCTGATCGAGGGGTCGGACCGCATCGTCGTGCTGAAGGAGGGCCGCATGGTGGGTGAGCTGGCCGGCGACCAGGTGAGCCAGGGGGCCCTCATGGGGGCGCTGGCCGAGGGCGGGGAGAGGTCCGCATGAGCACCGGTACCACCGACGTCGCCACCGCGCGGGAGGCCGGCACGGACAAGGGGCGGGTGCTCGGCTGGCTCCAGGAGTACGGCGTCTACGCCGCCATCGTCGTGCTGCTCGTCGTGGACACCGCCCTGAAGCCGAGCTTCCTGAGCCTGCAGAACTTCCGGGTGCAGACCTTCCAGGCCGTGCCCGTGCTCGTGGTGGCCCTCGGGATGGCACTGGTGATCGCGACCGAGGGGATCGACCTCTCGGTCGGCGCGGTGATCGCGCTCTCCTCGGCCGTGATCCCGCTCTACCTCGGCTACGGGCCCGTGGCGGCGATCCTGGTGGCCCTCGTCGCGGGAGCGGCCTCCGGGATCCTCGCGGGCAGCATGGTGGCGTTCGCGCGGGTGCAGCCGATCGTGGCCACGCTGGCGCTGATGATCGGGCTGCGCGGGTTCGCCGTGATGCTCAACGGCGCCACGGCGAAGTCGGTCACCGACCCGATGCTGCTCGGCCTCGGCATCAACAGCTGGGCCGGTGTCCCCCAGATGCTCGTGATCGCGCTCGTCATCGTGCTCGTCGTGACCTTCGTCGTGCACCGCACGACGTTCGGCCGGCAGCTGATGGCGATCGGCGACAACCGCGCGGCGAGCGCGCTGAGCGGTCTCCCGGTGCGCCGGGTGCTGCTGACCGTGTACGTCGCGTCCGGGCTCCTCGCCGCCCTGGCCGGCGTCTTCCTGGTGGGACACGGGGGCTACGCCGACCCCGCGAACTACGGGATCAACTACGAGCTCAGCGCGATCACGGCCGTCGTCGTGGGTGGGACGCCGCTGAGCGGTGGCCGGATCCGGGTGCTCGGCACCGTGGCCGGCGCGGTCTTCATGCAGCTGATCACCGCGACCCTGATCCAGCACAACATCAAGAACTCCTACGAGCAGATGGTCGAGGCGGTCATCATCGTCGCGGCGCTCTACGCGGCCAGAGGACGGACCGGACGATGACCGACACCCGGACGACCCCGGCCGACGTGGCCTCCGCACCCGTCGAGTCGCGTGGCGAGCGCCTCACCGGGCTGGCCCAGCAGCAGGGCGGCGCCGCCGTGCTGGTCCTCGTCGTCGTGCTGGCCTCGTTGTTCTCCCACGGCTTCGCCGACACGGGGAACTTCCAGAGCATCCTGGTCGGCAACGCCTACACGTCGCTGCTCGCGCTCGGGATGACGTTCGTGATCATCACCGGCGGCATCGACCTGTCGGTCGGCTCGGTGTTCGCCCTCGGCGGCGTGCTGGCGGCCTGGGGCTCGCTGCACGGCGGCCCGGTCGCCGCCGTCCTCCTGCCGCTGGCGGTGTCGGCGCTGTTCGGGCTGGTCCAGGGCCTGCTGATCACCCGGGCACGGCTGGCGCCGTTCATCGTCACGCTCGCCGGGATGCTGTTCGCCCGGGGCCTGCTGCAGGCGATCTCCCACGAGGGCAGCACCACCTACCTCGTTCCCCGAGGCTCGGGGTTCTCCGCTCTGGGCGGGGGCACCTGGGTGCCGATCCTCACCGCCGTCGTCCTGTTCGCCGCGGGAGCCGTGCTGCTGACCCGCACCCGCTTCGGGCAGGCGCTGTTCGCGCTGGGCGGCAGCGAGAACGCCGCGGTTCTCATGGGCCTGCCGGTCGACCGGACCAAGACCCTGGTCTACGTGCTCTCCGGGACGCTCGCCGGGGTGGCCGGCGCGCTGAACGCCGCGCGCCTGCAGTCCGGGGTGACCAACATCGGCGTGGGCTACGAGCTCACGGCGATCGCGGCGGTCGTGATCGGCGGCACACTGCTGACGGGCGGCTCCGGCTCCGTGGCGGGTACGGCGGCCGGGGTGCTGCTGCTCGCCGTCATCCAGAACCTGATCGGGGTGCACCTGTCGAGGTACGGCTCCTCCGCCTCGGACTTCGCCAACGGCCTGTTCCTGGCGCTGGTGGTGCTCGTGCAGACCTCGCTCGCCCGGGTCCGCCGGCTCACCTGACGCCGGGGCAGCGCCCCGGGCCACGGGGCTCACAGGGCCCGCACGGTCCAGGAGGCCGCGTGCTCCTCACCGGGGGCGAGCACGACCAGGTCCCGGCCGCTGTTGAAGGCGTCGGGCCCGCACGTCATCGGCTCGACGGCCAGGCCGGTCCGGTCGGTGTCGACGTCGGGGGTGTCCGCGGTGTGCACCTGCACCCACGGCAGGACGGCGGGGTCCCACTCGCACTCCACGCCGGCGCCGGAGCCCGAGGCGCGGAGCCGCACCCGGGCCAGGCCGTCGGGTTCCGCCCGGAGCCCGGTGTAGGCGTGGTCGACGGCCGTGGCGCCGATCAGGACGGGACGGCGGAAGTCCAGGCCGGTGCCCTCGACCGGCACCACCCGGACGGGGAGCAGCCGGTCGGGCGTCACCTCGAGGACCTCCTCCGCCGGGACCGTCAGCTCGCACCCGTCGACGTGGTCGGTGCCGGCGCGCAGGTAGGGGTGCGCGGCGGTGCCCCACGGCGCCGGCCGGTCGCCGGTGTTGCGGCCTCGCACGGTCGTGTGCAGGCCGTCCTCGTCGAGGCGGTAGGTCACGGTGACCTCCACCGCGAAGGGGTAGCCCGTCCGCGGCACCAGGCGGTCCCGCAGCCGGACCCGGGTTCCGGAGCCGTCCACGACCTCGAACCGGTCCCACACCACCAGGCCGTGCAGCGCGTTGCCGCGCTCCGGCTCGGTCAGCGGCAGCCGGTGCGTCTCGCCGTCGAAGTCGTAGACGCCGTCCGCGACCCGGTTCGGCCACGGCGCCAGCACCGCACCGGCGTACCGGGGCCGGACCGCGCCGGCGGGGTAGGGCCGGACCAGGTCGGCGTCGCCGTGTCGCAGCACCCGGACGCCGCCCCCGACCTCGGTCACGACGGCGTGGTACCCGCCGCCCTCCAGGACGTGCTCCGACCCGCCCGCGCTCACGCCCGTCGCTCCACCCGGCGACCCTAGCGAAGCCTGCGGCTACCCTCACCCCGTGCTTCCCGAGGGCTACGCCATCCGCGAGCTGGCGCTCACCGACGCGGCGGCGCTGGCCGAGGCGTACCGGCGCAACCGGACCCACCTCGCCCCGTGGGAGCCGGCGCGCCGCGAGAGCTTCTTCACCGACCAGGGGCAGACCGCCGCGATCGTGGGGCAGCTGGCTGCCGTGCGCAGCGGCATCCTCCGCGCGTGGCTGCTGTTCCACGACGACACCGTGGTCGGCCGGGTGAACCTCAACAACATCGTGCTCGGCGTGCTGCGCAGCGGCAGCCTGGGCTACTGGGTGGACGCCGAGCACCTCGGTCGGGGGCTCGCCCGGGGTGCGGTCGAGCACGTCTGCCAGTGGGCGCTGGCGCGCGGGCTGCACCGGGTCGATGCCGGGACGATGCCGCACAACACCGCGTCCCAGCGGGTCCTGGCGGCGTGCGGCTTCGAGCCCTACGGACTGGCGCCGGGGTTCCTGTTCATCGACGGTGCCTGGCAGGACCACCGCCTCTACCAGCGGCTCCTGCACGACCGCCCGCTCGACACCGCCGGTTGAGCGCCTGCGGTCCCCGCGCGAGGGCCCGCCTCCGGCATACTCGGCAGGAGCACATCCCCGATCCGCTGGAGCCGCCGTGTCCCGCCTGACGACGTACCTCTCGACCCGGGTACGACGCCTGGTGCTGGCGCGCGCCGGCAGGAACGGCATCGACCTCACCAAGCTGGACCGGGTGCCGGAGTCGCTGTCCTGGCCGCTCCAGCGCAACGGCGTCGACCCCGTCGAGCGGCTCGAGGAGCTGTGCGGCCGGGAGCCGGTCGCGAAGCTGACCTCGTTCCTCGGCATGAACGTCTGGCTGGTCACCGGTCAGGCCGAGGCCAAGCAGGTGCTCGCCGACACCACCGGCTACAGCAACGACATCCGACCGCTCGTGGGGCGGTCCGGCTCGACGACCGACGGGGACATCGGCGGTCTCGGGTTCACGGACCCGCCCGACCACACCCGGCTGCGCCGGCTGCTCACCCCCGAGTTCACGATGCGGCGGCTGGAGCGGCTGCGTCCCCGGATCGCGTCGATCGTGGAGGGACAGCTCGACGAGCTGGACCGGCTCGGCGGCGCGGGCGGCGGCGACGGCGGCGACGGCACCGTCGACCTGGTGCAGTCCTTCGCGTTCCCGGTGCCGTTCCTGGTGATCTGCGACCTGCTGGGGCTGCCCGACGAGGACCGCGACACGTTCCGCGAGCTCGGGTCCGCGCGCTTCGACGTCAGCACCGGTGGCACCGGGGTCTTCGGAGCCGTCTCGGGGTCCCGGACCTTCCTCATGGAGGCCACGCGACGGCAGCGCACCGACCCGGGGCCGGGGCTGATCGGCCAGATCATCCGCGAGCACGGCGACGAGATCAACGACTTCGACCTGGCCGGACTCGCCGACGGGGTCTTCACCGGCGGCCTGGAGACCAGCGCGAGCATGCTCGCGCTCGGCACGGCGGTGCTGCTGGACCACCGCCAGGACTACCGCGCGATGGGGGGGGAGGACCCCGCGGTCGTGGAGCGGACCGTGGAGGAGCTGCTGCGCTACCTCTCGGTCGTCCAGATCGCGTTCCCCCGGTTCCCGCTGCGCGACCTCCAGGTCGGAGGTCACACGGTCCGCAAGGGCGACGTGGTGGTCTGCCACCTCGCCGGGGCCAACCGCGACGCGCGGACCGGTGAGGCGATGGACCGCTTCGACGCCACGCGGCAGTCCGTGTCCCACCTGGCGTTCGGGCACGGCTTCCACCGGTGCGTGGGCGCCGAGCTGGCCCGGATGGAGCTGCGGGCCGCGTTCCCGGCCCTGGCCCGGCGGTTCCCCGACCTCAGCCTCGCCACGGACCGGCTCGACTACCGCGACCGGTCGATCGTCTACGGCGTCGAGTCCCTGCCGGTGCGGCTCCGGCAGCCGGAGCCCGCGCTGCGCTGAGCGACCCGCGGCTGCGCGACGCGGCCCGGCGCTCAGTCGTCCGTCGGGGCCGGAGGTCGCTGCGGCAGCGCCACGACCTCCTCGGCGTGGTCTGCCAGGTCGTGCGTCGCGCCGGCGTAGGTGGCGACGTTGGCCGGCACGTACCAGTCGCGGGCCGTCGCCGGGTCGCCGTCCCAGGCGTCCCGCTCGTCGCGGTCGGTGCGGAAGTGGGCCCGCGCGGACGTCGCGACCGAGACGGCCAGCCCCGGCTCGTAGCCGAGGACCCGCTCGTGGCCGGAGAAGTGCCGGTTCCCGGGGCTGCTCGAGTGCAGCCGCAGGCGGAGCCCTGACAGCAGGTTGAGCAGCCGGTACATCGGGGTCAGCGAGTCGTGCCGGATCGCCGCGGACCCGGACCCGACGTACACCTGCAGCAGCTCGGGGTCGAACTGCAGGCCCTGCGCCCGGGCCTCCCCGACCATCCACGCCAGCGCGGTGTCCGAGAGGCCGGTGTCGGCGTAGCCGCCCCCGACGTCGGAGTGGGCGCCCTCGAACCACACCTGCTTGACGGTCTGGCAGGGGCTCGGTGCCGCCGGGTCCGGCGAGGCCTCCCACAGCGCCGGCTCGAACTTGAGCCGGTGCTCGTCGATGGCGAGCGCCTGGCGGGCGTGCAGCACCGTGCCGCTGAGGTTGACGTCGTGGAACTGGTGGCGCCGGGAGAACGCGCCCGGGACGCCGAGGGCGCCGACCGTGTCGAAGACGCCGAGGAACCGGACGTGCAGGTCGTCGTGGGAGTGCACCTCGCGGAACCGCGCGTCGCTGGCGCCGTACGCCGCCCGCGCGTGCGGTCGCTGCCGGCGGTAGCGCCGCATCGCCTCGGGGAGGTGGTCCTCGATCAGGGCCTGCCGGGTGAGCAGGCCGACCCGGCCGATCATCCCGACGATGCTCCGGGCGGTGTAGGCGCCGCGGCTGAAGCCGAACACGAAGATGTCGTCGTCGGGGTCGTAGTTCAGCGCCAGCCAGCGGTAGCCGGCCAGCACGTTCTCGGACAGGCCGAACCCGAACGCGCCCCCGAGCCACCGGTCGAGGGCGTAGCCGTGGGTGCCGACGCCGGTGAGGTACAGCACGCTCTGCTGCGCCGGTGGGTCGCCGGCATCCGGGTCGGTCTCCACCGTGCGAGCGATCATCTCGACGTTCGAGACGTGGTCGGTGTCGGGCCGGTTCCACGTGCCGTCGCAGCACACCACGAGTCGCTTCATGGTGCCGATGCAACCACCGCGCGGCTGCGGCGTCAGCAGGGACGAGCCAGGACCGGGTCGATGGTCCGGACCGGCACGTTGGACGTCACAGGCCCAGGGACCGGCCGATGATCTCCTTCTGGATCTCCGTGGTGCCGCCGTAGATGGTCTGCACCCGGCTGTCGAGAAAGGCGCGCGCGATGGGGTACTCCCGCATGTAGCCGTACCCGCCGAACAGCTGCACGCCCCGGTCGACGATCCGCGTCTGCAGCTCCGTGGTCCACCACTTCGCCATCGCGGCGCCCGCGGCGTCGAGCCGGCCCGCCAGGTGCAGCCGCACGCAGTCGTCGACGAAGACCCGCGCCACCCGGGTCTCGGTCGCCATCTCGGCGAGCACGAACCGCGTGTGCTGGAAGGACCCGATCGGCCGGCCGAACGCGTGCCGCTCCTTGACGTAGGCCAGGCACATCTCGAGCACCGCCTCGCAGGCGGCCGCGGCCATCACCGCGATCGAGAGCCGCTCCTGCGGGAGGTTGCGCATCAGCGCCACGAACCCGCCCCCCTCCTCGCCGAGGAGGTTGCGCTTCGGGACGACGACGTCCTCGAAGAACAGCTCCGAGGTGTCCTGGGCGTGCAGGCCGATCTTGTCGAGGTTGCGGCCGCGCTCGAAGCCGGGCATCCCGCGCTCCACGACGAGCAGGCTGATGCCGCGGTGGCCGAGGCCGGTGTCCGTGCGGGCCACCACGACGACGAGGTCGGCGAGGGAGCCGTTGCTGATGAAGGTCTTGCTGCCGTTGAGCAGGTAGTGGTCGCCCCGGTCCACGGCGCTGGTGCGGACCCCCTGCAGGTCGCTGCCGGCGCCCGGCTCGGTCATCGCGATCGCCGTGACGGTCCCACCGGTGACGCACCCCGGCAGCCAGCGCTGCTTCTGCTCCTCGGTGCCGAGACCGCTCAGGTAGGGGACGACGATGTCGGTGTGCACGCCGAAGCCGGGTCCGTGGGCGCCGGCCCGCGTGAGCTCCTCGGCGAGCACCGTGTTGTAGCGGAAGTCCGCGACGCCCGGTCCGCCGTACTCCTGCGCGACGTCGAAGCAGAGCAGCCCCTGGGAGCCGGCGCGGGTCCACACCTCACGGCTGACCCGGCCCTCGGACTCCCACCGCTCGTGGTGCGGGGCGACCTCGCGCTCGACGAACGCCCGGACGGTGCGCCGGAACGCCTCGTGCTCCGCCTCGAGCAGCGGACGCTCCGGGGGGTCGCTCACACCCACTCCCGCAGCGTGCGCACGAGGTCCGCGGGGTCGCCGCCGTCCGCGGGCACCGGGACCACCTGGAGGTTCGTGACCCCGGCCTCGGCGAAGGCCGCGATCCGCTCGCGGACGTAGGACTCCGGGCCGACGAGGTTCGTCATCTCGAGCAGCTCCAGCGGTACGACGGCCTCCGCGTCGCGCTTGTGCCCGTCGAGGTACATCTCCTGGATCCTCGTCGCCTCCGCCTCGAAGCCGTACCGGCACGCCAGGGAGTGGTAGAAGTTCTTGCCCTTCGCCCCCATCCCGCCGACGTAGAGCGCCACGGTCGGGCGGGCCAGGTCGAGCAGGTGCTTGACGTCCTCGCCGATGCTGACCATCCCGCCCGCGACGACCTCCAGCGGCCCGAGCCCGTCGAGCCGCTTGGCGGTGCCCGCGGCCAGCGCGTCGCCCCACACCTCCCCGGCCTTCTCCGGGGCGAACAGGAACGGCAGCCAGCCGTCGGCGTACTCGGCGGTGCCCTCGACGTTCTGCTTCCCCAGCGCGGCGACGTAGATCGGCACCGTGGGGCGCTCCGGCCTGGTCAGCATCTTCAGCGGCTTGCCGAGGCCGAGGCCCTGGTCGGGCGGCAGCGGCAGCGTGACCGTGCGGCCGGCGTACTCCAGACGCTCCCGGCGCAGGGCCATCCGGACCACCTCGACGACCTCGCGGGTGCGGGTCAGCGGCCGGTCGTAGGGGAGCCCGTGCCAGCCCTCGACGACCTGCGGGCCCGAGGCGCCGAGCCCCAGGATGGCGCGGCCGCCGCTGACGTTGTCGAGCCCCGCGGCGGTCTGCGCCAGCGTGCCCGGGGTCCGGGAGTACACGTTGAGGATCCCGGCGGCGATCTCCACCCGCTCGGTCCTCGCCGCCAGGTAGCCCATGAGCGTGGGGGAGTCGAAGCCGTACGCCTCGGCGACGAAGACGGTGTCCAGCCCGGCCCGCTCGAGCGCCGCGACCCCGTCGGCCGCCTCACGCGGGTTGCCGGAGTAGGAGAGCTGGGTGGAGAGCTTCATGGGTCCCCTCGGGGTCGCAGGCCGGCGCGGCGGTCGCCGTGGCTCCGTGACAGTATCGCTGTCAGCGTGGGACGGTCCGGCGGCTGGGTGGAGGAGCGCACGGTGACGACGTACGACATCGCGGTGGTCGGCGGGACCGGGCCCCAGGGGCGCGGCCTGGCCTACCGCTGGGCCCGGCACGGGCACCGGGTGGTGCTCGGCTCCCGGTCGCCTGAGCGGGCCGAGGCCACCGCCGCCGAGATCCGCGAGCGGGTCCCCGACGCGTCGGTCGGCGCGGCCGGCAACGCCGAGGCGGTGGCGGGCGCCGACGTCGTCGTCCTCGCCGTCCCGTACGACGGTCACGACGAGCTGGTGTCGTCCCTGGCCGGCGAGCTCGCGGGCAAGGTCGTCGTCTCCTGCGTGAACCCGCTCGGCTTCGACGGCCTGGGGCCCTACGGGCTCGACGTCCCCGGCGGCAGCGCCGCGGAGGAGGCGCAGGCACTGGTCCCGGACGCGCGCGTCGTCGGCGCGTTCCACCACGTCTCCGCCGTGACGCTGTGGGGCGACCGCGACCGGCTGGACGACGAGGACGTGCTGGTCTGCGGCGACGACGAGGACGCCAAGCGCGTCGCCGTCGAGCTGGCCCGCGCGGTCACCTCCCGCGACGGCGTCGACGCGGGCCGGCTCCGGATCGCCCGGCAGCTCGAGACCTGGACCGCGGTGCTGATCTCGGTGAACAAGCGCTACCGGACCAGGTCCGGCATCGCGATCTCCGGCCTGTCCCGCTGACCCTTCTCCGCCGAGGAGTCACCTGGTCAGGCGGACACGCCGTGTCACGCGGACGCATTGACCCCTCGGGGCCCCCTCCGGGACGGGCCTACCATCGTCGGTATGGATGAAGCCCACGTCATCGTGCTGTTCGGGGCCACGGGGGACCTGGCCAGGCGCAAGCTGCTGCCCGGGCTGCTGCACCTGCTCGAGGCGGGCCTGCTCGAGGGCAGCCGGATCGTCGGGACGTCGCTGGACGACCTCGACACCGACCAGTTCGTCAAGCTGACCCGCGAGGCCATCGACGAGTTCAGCCGGCCCTTCGACGAGAGCTGCTGGGACGAGTTCGCGAGCATGCTCTCGTTCGCGCGGCAGGCCGACGGCCCGAGCGCGCTCGCCGAGGCCGTGGCCGCCGCCGAGCAGGCCCTGAGGGACCAGGGCGCCACGGACATCTGGCGGCTGCACTACCTGAGCGTCCCCCCGAAGGCGGCGCTGCCGGTGGTGCACCAGCTCGCCGAGGCGGGGCTGGTCGAGCGCTCCCGGATCGTCATGGAGAAGCCGTTCGGCACCGACCTCGCCTCAGCGAGGATCCTGAACGCGCGCCTGCACGAGGTGTTCGCGGAGGAGCAGATCTTCCGCATCGACCACTTCCTGGGCAAGGAGGCCGCCCAGAACATCCTGGCGTTCCGGTTCGCCAACGGCCTGTTCGAGCCGATCTGGAACCGCAACTTCATCGACCACGTG
>JAICLD010000049.1 GCA_025927595.1 Nocardioidaceae bacterium | reverse complement strand
GGCCACGACCGCGACCGCCAACCAGCGGGTCACCGACGACGTGGCCGACCAGCTGGGGCGCGACCTGCGCGAGGACGGTGACCGCGGCTCGACGCTGGTGCTGCGGGGGCCGCTGGCCCGGGCCAGCCTCGAGCTGTCGGTCGTCGACGCGCTCTCCCCGCTGGAGCGCTACGCGTGGGTCGTCGACCACCTCCCGCGGCTCGCCGGATCCGGGATCGTCTACGCGCTGACCGTCGCCGACGCGGAGCGGCTGGCCTCGGCGGTCCGAGAGGTGCACGGCGACGACGTGCCGGTCGCGGCGTACACCGGCCAGCTCGAGGCGGACCGCCGCCACGAGCTCGAGGACGCGCTGCGCGCCAACCGCCTCAAGGCCCTGGTCGCCACCAGCGCCCTCGGGATGGGCTACGACAAGCCGGACCTCGGGTTCGTGGTCCACGTCGGCTCGCCGCCCTCGCCGGTCTCCTACTACCAGCAGGTCGGCCGCGCCGGTCGCGCCATCGACCACGCCCACGCCGTGCTGCTGCCCTCGCCGGCCGACTCCGGCGTCTGGGAGTACTTCGCCACCTCCACGATCCCGGTGCCCGAGCAGGTGCGCCAGGTCCTCGACGTGCTCGGACGGGCGGGGCAGGAGCCGCAGTCCGTGGTCGCGGTCGAGGCGCAGACCGGGGTGCGCCGGGGCCGGGTCGAGCTGATGCTCAAGCAGCTCGCCGTCGACGGCGTCGTCGAGCGGGTCGAGGGCGGCTGGCGCGCGACCGGGACCCCGTGGTCCTACGACGCCGAGCACTACGACGGCGTGGTCGCGGTGCGTCGTCGCGAGGCCGACATCATGCGCGCCTACACCCGCGGCGAGCGGTGCCTGATGGAGCTGCTCCAGGAGTCGCTGGACGACCCGGAGGCGTCCCCGTGCGGTCGCTGCTCGGTGTGTCGCGGCGGTCTGCCCGACGACCTCGCCGGAGCCGCGGAGCCCGCGACGGTGGCGCGGGTCACGGCACTGCTGCGCGGTCAGGTGCACCAGCTCGAGCCGCGCAGGATGTGGCCCGGTGGCGCGTTCGGCGCCCGCGGCAGGATCCGTGCCGAGGAGCTGCACGAGACCGGTCGCACCCTGGTGTTCGCCGACGCCCCCGAGTGGCGGGAGACCGTCGCGGCGCTCCTCGGCGAGGGAGAGCCGGCTCCGGAGCTGCTCGACGAGGTGGCGGGTGCCTGCGTACGGCTGCTGTCCGGGTGGCGCTCGTCCTGGTCGGCTCGGCCGGAGGTGGTCGTGGACCTGCCCGCGGCCGGCCGGGGCAAGGTCACCTCGGGCGTCGCGGACCGGATCGCCACGGCCGGCCGGCTGGCCCGGGCGACGGTCCCGGTGCCGGCCCCGCTGCCCGACCTGCGGCAGCTGAGCTCCGCCGACGAGGCCGCCTTCTGGCGGGAGCGGCTCGACCCGGTGCCGGAGGAGGTCGCCGGTGCGGTCGCCGGGCGCTCGGTGCTGCTGCTCGTGGACGCCTCGTCGTCGCTGTGGCCGGTGACGGTGGCCGCCGCCGTGCTGCGCCGGGCCGGCGCCGCGGTCGTGCTGCCGCTGCTGCTGCACCGCCGACCGTGATCAGCGGTGCAGCCGGCGGCTGAGCCGCAGGGACGTCGTCACGACGTCGTACCCGAGGGTGCGGTTGAGCGCGTCCATCGGGGCGTTGCCGGAGTCGTAGGCCGTCCAGGACTCGACCACCCCGTCGTCGGCGAGCGCGTTGAGGGTGCGCCGCTTCACCCAGGTCGCCAGGCCGCGGCCCCGGTACGACGGGTGGGTGGCGGTCATGCTGCTCCAGGACCGGCGCTGGTCGCGCTCGACCTGCACGCTGGTGAACGCCGCCAGCACCTGACCGGCGGGCTCGTCGGCCAGCAGGCCCCAGGACAGCTCCGGGGCGTTGTCGGGGCTGTCCCACCAGTCGGCCCGCAGCGACTGCATCGTGTGGTGCCAGGACAGGCCGCTGGGGTCGTCCCGCGCGGACAGGTTGTGGGTGTCGAGGAGCATCTTGAGGTTCCGCACCGCCTCGAGCGGCACCGCGCGCAGCCCGCCGGGCACCGTCCCGGCCCTGGCCACCGCCTTCGGGTCCAGCCGGGCCACGTCTCGCTCGCCGTCGGGGACGAACCCGTTGCGCACCGCGAACGACACCGAGACCGGGTCGCCGTTGCCGACCGACCGCAGGGCGACGGCCGCCGGGAACGCGGTGGCCGCCTCGGCCAGCAGGGCGGACCCGACTCCCCGGCTGCCGCGGTCCGGGCGCACCTCGACGGTGAGGAACACCGAGTCGTGCGCGCCCGCCGACCGCGACGTGGCGATGCCGGCGACCTCGCCGTCGAGGAGGCCGACCCAGCGCCGGCGCCCGAGGACCCCGTCCTTGCGGAGGTCGGCCGCGGCGCGGGCCCGGGACCGCACCAGGTACGGCACGGCGCCCGCCCAGATCGCCGCGATCGCGGCCGCGTCGCTGCGGTGGGCGTCTCGCACCGTCACCTCGGCCACCGGGGGAGCATAGCGGCCGTCGTAGGCTGGGACGGTGAGCCAACCGCCGGTCCCCGACCTCGCCGCCCTGCACGCCCGGGGAGCCGCGCAGCAGCCGCGGTGGCCGGACCCGGCCGCCCTCGAGGCGGCCGTCACCCGGCTGCGGGGGGTCCCCCCGCTGGTCTTCGCCGGGGAGTGCGACGAGCTGACGGGCAAGCTGGCCGCGGTCGCGCGCGGCGAGGCGTTCCTGCTCCAGGGCGGCGACTGCGCCGAGACGTTCGACGGCGTCACCGCCGACAACGTCCGGAACAAGCTGCGGGTGCTGCTCCAGATGGCGGTCGTGCTGACCTACGCGGCGTCGGTGCCGGTCGTCAAGCTGGGCCGGCTCGCGGGTCAGTACGCCAAGCCGCGCTCCTCCGAGGAGGAGACCCGTGACGGCGTCACGCTGCCCGCCTACCGCGGCGACGCGGTCAACGGCTTCGACTTCACCCCCGAGTCGCGGGTGCCGGACCCGCAGCGGCTGGTCGAGGTCTACCACTCCTCGGCGGCGACGCTGAACCTCGTCCGGGCCTTCGTCACCGGCGGCTACGCCGACCTCCGCCAGGTGCACACCTGGAACACCGACTTCGTCCGCTCCTCGCCGGTGGGCCGCCGCTACGAGAAGATGGCCGCCGAGATCGACCGCGCGCTCACCTTCATGCAGGCCATCGGCGCCGACCCCGACGAGTTCCACCGCGTCGACTTCCACTCCAGCCACGAGGCGCTGATCCTCGAGTACGAGCACGCGCTGACCCGGATCGACTCCCGGACCGGACGGCCGTACGACGTCTCCGGCCACTTCCTGTGGATCGGGGAGCGGACCCGCCAGCTCGACGGGGCGCACGTGGAGCTGCTGTCGCGGATCGAGAACCCGATCGGCGTGAAGCTCGGACCCGGCACCAGCCCGGACGACGCGATCGCGCTCGCCGAGCGGCTGAACCCGGGCAACGTGCCGGGACGGCTGACCTTCGTCACCCGGATGGGCGCCGGCCTGATCCGCGACCGGCTGCCGAACCTGGTCGAGAAGGTCACCGCCGCGGGCGTCACCGCCGCCTGGGTGTGCGACCCGATGCACGGCAACACCTTCGAGGCGTCCTCGGGCTACAAGACCCGCCGCTTCGACGACGTGATCGCCGAGGTCCAGGGCTTCTTCGACGTGCACCGCGCCCTCGGGACCTGGCCCGGGGGCGTCCACGTCGAGCTCACCGGCGACGACGTGACCGAGTGCGTCGGCGGGGGAGAGGCGCTGCTCGAGGGCGACCTCGGGCACCGCTACGAGTCGGCCTGCGACCCGCGGCTGAACCGCGTCCAGTCCTTGGAGCTGGCGTTCCTGGTCGCGGAGATGCTCCGCGAGGCGACGCCGGCATCGGGGTCGTCGGCGGGATCGTCGGCTGGGTCGTCGGCTGGGTCGTCGGCTGGGTCGTCGGCTGGGTCGGCGTCGGAGCCCGGCCGGGAGGCGCGGGCATGAGCGCGGCACTCGTCGACCTGCGCAGCGACACCGTCACCCGGCCCACCGGGTCGATGCGCGCGGCGATGGCCGCGGCCGAGGTCGGCGACGACGTGTACGGAGAGGACCCCACCGTCCGGCTCCTCGAGGATCGGGTCGCGGCGCTGTTCGGCAAGCAGGCGGCGCTGTTCACCCCGACAGGGTCGATGGCGAACGTGCTGGCCGTGCGCAGCCTCGTCGGTGTCGGCGAGGAGGTGCTCTGCGAGGCGTCGGCGCACATCGCCCGCGCCGAGCTGGGAGCCCACGCGGCGTTCACCGGACTGACGATGCGCACCTGGATCGGCCGGCCCGTCGAGCCGGCGCAGATCGCGACGCTGTTCGCCCCCGACATGGGCCCGTTCTTCGTCCCCACCCGGGCGGTCTCGATGGAGAACACCCACAACTTCGGCGGCGGCGCCGTCACCCCGCTGGAGGACATGCGCGCGGTGCGGCGCTTCGCCGACGAGCGCGGCATCGGGGTCCACCTCGACGGCGCCCGGATCTGGAACGCCCACGTCGCGACCGGCACGCCGCTCGAGGCGTACGGCGCCACCGCCGACGTGCTCGCCGTCTGCCTGTCCAAGGGGCTCGGCGCCCCGGTCGGCTCGCTGGTCGTCGGGTCCACCGACGCCGTGGCCGAGGCGCGGGTGTGGCGCAAGCGCCTGGGTGGCGGCATGCGCCAGGTCGGGGTGCTCGCCGCGGCCGGGCTGCACGCCCTCGACCACCACGTCGAGCGGCTCGCCGAGGACCACGAGAACGCGCGGCTGCTCGCCGACGCCTGCGGCCTGGACCCGGCGTCGGTGGACACC
Source organism: Nocardioidaceae bacterium (assembly GCA_025927595.1). Classification (GTDB taxonomy): domain Bacteria; phylum Actinomycetota; class Actinomycetes; order Propionibacteriales; family Nocardioidaceae; genus Nocardioides_B. Next base: position 10,587 of record JAICLD010000049.1, on the reverse strand, counting down.
AACATCGTCGTCGTCGACGTACCCGACGCGCCGGGAGTGGTGGCCGCCGCCCGCGAGCACGGCGTGCTCGCGTCCGCGGTGGGGCCCCGGGCGCTGCGTCTGGTCACCCACCTCGACGTCTCCCGCGAGGACGCCGAGACGGCCGCCCGCGTGCTGACCAAGCTGCTCGCCTGACGTCGGCCCGCACCGTCGGCCCACCGGGTCACACGGCGATGTGCGGGACCTCCGCCTCGATCCGCCGGCGTGGTCCCACCTCGACGAGCAGCATGGCCGCCAGCACGAGGAGCCCACCGAGCAGCATCCGCAGCGTCGCGCTCTCGCCACCGAGCAGGACCGCGAACACGGCGGCGAAGACCGGCTCCATCGTCATGATGATCGCCGCCCGCGTCGGCGCCAGGTGCGCCTGCGCCCAGGTCTGCCCCGCCAGGCCCAGCGCGCCGGCGAGCACCGCCATGTAGACCACCGAGAGCCAGTCGCCCGGGCTCGCCGGCAGCTGCACGCCGTCCCACGCCGTCACGGCCAGGCACAGCACGGTGATCACCGCGAGCTGCACGATCGTCATCCCCATGGCCTCGCCCGGTTCGCTCCAGGCGCCGAGTCCGACGATGTGGAGGGCGTAGAGCAGGGCGGAGACGAACGTCAGCGCCTCCCCGTAGCCGGCCGTGAGACCGCTGAGCGTGAGGACGCCCAGCCCGGCGGCGGCGAGCACCACCGCGACCCAGGTCGTCACGCCGATCCTGGTCCGCAGCAGCAGCGCCGCGAACAGCGGCGTGCAGACGACGTAGAGCCCGGTGACGAACCCCGACACGCTGGCGGACGTGTGCGCGAGGCCGGTCGACTGGAGCATCTGCGCGACGGCGTACACGGCGCCCAGGAGGACCGCCTGCCGAAGCGACGACCGGCTGAGCCGGCCCGGCGCCCGCGGGAACAGCAGCCACAGGACCACACTGGCGATCGCGAACCGCACGGCCAGGAAGTCCAGCACCGGCATCCGGTCCAGCAGGTCCTTGATGAGGAAGAACGTGCTGCCCCAGCAGGCGGTCACGGCGAGCAGCGCCAGGCCGGCGAGCAGTGCGGTGCGCGCGTGGGCCGGGCGGGCAGGGGTCACCACGGGCACCGCGGCACTCTACGGGACCAGGACGACCTTCCCGCCGGCGTGCCCGGCGCGAACCACCCGGTGCGCCTCGGCGGCGTCCTCGAGGGCGAACGACCGGGCGACGACGACGCGCAGCCGGCCCTCCTCCGCGAGCCCGGTGAGCACGAGCCGGCCGCGGTCGCGGACCTCCGTCCCGGCGTCGGCGCCCGGGCCGCTGCCGAGCAGCCGGATGCCCTCGCGCCCGGCCCGGTCGAACGCCGCGACGCTCGCCACCCGGTTCCGGTCCCGCACCAGCGCCAGGGAGACGTCGACGGCCTCGTCGGTGCCGACCGTGTCGAGGGCGACGTCGACGCCGTGCGGCGCCGCGTCGCGGACGCGCGCGAGCAGCCCGTCGCCGTACGCGACCGGGACGACGCCGAGATCGCGGAGCCGCTCGTGGCGGCGGGGCGAAGCCGTGCCGACCACGGTGGCCCCCCGGAGGAGGGCGAGCTGGGCGGTCATCAGCCCGACCCCGCCGGCGGCGCCGTGGACCAGGACCGTGTCGCCCGGGCCAACGCCCGTCGCCTCGACCAGGTGGTAGGCGGTGACGCCGGTCAGCGAGAGGCCGGCGGCCTCCTCGAAGGACAGCGTCGACGGCTTGGGGAAGACGGAGGTGGCGGGCACCGTCACGGCCTCGGCGTACCCACCGCTCACCGGGTAGCCGATCACCTCGTCGCCGACGGCGAGCCGCCCCGCGGGGCCCTCGGCCCGCTCCCGCCCGACGGCGGTCACCACACCGGCGACCTCGAACCCCAGCCGCAGGGGCAGCCGCGACTCGTCGGTGCCCATCGCGCCGCTCGCCAGCTTGTGGTCGATCGGGTTCACCCCGGCAGCCCGGACCTCGACGGTGACCTCGCCCGGGCCGGGAGCGGGCACCGGCGCGTCCCGCACCGCCATCGAGCCCGGACCGCCGTAGGCGGTGACGACGACTGCTCGGCTCATCGGTGGCTCCTCGCGGCTCTAGACGACGGAGATCGTCACGGTGCTGCCCTTGGGGACCCGGTCCCCGGGGGCGGGGTCCTGCTTCACGACGATGTCGAGGCCGACGTAGACCGCGACGTGCTCGATGCGGACCTCGAAGCCGGCGGCCCGCAGGCTGGCCGTGGCGCTGTCCACGCGCGTCCTGCGCACCTCCGGCACCTCGACCAGCACCGGGCCCTTCGACACGACCAGGTGCACGGTGTCCCCGCCGAACACCCGGCCGGAGCTCGGGGACTGGCGGACCACGTCGCCGCGGGCGACCGTGTCGCTGTTCTCCTGGGCCGTGTCGACGTGCAGCCGCAGCCGGTGCAGTGCGCGAGTGGCGTCGCCCGCGTCCTTGCCGGTCCAGTCCGGGACCGGCACGGGCCGGGGGCCCTTGCTGACGCGCAGGTCCACGGCGGTGCCCCGACGGAGGCTGGTCCCGACGGCCGGGTCGGCGGAGAGGACGCGGCCCTTGTCGACCTGCCCGGACCAGGCGTACGACGCGTCGCCGAAGCCGAGGTGCGCGCGCCGAAGGGCCGCCTGGGCCTGGTCGAGCGGCTTGCCGGCCACCTGCGGCACGGCGTGCCGCTCGGGACCGCGCGACAGCACCGCGGTCACGGTCCCGTGCCGCAGCACGTGGTCGCCGGGAGCCGGGTCCGTGCGGATGACCGCCCCGGCCGGGACGGTCTCGGACCACGAGCGTCCGCCGACCTCGAAGGACAGGCCGGCCGACTCCACCTTGGCGGCGGCCGCGCGCGAGGTCAGGTCCACGACGCCCGGCGTGGCGGTGTAGCGGCCGGCGCCGAGCCACCAGCTGCCTGCGGCGACGGCCAGCGCGAGCAGGAGCAGCAGGACCAGGAGCACCGGCCCCCGGCGGCGGGAGGGGCGTCGCGACGGGCGCCGGGTGCGCCGGCGCGGGGACCGCCCGCGGCGAGCCGGTGGGCCCGACCGGCCCCGGGGCCCGATGACGCTGGTCCCCTCGGCGCCGGCCGTCCCGTCGGCCATGGCATGGGCGCCCCCGGCCTCCTCACGCACGGCGTCCCAGTCCTGCTCGGACCACTCGCGGTCGCCGTCCGCCGCCTGCGCCGGTGTCAGGATGGTCCGCAGCTGGTCGGGATCCTCGGTGACGTAGTCGATGTCGTCGCCGCTGCGCTGCACCGGGACGGTGGGCGCCAGGTCGGAGGTCAGGTCGGGGTCGTCGAGGACGCCGTGGTCCAGGGCCGCCCTGACGCGGCGCACCTGGTGCAGCAGGACCCGGGCGTCGGCCGGGCGCAGGTCGCGGTCGCGGGCCGTCGCGCGGGCGACGAGCGCGTCGACGTACCCGGGGAGGCCGGGGACCAGCGCCGAGGGAGCCGGGACGTCCTCGTGCACGTGCGCGTAGGCGACCTGGATCGGGGACTCGCCCTGGTGCGGCTTGCGACCGGTCAGCATCTCGTAGAGGACGACGCCGGCGGCGTACACGTCGGCTCGGGCGTCGGCGCGGCCGTCCACGACCAGCTCGGGGGACAGGTAGGAGACGGTTCCGATCAGCACGCCCCCGGTCGCGGTGTGCTGGGTCTCGGCGCTGACGGCCCGGGCCAGGCCGAAGTCGGCGACCTTGACGACGCGCTCGTCGTCGGAGAGCAGCACGTTCTCCGGCTTCACGTCGCGGTGCACCAGCCCGGCGTGGTGGGCGGCGGCGAGCGCCGACAGGACCGGGTCGAGCAGGGCCAGCGCGCGCGCCGGTGCCAGCGGGGCGGAGCTGCGCAGCAGGTCGCGGAGCGTGTGGCCGGGGACGTACTCCATCGCCAGGAACAGCGTGCCGTCGTCGTCGCCCTGGTCGAACACCGAGACGACGTGGGGGTGCGAGAGCCGGGCGGCCGCGCGCGCCTCGCGGACGAACCGCGCGGCGAAGTCGTCGTCGTCGCCGAGACCGGCGTGCATCACCTTCAGCGCGCAGACCCGGTCCAGGCGCAGGTCGGTGGCCTCGTAGACGGTGGCCATCCCGCCACGCGCGATCCGCGGACCGACGCGGTAGCGGCCGTCGAGCACACGCCCGATCAGCGGGTCCGTGACCGTCCTGTCCACGAGCTCGGCCTCCGTCGGTCGCCCAGGTGAGGGGAAGGCACTGGTGCGACCCGCTCGATTCTAGGTGCGCGCACCGGGGTTGCCGCGGCGTCGGCGGCGGTCGGCGTGGCGGTGCCGGGCTGCGGGCCGCGGTGGCAGCGCCGGGCCACCTCGGGACGGCCCTTTGCGGGATGACCCCGCGCCTCAGGACCGGGCGGGGTTCCAGCCGTGGTGCAGCCGGTGGTAGAGGGCGCGCACGTTGCGGGTGTAGTGGCGGGTCTCGGGGTAGAGCCCGTGCTCCTGCACGGCGCCGAGCCCCTGGTAGTAGGCGGCGATCGAGTGCCGCCAGGAGGCCTGGCCGCGCAGCACCCGGAACAGCACCACGCCGGCGGTGACGTTGTCGTGGAGCCCGTACAGGTTCAGCCGCCGGTCGACGTACGTCGACATCCAGCGGCCGGTCCCCGGCATCACCTGCATGGCGCCGACCGCGCCGGCCGAGGAGATCCTCCGCTGCTGCCAGCCGGACTCCTGCCACGCGATGGCCAGCGCCGTGGCCGGCTCGACGCCGTGGCGTCGCGCGGTGCGGACGATGACGCGGCGCACCCCGGCCCGCGTGGCGTCGGCGTGCCGCCACGGGTGGCGGGCGTGGTGGCCGGCGTGGTGGGCGTGGTGGGCGCGGCGGGCGTGGTGGTGGGCGTGGTGGGCGTGGTGGTGGGCGTGGTGGCGGGCGTGGTGGCGGGCGTGGTGCGTGTGGTGGCGGGCGCGGGGGCGGGCGTGGTGGCGGGTCGCCGCCACGACCACCGGGATCCGCACGTGCTCGCCGACGTAGAGGGTGCCGCGGCGGCCGAGGTGGTTCAGCGCCCGCAGCTCGCGGGTCCAGGCGTGGAACCGCACGGCGAGGCCGGTGGCGGTGTCTCCGGGCCGGACTCGGTACCGCACGAGCCGGCGCCCGGGGTGGCCGGGCCAGCGGTGCGACGTGGCGACGGCCAGGCGCAGCACCGGTTCCGTGGTCCGGACGGAGCCGGTGGGCACGCTCGACCCGGGCGCTCCCGCGACGGGCGCGGACGACTCGGGGCGGCTGGTCGCCGGCCCGGCGACGACGACCCCGGCAGCGGTGGTGGCGCACACCGCGGCGGTCAGCAGCCGCAGCCCGAGCCGGCCCCGGCGCCGACGTGGGCTGAGGGAGGGGACGGCGGCGCGCTCGAGGGAAGTCACCCGCTCGACTGTGACGGATGTGACGGATGTGGTCAAGGCGACCAGACCGAGAACCTCGTGGCAGAGTGAGCCGCGTGGAGGAGACGAGTGCACCCAAGTCGTCCGATCTCGGCGGTCTCGTCGAGGAGTGGCTGGACTGGGCCGAGGCGGGGCGCCGGCTCGGCGTCAGCGTCAGCAAGGTCCGCCAGCTGATCCGCGAGCACCAGCTCGCGGCGGCGGTCCCGGCCCCCGGCGCGGGCCAGCAGGTCCCGGCGGCGCTGCTGGCCGACGGCGAGGTGGTCAAGGGCGTGCCCGGCGTGTGCACGGTGCTGCACGACGGCGGGTTCGACGACGTGGAGATCCTGACCTGGCTGTTCACGCCCGACGACACGCTGCCCGGCCGGCCCGTCGACGCCCTGCGCGAGAACCGCGGCGCCGAGGTCAAGCGGCGGGCCCAGGCCATGGCGTTCTGATCCGGTCGCGCTCGAGCCGCGTCCGGCCCGCCCCTCCGCGACACGGGCGGGCGGCTCGCGCGCCGTACGCCCCGACACCCCCGCCGAAACCAGCACACCCCTGCTGTTGCAACGGCGGGGGTGTACCGGATTACCAGGGGCCCCTGGTAATCAGCAGCCCTCCACAGCCCTGTTCCGGGCCCGGTCCCCGGGGCTACCCTCGGTCCCGTGAAGGACTAGCGGGTGGTGACCGGCGGTCCTGCGCCGCTGCGCCGCCCCTGGTCGAGACCTCGGACCCCAGGGACGGCCCATGAGCGGACTCGCAGCACTCCTGGCGGGGCACAACCCGCCCGACCTCTACGGCTGGCACAGCGCCGCGCACGTGCCGGACATCGCGCACGCGGTGGAGCACGCCGGCTGGCGCTTCGTGTACGTCGACGGCTGGACCGTCGAGGACAGCGAGTCCTTCCTCAAGGCCGCGGTCTCGGCGCTGGAGGTCGAGGACGAGCGCGGCGCGAGCTTCGACTCGCTCGCGGACTGCCTCGGCGACGTGGACGCGCCGGGGCGCCAGGGCGTCGTGCTGCTGTGGGACGGCTGGAGCCCGCTGGCCCGCCACGACGAGCAGGCGTTCCGCGTGGCGCTGAGCGTCCTCGGGGGTCGCTGCCACGACGAGCGCGGCTGCCCGTTCGCGGTGCTGCTGCGCGGGGAGGGCCCGCCGCTCGACCTGCCGGAGCTGCCGGCCAAGCCCTGAGGAGGGCTCAGCCGGCCCGGTGCGTCGCGGCCTCGGCGAGCCGGCGCAGCGCCTCGCGCGCGACCCCGCTGACGGGCGCCCCGGCCAGCGCCTCGAGCGCCCGGCCCGTCAGCGCGTCGATGCGGCGCTCGACGTCGGCGCGCGCGCCGCAGTCGTCGATCACCTGCCGCAGCCGCTGCACCTGCGCCTCGTCGAGGGGCGCACCCAGGGAGCGGTCGAGCAGCGCCGCCTCGTCGCGCGGCGCGGCCCGCAGCGCCAGCGCGACCAGCACCGTGCGCTTGCCCTCGGTGAGGTCGTCGCCGGCGGGCTTGCCCGTGACGGCCGGGTCGCCGTACACCCCCAGCAGGTCGTCGCGGAGCTGGAACGCCTCCCCCAGCGGCAGCCCGAAGCCGGTCAGCGAGCCGAGCATCGACCCGGAGGCGCCGGCCAGGGCCGCCCCGACGTGCAGCGGCCGCTCGATGGAGTACTTCGCGGACTTGTAGCGCAGCACCCGCATCGCCTGCTCCACGTCGGACTCCGCCCGCGCCTGCACCGACAGGTCCAGGAACTGCCCGGCGATCACCTCGGTCCGCGTGGTGTCGAAGAACCTCATCGCCGCCTCGACCGCCGGCGCGGGCAGCCCGCAGCGGCGCAGCAGCTCGTCCGACCAGCACAGCAGCAGGTCGCCGAGCAGGATGGCCGCCCCGGCGCCGTACAGCTCCGGGCGCCCGACCCAGCCGCGGTCCCGGTGCAGCCGCTCGAAGGAGCGGTGCGTGGCCGGCCGCCCGCGGCGGGTGTCGGAGGCGTCCAGGAAGTCGTCGTGCACGAGCGCGCTCGCGTGCAGCAGCTCCAGCGCCGCGGCCGCGCGCAGCAGCGCCTCCTCGTCGGGCACCTCCGGCCGCACCGCGCGGAAGCCCCACCAGCAGAACGACGCCCGGAGCCGCTTCCCGCCGCCGACCGCCGCCCGGGCGCCGTCGAGCAGCAGGGCGGCGTCGGGGCCGAGCGGCTCCAGCACCGCGGCCCGCTCGGCGACGACGCCGTCGAGGACGGACTGGACCGAGGAGCGGAACGCGCCGGCGTCCCAGGCGCTGGGCGGGGTCACGTCCGCGAGCCTACGGTCGCGCGACGCGTGGACGGCTGCCGGGGGAGCGGGTCCCGCGACCCTATGCTGTTGCGTATGACGCTCGGACCCTCCGCCCACCGGCCGACCGCCGGCGCCCCCGGCGTCACGGACCTGATCGCGTCGGGGGAGCGGTCGATCTCCTTCGAGTTCTTCCCGCCCAAGGACGAGGCCGGCGAGCGGCAGCTGTGGACCGCGCTGCGCGAGCTCGAGGCGTTGCAGCCCACCTTCGTGTCCGTGACGTACGGCGCCGGCGGATCGACCCGGGACCGCACGGTGCGGGTCACGGAGGGGATCGCCAGCCAGACCACGCTGACGCCCATGGCGCACCTGACCTGCGTCGGGCACTCGCGCGAGGAGCTGCGAGCGGTGATCGGCGCCTACGCCGCCGTGGGGGTCCGCAACGTGCTCGCGCTGCGCGGCGACCCCCCGGACGGGCCGGGGACGCCGTGGACCCCGACGCGCGGTGGCCTGCGCTACGCCACCGAGCTGATCGAGCTGGTCCGGTCGCTGGGCGACTTCTGCGTGGGTGCGGCGGCGTTCCCGCAGGGCCACCGCGAGGCCGGCAGCCTCGAGGCCGACGCGCGGGTGCTGCGCGCCAAGCAGGACGCCGGCGCCGGGTTCGCGATCACCGAGCTGTTCTTCCGGGTCGAGGAGTACCTCGGGCTGCTCGACCGGTGCGAGCGCGCCGGGGTCACGATCCCGGTGCTCGCCGGGATCATGCCGATCACCAGCCTGCCGCAGATCAGGCGGATGGCCGAGCTGTCCGGCCGCGAGGTCCCGCCGGAGGTGGTCGAGCGGGTCTCCCGCTTCGAGGGCGACCCCGCCGCCGTGCGCGCGGAGGGGATCGCGATCGCCACCGAGATGTGCGACCGGCTGCTGGCCGGTGGCGCGCCCGGCCTGCACTTCTACACGCTCAACCGCTCCCGGGCGACCCGGGAGATCTACGCGGGGCTGCGCTCGACGGTCGCCTGAGCCGGCGGCGGACCGCGTCAGGCCGGCCCGACCCGCTCGGCCACGACGGCCGCGGTGAGCCCCACGTACGGCAGGGCCGGGTCGACGGCGGCGTGCGCCCCGGCGAGCAGCAGCCCGTCGTACGCCGGTCTGGCGAGCAGCCGGTCCACGGTCGCCCGGCCCTGCCACCGCTCGCCGTAGGGGGAGCCGCCCAGCTCCTCGACCTGGTCGGCCGGCGACCGGTCCACGCGGACCCGCACCCGTCCTCGCACGTCGAGGCCGCGCCGGGCCAGCGCGGCGACCGGGTCCTCGGTCAGCCCCCGGGCCAGCACGGTCCAGGCCGCGCCACCCTCGGGCGCGGTGCCCCCGGTGCGGACGACCAGCAGCGGGTCCCCGTGCAGGACGACCTCGTGCGGCAGGACGGGGACGTCCCCGCTCAGGCCGAGGTGGCACACCGTCGGGGGTGTCGCGGGCCTCGCGCGCCGGACCCCGCGGGCGAGTGCGGGCAGGACCCGCGGGTCCACGGCGCAGACCACGACGTCGGCGTCGATCCGGCCCGCATCGGTGTCGACGCCGACGGTGCGACCGCCGTCGAGAGCCAGGTCGTGGACCCGGGTCCCGAGCAGCACCCGCACCCGCCGCTCGTCCAGCCGCTTGGCCAGCACGGCCGCCAGCGAGCCGAGGCCGCCGGGAGCCGTCCAGGTCCCGAAGCCCTGCTCGACGTAGGCGTCCATGCCCCTCCACTCCGGCACGCGGCGGGGGTCGTGGCCGTCCAGCCGTGCCGGGAACAGCGCCACCTCCCGCAGTCGCCGGTCCCGCAACGACCGGGCCACCCGGCGGGCCAGGGACGTCCGGGTCCGCAGCAGCGTGGTGACGGTCCGGTCGGCGTGGTCGGGGTCCCAGGGCCGCTCGAGGTAGGACCGGCGCAGGACGTCCCACGTGTCGGCGAACGCGTGGACGTGGTCGACCCAGGCCCGGCCGAGACCTCCGCCGAGGGCCGCCTCGACCGCCTCCAGCTGGTCGGCGCGGCTGCCCGAGGGGAGCGCGAGCGTGGTGCCGTCGGGGAACCGGTGCTCGCGCATCGGCTCGACGGGGACCAGGTCCAGCTCCCGCTCGAGGGGCCGGCCGGACTTGCGGAAGAGGTCGCGCAGCACCGCCGGAAGCGCCGTCGTCGACGGTCCGGCGTCCCAGCGGAAGCCGTCCCGCTCGACGTGCCCGAGGGCGCCGCCGACCCGCTCGCGGCGCTCCACGAGCGTGACGTCGTGGCGCAGCTTGGCCAGGCGCGCCGCCGCCGCGATGCCGCCGAAGCCGGCGCCGACGACCACCACCCGCGACATGGGTCGAACCCTAGGCGCTGTGACCGGCCGGTCCTCGCCCCGCTCCCCGGCGGCCGCCGGGCGCGCGCTGCTAGCCGACCTCGGTCTCGGCGGCTCCGGTCATCTCGACCAGCTCGGCGAAGCTGGTGGCGAACACGGCCGCCGGGTGGCCGGCGGCGGCCCAGACGACGTCGTGCCCGCGCAGCCACGGGTCGATGTACGTCGGCACCGGTGCCGGGTGCCCGAGCGGGGACACGCCGCCGATCACCTGGCCGGTGTGGGCCCGCACGAACTCGGGCTTCGCGCGCCGCAGCGCGGGGACGCCGATCCGTGCGGCGACCTCGGGGGCGTCGACCCGGTGGGCGCCGGAGGTGAGGATCAGGACCGGGGCGCCGTCGGCGTCGAAGAGCAGGCTGTTCGCGATCGCGCCGACCTCGCAGCCGAGCGCCTCGGCGGCCAGCGCGGCGGTGTGCACCGACTCGGGCAGCACGCGGATCTCCCCCCGGCCGCCGCGCTTCCGCAGCTCGCGGCGGAAGCGGGCCACCGACGGGTGCTCGGGCCGGTCGTCGGGCCGGTCGTCGGGCCGGTCGTCGGGCCGGTCGGGATCCTGCCGCGATGGCGGGGAGGCGGGCGTCACCCGGCCGACCCTAGCGCCGGTCCGGCCCGGGATCGGGGGT
>JAICLD010000179.1 GCA_025927595.1 Nocardioidaceae bacterium | reverse complement strand
GGGATGTCGTCGAGCCACTCGTTCGCCACGACGAGGCCCTCGACCGACTCCGGCAGCGCCGTCGTCCACGCGATCGCGGCGTCCAGGCCGCCCGGGCGCGGGGCGACCTCGACCCCGAGGAGGTCCAGGCGCGGGTCGAGGGCGTGGACGGCGGTCAGCAGCTCGCCCCGCCCCGCCCCGACGTCGACGAGGGTGTCCAGGCCGGCCTCTCGCACCATCGCCACCAGCACCGCGGCGAACAGCCCGGACAGGTGCGGCGAGGTCCGGAAGTGGTCCGCCGGCGCCTGCCGGCGGAAGAACCCGTCCAGCCCGTAGAGCGCGGCGTCCCACGCCTGCTTCCAGGTCGGCAGCGACGTGGGTGGCGGGACGGCGGGCATCCCGAGCGAGGTCACCGGACCAGGCTACGGGCGCCGCCCCGTCGGTCCGGTCCGCCCACCGGGCCTCGGCCGGCGCGCCGGCCGCGTGTGGCGCGTGCCACCCCCGAACGGGTGTGCGACCCGGGCCGGCGCACGTAGGCTCGACACTCAGGCATCAGCACAACGTCCGGTACCCGCTCGCGGGACTGGAACGAAAGGCGATGAGCTCTATGACCCGCGTAGGGGTGGTGGGCGCCGGCCGTGTCGGCGCCGTCCTGGCAGCCGCGTTGCGCGCCGCCGGGCACGAGATCAGCGCGGTCGCCGGCGAGTCGGCGGCGTCGCGCACCCGCATCGAGACGCTGCTGCCCGACGTGCGGGTGGACAAGCCGACCGCGGTCGCGCGGTCCGCGGACCTGCTGCTGCTGACCGTGCCCGACGACATGCTGCCCAACGTCGTGACGATGCTCGCGGCCTCGGGCGCGATCCGGGCAGGACAGCAGGTCGTGCACACCTCCGGCAAGCACGGGCTCGCGGTGCTGCGCCCCGCACTGGAGGTGGGCGCCGAGGTGCTCGCCATGCACCCGGCGATGACCTTCACCGGCACCGACGTCGACCTCGACCGGCTCCCGGGCTGCGTCTTCGGGGTGACCGCCACCGAGCGCACCTGGCCGCTGGCCGTGTCCCTGGTCGGCGACCTCGGGGGGCGGCTGGTCCGCGTCGAGGAGGAGCACCGCACGCTGTACCACGCCGGTCTCGCGCACGGGGCGAACCACCTCGTGACCCTGGTCAGCCAGGCGATGGACCTGCTGCGCGCCTCCGGGGCCGACGACCCCGCAGGGACGCTGCGGCCGCTGCTCACCGCGGCGCTCGACAACGCGCTGTCCTACGGCGACGCGGCGCTGACCGGCCCGATCGTGCGCGGCGACGTGGAGACCGTGCGCGCGCACCTCGTGGACCTGCGCGCCACCAGCCCCGGGACGCTCGAGTCGTACGTCGCGATGGCGCGCGCCACCGCCGAGCGCGCCGTCCTCGACGGCCGGCTGCTGCCGATCCGGGCGGGCAAGCTGGCCGGGGTCCTCGACGACGCGGTGGCCGACGCGGTGGCCGACGGGGTCGCTGACGGGGTCGCTCACGGGGCCGGCCGCGGGGCCACCGGCAGGACCGGGTGGGCACCGCGCGCGTGACCGGCCCGGCGCTCCCCGTCGTGGCGCGGACCCGCGCTGACCTCGATGCCGCCCTGCGCGGCGGGCGGGCCGCGGGGACCGGGGTAGGCCTGGTGCCGACGATGGGCGCCCTGCACGCGGGACACGCGGCGCTGGTCCGCCGGGCCCGAGCCGAGGCCGGCACGGTGGTGGTGTCGGTCTTCGTCAACCCGCTCCAGTTCGGACCCGGGGAGGACCTGGACCGCTACCCGCGCACGTTCGAGGACGACCTCGTGGTCTGTCGCGCCGAGGGGGTGGACGTGGTCTTCGCCCCGTCGGTGGAGGAGGTCTACCCCGGCGGCGAGCCCCTCGTCACGGTCGACCCGGGACCGCTCGGCAGCGAGCTGGAGGGCGCCACCCGGCCCGGCCACTTCCGGGGCGTGCTGACCGTGGTGGCGAAGCTCCTCGGCCTGGTCCGGCCCGACCTGGCGCTCTTCGGCGAGAAGGACTACCAGCAGCTGGTGCTGGTCCGGCGGATGGCGGCCGACCTCTGCACGGGAGTGGACGTCGTGGGCGTCGAGACGGTCCGCGAGGACGGCGGCCTGGCGCTGTCCTCCCGCAACGCCTACCTCGACCCCGACCAGCGGGTCGCCGCCCGCGCCCTGTCCTCGGCACTGCGCGCCGGAGCCGAGGCGGGCCCGCGGGGCGAGCGGGCGGTGCTCGACGCGGCCCGGTCGGTCCTCGCGGGTGCGCCGGGCCTGGACGTCGACTACCTGGTGCTGCGCCCCGCAGACCTCTCGGGACCGCCCGCCGCCGACGCCCGGCTCCTCGTCGCCGCCCGGGTCGGCGGCACCCGGCTGCTGGACAACGTGGCGGTGCGGCTCGGCGCGAGCGACGGGAGTCCGCGCCCATGACCACGGACGGCGTGCTGCTGTGCGCCGACATCGGCAACAGCCACACGGTGGTGGGGCTGCTCGACGACGGCCACGTGGTCGACCACTGGCGGGTGGCCACGGACGAGCGGCGCACCTCCGACGAGTGGGGCGTGCTGCTGGGCAGCCTGGTCCAGGACTCGCCCGTCCCCGACCCGCTGCGCGGGGTCGCCGTCTGCTCGACGGTCCCCGGGGTGCTCCACGAGTGGCGCGACATGCTGCGGACCCGCTACGGCGACCTGCCGCAGGTCGTGGTGGAGCCCGGGATCCGGACCGGCCTGCCGGTGCTCACCGACCAGCCGCGCGAGGTCGGCACCGACCGGATCATGAACGCGCTCGCGGCTGCGCGGCTGTTCGGCGGTCCCGCCGTCGTCGTGGACTTCGGCACCGCCACCACGTTCGACGTGGTCAGCGCCCGCGACGAGTACGTCGGCGGGGCGATCGCCCCGGGCATCGACATCTCGCTGGAGGCCCTCGGCCGCCGCGGTGCCCAGCTCCGGCAGGTGGAGCTGCTGCGGCCGCGGACGGTGGTCGCCAAGAACACGGTCGAGGCGGTGCAGAGCGGGATGCTCTACGGCTACGCCAGCCTCGTGGACGGCCTCGTCATCCGGATGTGCCGGGAGCTCGGCGTCCCGCTCGAGGAGGTCACCGTGATCGCCACGGGAGGCCTCGCGCCGCTGGTCGTCGAGGAGTGCACGGTGGTCACCGACCACCAGCCCTGGCTGACCCTGTTGGGGCTGGAGATGGCCTTCGCCCGCAACGTCCCGGCCGGCTGAGGCTCGATAGGCTGCCCGGCATGGACGAGCAGGACGACCTCCCCGAGCAGATGCGGGTCCGCCGCGAGAAGCGGGCCAGGATGCTCGAGAAGGGCGTCGAGCCCTACCCGGTGGTCGTCGACCGCAGCCACACGCTCGCCGAGGTGCGCGCGTCGTACGACGGGCGCGGGCTGGAGCCGGACACCCGCACCGGCGACGAGGTCGCGGTCGCGGGACGGGTGGTGTTCCTGCGCAACACGGGCAAGCTCTGCTTCGTGCGGCTGCGGGAGGGCGACGGCACCGAGCTGCAGGTGATGCTGTCGCTGGCCGACGTCGGCGCCGAGCAGCTGGCCGACTTCAAGGCAGGCGTCGACCTCGGCGACCTGCTCGCGGTGCGCGGCGAGGTGGTGACCAGCCGGCGCGGCGAGCTGTCGGTGCAGGCGCGCACCTGGGAGGTCGCCGCGAAGACGCTGCGTCCCCTGCCCAACGAGCACAAGCCGCTCTCGGACGAGGCCAGGATCCGGCTGCGCTACGTCGACATGATGCTGCGCCCGGAGCCCCGGCGGATGGTCCGGACCAAGGCGGCGGTCCTGCGCAGCCTGCGCGGCACGCTGGACGGTCGCGGCTTCGTCGAGGTGGAGACCCCCATCCTCCAGCTCACCAACGGCGGTGCCGCGGCCCGCCCGTTCCGCACCCACCTCAACGCGCTCGACCAGGAGATGCTGCTGCGGATCGCGCTCGAGCTCGACCTCAAGAAGGCGATGATCGGCGGGGTCGACCGGGTCTACGAGATCGGCCGGACGTTCCGCAACGAGGGCCTGGACTCGACCCACGCCGCGGAGTTCTCGATGCTCGAGGCCTACGAGGCCTACGGCGACCAGCACACGATGATGGCCCTGGCGCAGGACCTGGTCCGGTCGGCCCACCGGGCGATCGGCAGCCCCGAGGTGGTCGGGCGCGACGGCAGCCGCGTCGACCTCGAGGCACCCTGGCGGCAGGCCCCGATCCTCGGGCTGGTCGCCGAGGCCGTGGGGGCCCCCGTCGACGTGGACACCGACGAGACGACGCTGCGCGGCTACGCCGACAAGCACGGGGTCGAGCTCCAGGAGGGCTGGGGCGCCCCCCAGGTCGTCGTCGAGCTGTTCGAGCAGCTCGTCGAGGACACGCTGGTGCAGCCCACGTTCGTCATGGACTACCCCGAGGCGGTCAAGCCGCTCGCCAAGCCGCACCGGACCACCCCCGGCCTCAACGAGGCCTGGGACCTCATCGTCAACGGCGTCGAGCTGGGCGCGGCCTACTCCGAGCTCAACGACCCGGTCCTGCAGCGCCGCCGCCTCGAGGAGCAGTCGCTGCTGGCCGCGGGCGGCGATCCCGAGGCGATGGAGCTCGACGAGGTGTTCCTCAAGGCGATGGAGTTCGGGATGCCGCCGGCCGGTGGGATCGGCATCGGCGTGGACCGGCTCATCATGCTGCTCACCGGCGCCAGCGTCCGCGAGACGATCCTCTTCCCGCTGCTGCGCCCGGAGTGAGCGTGGGGTATCGCGAGCGGTGACGCGTGCTCGCGGGCCCTGTTCCGCGTGCCTTTCGCGGGTATTCCCCAGCGTTTGCGACGGCACCTTCGTTGCATCGTCCCAGGAATATCCGTCGGAATTCCGCGCAGCGAGCTCCATGCGATTCTTCCGCTTCCCGGCGCACTCCCGAACGAAATGCCCCTCAGGCATCGGACAAACACCTCGACGACGCCGCGCCTGTTTGCGGTCCGGGCATTCGGAGGAATATATTTCGTGCCGTCCCACCCGCGATCCGGGTAGCGAATTTCCAGAAAGGCACAGCAATGGCACAGCGCGTCAACGTGGTACTCGTCGACGACCTCGACAGCAGCGAGGCGGCCGAGACCGTGACGTTCGCCCTCGACGGCGTCGACTACGAGATCGACCTGTCCGAGTCCCACTCGGCCGAGCTGCGGTCGGCCCTCTCGCTCTACATCGGCCACGCCCGTCGTACCGGGGGCCGGCGCAAGGGCGGTCGTCGCTCGACGTCCGCCGGCGGCCCCGCGGCGGGGTCCGAGGGCACCTCGGCGGCCGACATCCGCGCCTGGGCCCGTGAGAACGGCTGGGACGTCCCCGAGCGCGGCCGGGTCAGCAGCGAGGTCCGCGAGGCGTACGCCGCCGCGCACTGACCCGGCCAGCGGCCACCAGCGGCCACCAGCGGCCACCAGCAGGCACCGGCCACACCGGCCCGCCGGCAGCGCAGGGATCGCCTTCCCGATCCCTGTTCGCTGTCGGCGAATGCTTTAACGGGGTGCCGACGGAACACGTAGGGTGGTCGGCAGGTTGACCCCGTGTCCGGACGCAGGTGTCCGGGCGTGGGAAACACAGACGGCGTCGGTCATCGCACCGGTGGCCGGCCGCCCGGACATCTCGCAGCCGCACACCGCGGTCGGGGTGGACGGCAGGGGAGTCAAGGAGCAGCGGATGTTCGAACGGTTCACCGACCGAGCCCGACGGGTGGTCGTCCTGGCGCAGGAGGAGGCCAGGATGCTCAGCCACAACTACATCGGCACCGAGCACATCCTCCTCGGCCTCATCCACGAGGGCGAGGGCGTCGCCGCGAAGGCGCTGGAGAGCCTCGGCATCTCGCTGGAGGCCGTGCGCGCCCAGGTCGAGGAGATCATCGGCCAGGGCCAGCAGGCGCCGAGCGGTCACATCCCGTTCACGCCGCGGGCCAAGAAGGTCCTGGAGCTGTCCCTGCGCGAGGCGCTGCAGCTCGGCCACAACTACATCGGCACCGAGCACATCCTGCTCGGACTGATCCGCGAGGGCGAGGGCGTGGCCGCCCAGGTCCTGGTCAAGCTGGGCGCGGACCTCAACCGGGTCCGCCAGCAGGTGATCCAGCTGCTGTCGGGCTTCCAGGGCAAGGAGACGGCCGCTGCCGGCGCGCCGCAGGAGGGGGCGCCGTCCTCCTCCCTCGTGCTGGACCAGTTCGGCCGCAACTACACGCAGGCCGCCCGTGAGGGGAAGCTCGATCCCGTCATCGGACGTGAGAAAGAGATCGAGCGCGTGATGCAGGTGCTCTCGCGCCGCACCAAGAACAACCCGGTGCTGATCGGGGAGCCCGGGGTCGGCAAGACCGCGTGCGTCGAGGGTCTCGCCCAGGCGATCGTGCGCGGCGACGTACCCGAGACGCTCAAGGACAAGCAGATCTACAGCCTGGACCTCGGGTCCCTGGTCGCCGGGTCGCGCTACCGCGGTGACTTCGAGGAGCGCCTGAAGAAGGTGCTCAAGGAGATCAAGACCCGCGGCGACATCGTCCTGTTCATCGACGAGCTGCACACCCTGGTCGGCGCCGGAGCCGCCGAAGGGGCGATCGACGCGGCCTCGATCCTCAAGCCGATGCTGGCCCGCGGCGAGCTCCAGACGATCGGGGCCACGACCCTCGACGAGTACCGCAAGCACCTCGAGAAGGACGCCGCGCTCGAGCGGCGGTTCCAGCCGATCCAGGTGCAGGAGCCGTCGATCGCGCACACGATC
>JAICLD010000255.1 GCA_025927595.1 Nocardioidaceae bacterium | reverse complement strand
CGGCGCAGGACACCGCGGACGCCGAGGCGTCGGACGCCCGTCGCTCGCAGGTCCGCACCGTCGACCGCTCGGAGCGGATCCGCACCTACAACTACCCGGAGAACCGGATCTCCGACCACCGCACCGGCTACAAGGCCTACCACCTCGACCAGGTGCTCGACGGCGACCTCGGCCCGGTGATCGGCTCGTGCGTCCAGGCCGACCTGGCCGCGCGCCTGGAGGCGCTGGAACCGCCCCGATGAGGGCGCGGGTGCTGCTCGGGGAGGCGGCGGACCGGCTGGCCGCTGCCGGCGTCCCGAGCGCCGGCCACGACGCCGCCGAGCTCCTCGCCCACGTCCTGGGCAGCACCCGACCCGCCGTCCCGCTCCTCGAGGAGGTCGCTCCCGAGCACGTCGCGGCGTTCGAGGCGCTCGTGGCCCGGCGGGCCGGCCGCGAGCCGCTCCAGCACCTGACCGGCTCGGCGCCGTTCCGCTACCTCGAGCTCGCCGTCGGGCCGGGCGTCTTCGTGCCGCGGCCGGAGACCGAGCTGCTGGCCGGCTGGGCGGTCGACCAGGCCGGGCGCGTCCTGGCCGACGGCCGGGTGCCGCGGGTCGTGGACCTCTGCACCGGGTCGGGAGCCGTGGCGCTGTCGGTCGCCACCGAGGTCCCGCAGGCGGACGTGCACGCCGTCGAGCTGGAGGAGCCGGCGCACCGCTGGGCGGCCCGCAACCTGGCCGGGTCCGGGGTGGACCTCCGGCAGGGCGACATGGCCGAGGCGTTCCCCGAGCTCGACGGCACGGTGGACGTCGTCGTCTGCAACCCGCCCTACATCCCGCTGGACGCCTACGAGTCGGTGGCCCCGGAGGCCCGCGACCACGACCCCGCGCCGGCGCTGTTCTCCGGTGAGGACGGCCTGGTCGCGATGCGGGTGCTCGAGCGGGCCGCGGCCCGGCTGCTGCTCCCGGGCGGCGTCGTCGGCGCCGAGCACGCCGACCTGCAGGGGCGCACGGCGCCGGCGGTGTTCGTGGGCACGGGCCGCTGGACCGACGTACGCGACCACCGGGACCTGGCAGGTCGCGACCGCTACCTGACCGCGCGGCTGGCACGATGACCGGTGTGAGCGACGAGATGCCGGGGACGCCGGACGCCCCGGGGCCGCGGCGGTTCCGCACCGACGACCCCGACGAGCGCGAGGCCGGCATCGCCGACGCCGCGCGGGCCGTGCAGCGCGGCCGGCTCGTGGTGCTCCCCACCGACACGGTGTACGGCGTCGGCGCCGACGCGTTCGACGCGGAGGCCGTGCGCCGGCTGCTCGCGGCGAAGGGCCGTGGCCGCGAGATGCCGCCTCCGGTCCTGGTCTCCGCGGCCACGACGCTGGACGCGCTGGCGGTCGGGATCCCCGACTACGCCCGGGCGCTGGTCGACGAGCTGTGGCCCGGTCCGCTGACCCTGGTGTGCCGGCAGCAGCCGTCGCTGCAGTGGGACCTCGGCGACACCCGGGGCACCGTCGCGGTCCGGATGCCCGACCACGAGGTGGCGCTCGAGCTGCTGTCGCGGACCGGGCCGCTGGCCGTCAGCAGTGCCAACCGGACCGGGATGCCGGCGGCCACCGATGCCGACCAGGCGGAGGCGATGCTCGGCGGCGCGGTCGAGGTCATCGTCGACGGCGGCCCGACCCCCGGCGCGGAGCCGTCGACGATCGTCGACGTGACCGGTCCTCGGGGGCGGCTGCTGCGCAGGGGAGCGCTGTCCCTGGAGCGGCTGGACGGGGTGCTCGCCGCGCTGGGCGCCACGATCACCGACGAGGGCTAGCGACGGCCCGTGCGCGAGTACCTCACCGTCTTCCTGGTCGCCGCGGTCGTGACCTACCTGCTCGGCGTGGTGGCCCGCGAGGTGGCGGTGCGCACCGGGGCGGTGGCCCGGGTCCGTGACCGCGACGTCCACGCGGTCCCGATCCCCTACCTCGGCGGCGTGGCGATGCTCGGCGGTCTGGCGGCGGGGTACCTGGTCGCGCACCGGCTGCCGTTCCTGTCGCTGAGCGGCCACCAGGTCTTCCACGACTCCGCCGTGGTGCTGGGCGGCGGCGCGATGATCTGCGTGCTCGGCGTCCTCGACGACCTCTTCGAGCTCGACGCGCTGACCAAGCTCGGTGGGCAGCTGCTCGCCGCCGGCTTCCTGGTCGTCAACCAGGTCCAGTTCTTCTCCTTCCAGCTGCCGGGGCGTGGCCAGTTCGCGCTCACCAGTGCCCAGGCGGCCCTGCTCAGCGTGCTGCTCGTGGTGGCGACCGTGAACGCGGTCAACTTCGTGGACGGGCTGGACGGGCTGGCGGCGGGGGTGGTGGCGATCGGCGCCGTCGCCTTCTTCGCCTTCGCCTACAAGCTCGCCGACGCCAACAACGAGACCCTGGCGATCACCGCGGCGCTGCTGTGCGCGGCGCTGGGCGGCGCCTGCGTCGGCTTCCTGCCGCACAACTTCTTCCCGGCCCGGATGTTCATGGGCGACTCCGGCTCGATGCTGATCGGCCTCATGCTCTCCGGCTCGGCGCTGACGCTGACCGGCCAGTTCGCCGACGTCGACATCAGCCAGGGCGCCGGCGGCTCGCAGGCGAGCCTCCTGCCCACGCTGCTGCCCATCGTGCTGCCGATCTCGATCCTGGTCGTCCCGTTCGCCGACCTGGTGCTCGCCGTGGTGCGCCGCACCAGGGCCGGCCGCTCGCCCTTCTCGCCCGACAAGCAGCACCTGCACCACCGGCTCCTCGAGATCGGGCACTCGCACCGCCGGGCGGTGCTGATCATGTGGCTGTGGGCCGGGCTGGTCGCCTTCGGTGGCGTCCTGGCCAGCCTCTACGCGAGCCGGCTGACGATCGTGCTGCTCGCGCTGTGGGTCGTGCTGACCGTGCTGCTGACGTTCGTGGTGCCGCGGGTCCAGCGGCCGTCCGTGACGTCGCGCTGAGCGGCTCGCGGGCCGCCCGCCGCCGGCTGCGCGGGACAGGCGATTTGACCCGTGCCGGAGCCGCCGGTGAGACTGACCGCACAGGGCGTCGGGACCGGCCCGGCTTCGGTCGCCACGGACCTTGTGCTAGTTTTCACAAGCCATTCCAGCCAGGGCTGCGGGCCCCGACGAAGAGGACGGCCGCCACCATGACGACCGCGCGAGACGACCGGGCTGTCCGGCCGGTCGCGGCGGTGATCCGCCATCCGGGAGGCAGCGCCTGCTGTGGTAGCGTCGCCGCTCCGGTAGAGGTGGCTCGTCCGTGTGTCCCGGGAGGCTCCCGCGAGGCCACGCACGGTGCCTTGGCGCACGTCGACGTGAATGGCGCGGGTGAATGGACCATGGCAGCAGCGAACCCCCGAACCCGGGGCTGCGCGGCCGTGACCTGCTCGGCCTCGGCGGCTTCCTGGTCGCGGCGGTCGTCGGCGGCCTCGTCATCGGTCTCCTGCTGGACCACCTGGCCGGCACCTCGCCGCTCTTCGTGCTCCTCGGCATCGCGGCCGGCATCGTCGGCGCGGGTGTCGGGTTCTGGGTCAAGGTCCGCGACGCGCTTCGGTCCTGACGGCGCGACCCGCCACGTCGCCGGAGGGGTCGCGTGATGACCGAGCCGTCGACCCGACCCGGCGCGCTCCGCGTGGTGCGCGACCAGCGCAAGGTCGTCGGCGCGGCCGTCGTCCTCATGGTCGCCGCGTTCTGGGTGATGGGACCGCTCGGTGAGTGGCGGGCCGCGGCCCTGACCGCGGCCGGCGTGCTGCTCGCGCTGGT
>JAICLD010000154.1 GCA_025927595.1 Nocardioidaceae bacterium | reverse complement strand
GACATCGCAGGGTCGCTGCTGGGCCGGCGACTCCTGGGGCAGCTGGATGCTGTACAGCATCCCCCCGTGCGGCTTGCAGACCAGGCCGGTCTCCTCGATCATCATCGGGATCTCGGAGGTCTCGGAGGTGATCCGAGCCGAGGCGGAGTGCCCGTCGCCGAGCCAGGCGCCGAGGACGTACGGCGGCACCACGAGCGCGTCGTCCGTGCCCTGGAGCGCCGAGGCGTTGGTCACGGAGTGGTCGGCTCGCCGGTCGCCGGCGGTGCGCAACGTCCGGGCCATCTCCTCGGTCGTCACCACGTCGGCGCCCTGATCGGCGGCGCGTCGGCCGGCGCGCGTCTGTGTCTGCCACTGGTGCTGGGCGTCGGCCACGATCACTGTTCCGTCCGAGAACCGCACCTCGTAGCAGGGTCGGCCCTCGAGGACGTCGGTCGCGGCCACCACTCGGGTCGGGCGGCCCCGTCCGTCGAAGAGCTCGTCCCCGACGCGGACCTCGCCCATCGTGGTCCACCCGGTGGGGGTCGGCAGCGGGGTGTCCAGCGCCAGCGCCTTGCCCATCGCCGGTCGCGCCGCCACGATCACCATCTGCCCGGGGTGCAGCCCGTTGGTGAGCTCGTCGAGGTCGACGAACCCGGTCGGCACCCCGACCATCTCGCCGTCGCGGTTGTTGATCGCCTCGATCTCGTCGAGCGCGGACTCCATGATCGCGCTCAGCGGGGCGTAGTCCTCCGAGGACCGCTTGTCGGTGACCGCGTAGACCTCGGCCTGCGCCCGGTCCACGACGTCGTCGACCTGGCCCTCGCCCGAGTAGCCCATCTGAGCGATCCGGGTGCCGGCGTCGACCAGCCGGCGCAGGATCGCCTTCTCCCGGACGATCTCGGCGTAGTACCCGGCGTTGGCGGCGATCGGCACGCTGGCCGAGAGCGTGTGCAGGTACGGCGCGCCGCCGACCCGGACCAGCTCGCCGCGCCGCTGCAGCTCGGCGGTCGTGGTGATCGGGTCGACCGGCTCGCCGCGGCCGTAGAGGTCGACCATCGCGTCGTAGATCGTCTCGTGTGCCGGCCGGTAGAAGTCGCCGCCGCGGACCGTCTCCACCACGTCGGCGATCGCGTCCTTCGACAGCAGCATCGCTCCGAGCACGCTCTGCTCGGCGTCGTTGTCCTGGGGCGGTGTCCGGTCCCCGCCGCCGCCTCCCCCACCGAACGTCCGCGACCCGCCGGGCTCGGCGCTCCAGGACCCGTCCAGGTCGAACGGCGGCTCGGTGTCCGCCACGAAGCCGCTCCCCGAGGACGCGATGCTCACAGGTGTCCTGCCCCTCTCCAGACGCCGCCGATGCCGACGACCGAGACCGTGCCAGTCCGCACCGACAGTTCTCGGTGGCGGACCCCGCCGGACCCCGGCCCTGCCCGCCGGCCCGTCAGGGCCACCGCGCGGGGGAACGTTACGGCGGTTTCCGGGCCCCGGACAGCCGGCTGTCCACAGGCTCTGGGGACAACTGGGGCGACCCTGTGGAACACGCCCCGGGCCCGTGTGCACAGCCTGTGTGCACAGCTGTGGACAACAATCCGGCGCACGGCGGTGGCAGGGTGCCTGACCTGCGCCGACACCGCTGAGGGCGTGTGGACCGGAGAAGATCCGGCACCTTTCTCCGTCCTCCGGCGTGTCGCCCCGACCGTTCCCGGCGTGTCGCGGCCGTCACACCGGCGGCGTCCCCCGGCGGGTGCGGACCCGCGCCCTGGACCCGGTTCGTCCCCAGGGACCGACGGTTACCCACAACCGCCCGGCCTCTAGGGTGACCGGCGTGAGCGAGCCGTCCGCCCCGCTGTCCCCGGGCGCGGCGCCGGCTCCGTCCCTGGACCGCGAGATCCTGCGCCTGGCCTGGCCGGCCTTCCTCGCGCTGGTCTCCGAGCCGCTGTTCCTGCTCGCCGACGCGGCCGTCGTCGGGCACCTCGGGACGGTGCCCCTGGCCGGTCTCGGCGTCGCCGGGGCGGTCCTGCAGACGGTCGTCGGCCTCTGCGTCTTCCTCGCCTACGGGACGACCGCGTCGGTAGCGCGCCGGATCGGGGCCGGCGACCACCGCGGCGCGCTCCAGCAGGGCTTCGACGGCGTGTGGCTCGCCGTGGGGGTGGGAGCCGTCGCCACGCTGGCTGGAGCGGTCCTCGCCGACCGGGTCGTGACCCTGTTCGGCACCGGGCCGGCGGTGGCGGACGCGGCGACGACGTACCTGCGGACCGCGTTCCTCGGAGTGGTCCCGATGCTGGTGATGCTGGCCACCACCGGGATCCTGCGGGGGCTGCAGGACACCCGGACGCCGCTGGTGGTCGCCGTGGCCGGCAACGCCCTCAACGTGGTCCTCAACGTCACGCTGGTCTACGGCGCGGGCCTCGGACTGCGCGGGTCCGCGCTCGGCAGCGTCCTCGCGCAGGCGCTCTCGGCGGGAGCGCTGACCTTCGTGGTCGTCCGGGCGGCCGCCCGCGCCGGCGCCCGGCTCCGACCGGACCTTCCCGGAGTGCTGCGGGCGGCCCACGCCGGTGTGGCGCTGGTGGTCCGCACCCTGACCCTGCGGGCCTCGCTCCTGCTGATGACGTACGGCGCCGCCACCGTCGGCACCACCGCGGTGGCCACCCACCAGCTCGCCACGACGATCTGGACCTTCCTCGCGTTCGCCCTCGACGCCGTCGCGATCGCGGCCCAGGCGATCACCGGTCGGGGCCTCGGCGCCGGCGACCTGACGGGCACCCGGTCCACCGCCGCGCGGATGGTCCGCTGGGGTCTGCTCAGCGGCGTGGTCACCGGGGTGCTGCTCGCCGCCCTCGCCCCGGTCGTGGGTCCGCTGTTCACCGACGACCACGGCGTCCGCTCGATGCTGGTCCCGGTGCTGCTGGTCGCGGCGGTGTTCCAGCCCGTCGCCGGAGTGGTGTTCGTGCTCGACGGGGTGCTGATCGGGGCCGGTGACGGCCGCTACCTCGCCTGGGGCGGCGCGGTGGTGCTCGCCGTCTTCGCGCCGGCGGCCTACGCGGTCCTCCGCCTGGCCGACGGGACGTCGACCGCCGCCCTGGTGTGGCTGTGGGTGGCCTTCGGGGTGGCCTTCATGGGCGGACGTGCGGTCGTGCTCGTGCAGCGGGTCCGCGGCACCGCCTGGCAGGTCGCCGGCAGCTGACCTGCGGTCACGGCGCCCGGCCGCCGCCCTCCGGCTCGTGGAACAGCGCCCAGATCCCGGTCGACCGGGTGTCGCGGATGTGCCGCCACTGCCGCACGTAGGCCCGGTAGACCCGCTTCGACGCGATCCGCAGGATCACCTCGTCGGCGTGGTTGCCGCGGTCCGTCCAGTTGTTCGACCCGGTCCACGTCACGAAGGCGGACCGGTCAGCGCCGAGGCGCCCCGAGACCGCCAGCAGCTTCATGTGCGAGTACTTCACCGCGACGAGTCCCAGCGAGCCGGGGAACTGGACGCGGCGCACGGTCATCCGTGCCCCCCGAGCGGTCCCCAGGGCGTCGTACGTGCGCCGGCTCATGAAGCTGTAGAGGATCCGGACGTAGCAGCCCTGTCGGTAGAGCCGGTGCACCTCGCGGGCGAGGTAGAGCCCCCGGATGCCGAACCAGGCGTGCATCGCGATGGTGACGACGGAGTGGCCGTGGATGCCGGCTCCGCGTGCCCCGGTGCAGCGGACGTTGTGCAGGGTCCGGCGGGCCTGGTCGGTGGTCCGGGTCATCCTCCGATCGGGGTAGAACAAGGTGGTGTAGCGCCCGGCGCGGTACTTCCAGGGGCCCTGCTCGGCGACGTCGGGGATCATCGCCCGGAAGTGGTCGCGGAACTGGGCGTAGAGCGCGTGGTTGCCGACGGAGGTGTAGAGGTCGTTCCACTGCACGCGTACGGCGTTGCGGGTGATGTTCGACGACCCGGTCATCACCACGTCGCGGGCCCGGCCGGCCCGGCTGAACAGGAAGTACTTGGCGTGCATCACCGACGTGCCGAGGCAGCCGTTGGTGCACCGCATCGCGAAGCTGCGGGAGGCGTCGTAGTCCTGGGGACGCTTGCCGAGGCTGTCGACGATCATCGCCCAGGACCGGGACGTCGTCACCGTCAGGTGCGAGTTCATCATGACCTTGACGCTCACGCAGCGACGCTGGGCGGCCGCGAGGGCCTTCGAGAACTCCAGGTCGGCGATCGAGTAGACGGCGATCTTGATCGTCGAGGGCGCGAGCCGCGGGTCGGTCGGGCACGACATCGTGCGGTGGGTGAGCGGGTTGTCCAGCCGGTAGCCGGGGGCGCTGTCGATGCTACGGATCACCTGGGTCAGCAGCGCGCGGCGCTCCGGCTTGTCGCCGTAGGGGTCGTTGAAGTGCGGCCCGCGGGGTGGGGTGTAGTCGTCGGGAGCCCACGTCGGCCAGGTGTGCGGCTTGCGGGGGTCGACCTTCTCCCACCGGTGCCGGATCCGCTCGGCGCGGCGCGCTGCGGCCGCCCGCCTGCGCGCCGCCGCCTTCTCCCGCGCCGTCGGCGGCTTCGGCGTCCCGCGATGCGTCTTGCCCTGGGCGCGCTCCGCGGCGGCGCTGTCCCGGCCCGGCGCCTGGCGGTGATGGGCGTGGCCGCCGACGCGGTCCGCGCCGGCCGGGTGGCCGGCTCGACGGGTGGCGTGGCGGTGGTCGCGGTGCCCGGTCCCTGACGAGGCGGTGGCCGGCGAGGAAGGCGGCAGCACCACGAGGACACCGCTGAGCGCGACGAGCAGCGCCGTCGCCAGTGCCATGGGTCCGCGTCGTCGCCGACCCGGCATGGCGCAACCCCCTGAGCTGACGTGCGGACGTGGACCGGCTCGGCCGGGAGGGCGGCCGCGGCGGGTCCGGACGCGTGGTCCGGGACGTCACGAGCGTAAGGGCCCGGTGCCCTCGAACCCGCGAACCCGGTGTTCCTCCACGTGTCGCGCCGGGACGCGCCGACTCGACGGGTCGAAGGTGCTGGGGACGCGCCGACTCGGCCGCAATCAGGTGCTGTGGACGCGCCGACTCGGCAAGAAGGGGGTCAGGGGGCGCGACCGCCGCCGGTGGGCTCGGAGTAGTTGGCGTAGACGGGAGAGGACTTGTGGTTGCGGATGTAGATCCACTGGTTGCGGTAGGACCGGTAGGCCGACGTCGTGGAGATCCGCAGCACCACCTCGTCGAAGTTGATGCCCTCGTTGGTCCAGTTGTTGGATCCGGTCACCGCCATCCGTCGGGCGGTGTGGCTGCCGACGTGGCCGGAGATCGCGATGTTCTTGAAGTGGCTGTACAGCGTCGCGGTGCGGCCGTTGCTGGAGAAGATCGTCCGGCGCACCACCATCCGGCCGTTCGTGTGCGTGACCAGCTTCTTGTACACGCTCTTGTAGGCCATGAAGCTGTAGAGCACGCGGACGTAGCAGCCCTGGTTGTAGAGATGACGCACCCGGTTGGCGAGGGCGGCGCCGCGGGTCCCGAACCACGCGTGCATGTTGATGTAGATCACGGTGTGGCCGTGGATCCCGCTGCCGCCCGTGGCGCCGCTGCAGTGCACGGACCTCAGCAGCGAGACGTACGGGTCGTAGCCGCGGGGGCCGGGGGCGAAGCTGACGCGGTACGGGCCGTCGGTCGGCGCGGACGACGGGTTGCGGTGGAAGCCGTTGTCCTTGCGCATCAGGCCGAACTCGTGGGTGAACTCGTTGAACAGCCCACGTCGGTTGGCGACGGCGTACAGGTCGTTCCACTGCACCTTGGCGGCGTTCGCGGTCATGTTCGAGGAGCCGGTGATCACGGTCCTGCGGATCCGGTTCTGCGCATCCTGCGGAGCGGGGACGGTGGAGTTGAACAGGTACATCTTGCTGTGCAGCACGCCGCCGCCCCGGCAGGCGTGGTGGCAGCGGTGCGCGAAGCTGCGCCGGACGCGGCCGTCGGCGTGGTAGACACTCGAGCCCAGGGCACCGGCCAGCCGGCTCCAGGCGCCGTCGTTCTTGGAGTTGAGGTGGTCGTTCATCAGCACCTGGACGCTGACGCAGCGCCGGCTGGCCGCCACGAGCGCCTTGGCGACCGCCTGGTCGGTGAGCGAGTAGAGCGACACCCGGATGGTGCCGGGCAGCACCGACGCCGAGGTGGGACAGGTCGAGGGGGTCGCCTCGCGGTAGCCGGGCATCCCGTTCACGGTCTTGATGATCCGCGTGAGGTTCGTGCGCTGGCTGCTCTGGCGGCCCATCACGTGGTTGAAGCTGGCCCCGGTGTGTGGCACGAACGTGCCGGGCGAGGAGACCGTGAACCGCCGGAACGGGTCGGAGACCGCCCGGCCCGGCGTCGAGCCCGGGGACGTGCGGACGGCGCGCACGGCGAAGTGGTAGACCGCGGCGTTGCCCTTGAGGTGTCGGTAGGTCTTGCTACCGGTCTGGTGGTCGTCGGCGGTCGGGCAGTCGCCGAACGGCGCCGTCTTACTCCCGGTCGTCATCCGGCACTCGAACCGGACGTCGGGCACGTCGGACCGGTACGACCAGCCGGCGACCTTGCCGAGCACCAGGTTCGAGGGTCGGTGGGTGAACGTCACGGTGGGGCGGGCGTCGCGCTTGCGCGCCGCGGCGCCCGCGCCGGCCGGGGCCGACGGCTCGGTGCCGGTGCTCGGGGACTCCGTCGGCGACGTGCTCGCGGTCCCCGACGGGGTCGCGGGGTCGCTCGGGGCCGGTGCGGTCGACACCGGGGGCGTGGAACCCGGCGGCGTCGTGGAGGGGGGCGGGGTGGACGGCGTGCCCGTCGGGGTGCCGTCCCCGGAGCCGGTCGGGTCCGCCGTCGAGGTGGCGGTCGGCTGGGGCGCCGGTCCCGTGGTCGCGGAGGCCAGCGGCGCCAGCGAACCGGCGCCGCAGACCAGGCCCACGGTCACGAGCAGACGGATGGCAGCACGCACGCTGGTTACCCCCACAGTCGAGGCCGGTCGGCGGAGCGCCGGAGCCGCCCTCCCGATAGCAGACGAGAGACGAACACGTAAAGGTAAACACACCGAGGCCGGGTCGCGCAGGGCAAACCCGGGAGCCCGGCGGCAGGCAGCACCCATCCGAGCAGACGTCGAGGGCCGCCCCACGCGGGACGACCCCCGACGGCTGCAGCGGGGTACCGGGTGTGCCGCGTGTCAGCCGGCGATCACGTTGAGCGAGACGACCGCGTCGACCTCGTCGTGCACCTTGACGGTGACCTGGTGGCTGCCCAGGGACTTGATCGGGTTGCCGACGAGGATCTTGCGCTTGTCGACCTGGGCGCCCCCCTCGACAGCGCCGGCGATCGCGCCGGCGATGTCGTTGACGGTGACGGCACCGAAGAGCCGCCCGCCCTGGCCGGCCCGGACCGGAAGGTCCACGGTGGTGCTCTCCAGGCGCGCCTTGATCTGCTGGGCGTGGTCCAGGTCGCGGACCTCCCGGCTGCTGCGGGCGGCCTTGATCGACTCGACGGTCCGCTCGCCGCCGCGGGTCCACCGGATGGCGAAGCCGCGCGGGATCAGGTAGTTGCGGCCGTAGCCGTCCTTGACCTCGACGATGTCGCCGGGTGCCCCGAGGCCGGAGACCTCCTGGGTGAGGATGAGCTTCATGTGCGTGCGCCTCCTCAGCGAGCCGTCGACGTGTAGGGCAGGAGGGCGACCTCGCGGGCGTTCTTGACCGCGGTGGCGACGTCGCGCTGGTGCTGCACGCAGTTGCCGGTCACCCGACGGGCACGGATCTTGCCGCGGTCGGAGATGAACTTGCGCAGCAGCGTGGTGTCCTTGTAGTCGACGTAGGACACCTTGTCCTTGCAGAACTGGCAGACCTTCTTCTTCGGCTTGCGAAGAACTGGCTTGGCCATTGTGGTGCTTCCT
>JAICLD010000135.1 GCA_025927595.1 Nocardioidaceae bacterium | reverse complement strand
AGATCGACGCGGTCGGCCGTCACCGCGGCGCGGGGCTCGGCGGTGGGCACGACGAGCGCGAACAGACGCTGAATCAGCTGCTCGTGGAGATGGACGGCTTCGACGTCCGCGGCGGCGTGATCCTGATCGCCGCGACCAACCGTCCCGACATCCTCGACCCGGCGCTGCTGCGCCCGGGTCGCTTCGACCGGCAGATCGGCGTCGACGCCCCGGACCTCAACGGCCGGCACCAGATCCTGCTGGTCCACTCCCGCGGCAAGCCGATGGCCCCGGGCGTGGACCTGATGAGCGTCGCGCGTCGTACGCCCGGCTTCACCGGTGCCGACCTCGCCAACGTCCTCAACGAGGCGGCGCTGCTCACCGCGCGCAAGAACCTCAAGATGGTCGACAACGAGGTCCTCGACGAGGCGATCGACCGCGTGATCGCGGGACCGCAGCGCAGCAGCCGGCTGATGAGCGAGAAGGAGAAGCTCATCACCGCCTACCACGAGGGCGGCCACGCGCTGGTGGCGGCGGCCCTGCCCGGCACCGACCCGGTCCACAAGGTGACGATCCTGCCGCGAGGGCGCGCCCTCGGCTACACGATGGTGCTGCCGGACGAGGACAAGTACTCCCAGACCCGTTCGGAGCTGCTCGACAAGCTGGCCTACATGCTCGGCGGCCGCGCCGCCGAGGAGATGGTGTTCCACGACCCGACGACCGGCGCCGGCAACGACATCGACAAGGCCACCTCGGTGGCCCGCGCGATGGTCACCGAGTACGGCATGACCGAGCGGCTCGGGGCGATCAAGCTCGGCGACAACAGCTCCGAGCCGTTCCTCGGGCGCGACATGGGGCACCAGCGCAACTACTCCGAGGACGTCGCCGCGATGGTCGACCAGGAGACGAAGGCGCTGCTCGCCAACGCGCACCAGGAGGCGTTCGACATCCTCGAGGAGAACCGCGACGTGCTGGACTCCCTGGTGACCGAGCTCCTGGAGAAGGAGACCCTCGACAAGGCGCAGATCGCCCGGGTGTTCGAGCCGCTGCGTCGCCGCCCCGCCCGTCCGGCATGGACCGGGTCCCCGACGCGCGAGCCGTCCGACATCCCGCCGGTGCCGGTCCCGGTCGCCGCCTCGAACGGCCGCGCCGTCGACGAGTCGCAGGGCGCGGTCATCCTGACCCCGCCGGGCAGCGGTGGCGACGTGCACGGCGACCCCAACGTGCACACCGAGTAGCCCGCATGGTCGAGCGCATCACCCAGGAGGCGCGTGTCCACGTGCCCGACTTCGACCACGCCCGGGCCGAGGCGGCGGTCCGCGAGCTCCTGCTCGCGGTCGGCGAGGACCCGGACCGCGAGGGCCTCCGGGAGACTCCGGCGCGGGTCGCCCGGGCCTACGCCGAGGCGCTCGCCGGCATGCGGATGACCGCCGAGGACGTGCTGACGACCACCTTCGACCTCGGGCACGACGAGATGATCCTCGTCCGCGACATCGAGCTGTGGTCGATGTGCGAGCACCACCTGGTGCCGTTCACGGGCGTGGCGCACGTCGGCTACATCCCGCACCCGAACGGCCGGATCACCGGGCTGTCCAAGCTGGCCCGGCTCGTCGACGTCTACGCCAAGCGGCCCCAGGTGCAGGAGCGGCTGACCACGCAGGTGGCGGACGCCCTGATGGACATCCTGGAGGCCCGCGGAGCGATCGTCGTGATCGAGGCGGAGCACCTCTGCATGACGATGCGCGGGGTCCGCAAGGCCGGGGCGAAGACCGTCACCTCGGCGGTCCGAGGCACGATGCACCGGGCCGCGACCCGCTCCGAGGCGATGAGCCTGATCATGGCCGGCGGCCGCTGACCCTCCCGCCCGTCGCTCGGTACAGTCCTCGGGTGCACCCCCAACCCCTCCGGTACGTCGACGGGCTGCCCCGTCCGGGGCGGGCGCTGGTCATGGGGGTCCTCAACGTCACGCCCGACTCGTTCTCCGACGGGGGTCGCTACCTCGATCCGGGCCGGGCCCTGGACCGCGGCCGGCTGCTCGCCGCGCAGGGCGCGGACCTCGTCGACGTGGGCGGCGAGTCCACCCGGCCCGGTGCCGAGCGCCCGTCGGAGGAGGAGGAGCTGGCCCGGGTGCTGCCCGTGGTGCGCGGCCTCGCGGCCGACGGCGTGCTGGTCTCGGTCGACACCATGCGGGCGCGCGTGGCGCGCGAGTGCGTGGCCGCCGGCGCCTCCCTGGTCAACGACGTCTCCGGCGGCCGTGCCGACGAGCGGATGCTCGCCGAGGTGGCCCGGCTCGGCGTGCCCTACGTGCTCATGCACTGGCGGGCGCACTCGACCCGGATGGCCCGGCTGACCGACTACGACGACGTGGTCGAGGACGTGGCCCGGGAGCTGTCGGTGCAGCTCGAGGCGGCGGCGGCGGCCGGCATGGACCCGGCCAGGGTGGCGGTCGACCCCGGCATCGGGTTCTCCAAGACCGGTGACCAGAACTGGGAGGTGCTCGGTCGCCTGGGACGCCTCCACGACCTCGGCCACCCGGTGCTCGTGGCGACCAGCCGCAAGCGGTTCCTCGGCACCCTGCTCGCCGACGAGCACGGCGAGCAGCGGCCGCCCGGGCGGCGCGACGACGCGACGACGGCGACGACCGCGCTGGCCGCCGTGGCCGGCGCCTGGTGCGTCCGGGCCCACGACGTCGCGGCGACCGCCGACGCCGTGCGGGTCGCCAGCCGCTGGGCCGCCGCCGCGGGGGCGGACCGTGGCTGAGCCGGTCCCCGACGTCACGGCCGAGGTCCGCACGGCGAACGAGCGGTTCTACGCCGCGATCGAGACCGGGGACCTCGACGCGATGCAGGCGCTGTGGGTCGACGACGAGGCCTGCGTGTGCGTGCACCCCGGCGCCGTACCGGTGCGCGGGCCGGGGGCGATCGGCAGGTCCTGGGCGCTGCTGATGGCCGGGACGGCGTACCTGCAGTTCGTGCTGACCGACGTGGAGGTGAGCCTGCGTGAGGACGTGGCCACCGTCACCTGCACCGAGAACGTCCTCACCGCCGAGGAGGGCGGCCACCTGGACCCCTTCGCCGCAGGTCAGGTGGTGAGCACCAACGTGTTCGTGCTCACCGCCGAGGGCTGGCGGTTGTGGGTCCGTCACGCCTCCCCGGTACTGTCGGCGATCGATGACGAGCAGTGAGGACGTGATGGCCGCGACGGGCACGACCGACCGGCTGGCCGTCCTCGGGATCGAGGCGGTCGGGCACCACGGCGTCCTCGACTTCGAGCGGCGGGAAGGGCAGCGCTTCGTGGTGGACCTCGTCCTCGGCCTGGACACCCGGCCCGCGGCTGCGTCCGACGACCTGAGGGACACCGTCGACTACGGGGGACTCGTCGCCGCCGTGGTGCACGCGGTCGAGAGCGACCCCGTCGACCTCGTCGAGACCCTGACCCAGCGCATCGCCGACGTGTGCCTCACCGACCCGCGGGTGGCCTGGACCGAGGTGACGGTGCACAAGCCGGAGGCGCCCGTGCGGGCGACGTTCGCGGACGTCACCCTCACCATCCGCCGCAGCCGACCGACCGACCCGACCACGAGCATCGGAGCCGACCGTGACTGAGACCCCCAACCCGCACATCGTCGACACCGACACCCTGACCGGGGAGATGCACCCGGTCCGCCGCTGCGTGGTGTCGATCGGCTCGAACCTGGGGGAGCGGCTCTCCAACCTCCAGGGCGCCGTGAACGCGCTGGCCGACACCCCGGAGGTGTGGGTCACCTCGGTGTCGCGTGTCTACGAGACCGCTCCGGTGGGCGCCCCTGAAGGGTCCAAGGACTTCCTCAACGCCGTCATCCTCGCCGACACGACGCTGTCCGCGCGGACCCTGCTGGAGCGGGCGCTGGCGATCGAGGACGCCTACGGGCGGGAGCGGACCGGGGAGGTGGGTGCGCCCCGCACCCTGGACGTCGACCTGATCGCGGTCGGTGACCGCCGTGCGAACGAGGCGGACCTGGTCCTGCCGCACCCTCGGGCGCACGAGCGGGCCTTCGTGCTGGCTCCGTGGCACGAGCTCGAGCCGGACGCGGAGCTGCTCGACGCCGGTCCGCTCGCCGAGCTGCTGGAGAAGACCCGCGACCAGGAGCTGCGGGTGCGCGACGACGTCGGCCTGTCCGTCCAGTGACCCGTCGTTGAGCCGGGAGCCGCTCCGTCCCGGGAACGAGCCCGAGGACGACCCGGGCGGGCCGCCGCCGCCCGGCCGCCTCCGCACGACGAGTGCGGCGGCCGTCGCCGGCTTCGCCGCCGCCGGCCTGGTGCTGGGGTGGCTGGTGCACCCGGTCAGCGTGCGGCTGAACGGGACCGCACCCACCGTGAGCTGGCTGCCCGCGGTGACCCTGTTCTTCGTGGCGCTGCTGGCCTCGTCGCTGGCCTGGTCGACGTACCGGGCGGTGCACCGGCGCCGGGAGCGGCTGGAGCCCCAGGCGGGGGTGAACCGGCTGGTGCTGGCGAAGTCCTGCTCGCTCACCGGTGCGCTCGTGGCCGGCGGCTACCTCGGCTACACCCTGAGCTGGGTCGGGCTCACCGACGCCGAGCTGGCCCGGGAGCGGATGCTGCACGCGGGCGCCGCCACGGTCGCGGGGGTGGCGCTGGTCGTCGCCTCGCTGCTGCTCGAGCGCGCCTGCCGCACCCCCGCCGACGGCCGTTAGCCGGCCGCCGGCGACGGGCCTGACCGGTCAGGGCATCGCGATGGTGGCCTCGACCATGTTGTGGTCCGACGGGATGACCCCCTGCATCCGCAGCGTCCTGGGGTTCATCAGCACGTTGACCTTCCACTCCTTCACGAGCAGCGAGTTCGTGGCGAAGATCCAGTCGATCCCGTTGCCGATCCTGTCGCGCTGGTCCTCGTAGCCGAAGCTCGCGACGTTGCGGCTGTAGTGGTTGCAGGAGTTGATCCAGCGGTTCACCAGCCGCAGCGGCCGCGGGTTGCGCAGGTTGTTGGTGTCGTACTGCTGGTTCGCGGTGTCGCCGTAGCCGGCCGCCTTCATCTGCGGGATCATGTCCGCGGCGACCGGGTCGAACTTCTGGGTGTTGAAGTCGCCCACGGCGATCACCGGGAGGTCGCCCTTGATTCGGTCCACCTCCGCGATCAGCTCGTCGATCTGCGCCCGGCGCACCGCGGCCGCGTCGGGGGCGATGTGGGTGTCGACGAACAGGAACTCGCGGCCGCTGGCCTTGGTGCGCAGCACCGCCCAGGCCAGGAACTGCCGGTTGCCCTCACCCTGGGCGACGTACTGGTAGGAGCCCTGGGAGACGAGGTCGATCGTCCTGGTGTTGTAGAGGATCCGGCTGGCGTTGCTGGCGCCCTGGTCCTGGGGCACGCACCTGCTCGACGTGGTGGCGTTCACGCAGTTGTAGGCCGCGGTGTTGGTGACCTGCCAGGCCGCGCCGGCCCGGTTGAGGCCGTTGCGGAGGTCGAGGTACTGGTTCGGCCCGTCGACGAGGCGAGGCGCCCAGTGCCGGCTCGGGTTCGCCTCCTGCACGCCCACGACGTCGAGGCCCTGCTTGCGGATCTGGGTGATGATCCGGTCCCGGCGCTGCTTCCAGGGCCGCTGCTCCCCCCGGGTGGTGTCGACGCTCACGCTGACGATGTTGTACGTCGCGACGCGGATGTCGGTGGGGGCGGGCGCCGCGGCCCTCGCGGAGCCGCTGCTCGCCGTGGCGGTGGTCGCGGACACCGTGACCGCCGCCGGCACCAGCACCGAGACAGCGGCCAGGCAGGCCAGGAACGTCCTTCGCATGCGCGTACTTCTCCCAGGGTCGGCGGCGGCCGTCGCCGGCCGCGAGATGACGTGAGGCGACCGCCGGAGCCCGCGGTGGCCGACGGCTCTCCCGGACCGTCGACCGGGTCTCGACCGGCCACTGTCTGCATCGGCGCTCGTCGGTCGTCACTTGAGGCTGCAAGGGACAAATGTCGACAGATCGATCGCCCGCGGCCGGCGCGGCCGGGGTGTCCCGGGCCGGGCCGGGTGCGGGAGACTGGTCCGGTGACCGCCGATCCGCCGCCGCCAGGCCCCTCGGGCCCGCCTGGGGCCGTGGCCGCCCTCCCGGAGGGCTGGACCCGCGACGTGCCGACCGAGCGCGACGCCGTCGCGCTCACCGAGCTGCTCCGCCGCTACGAGGAGCACGGGCGCGGCTGGGCGGGTGCCTCGGTCGAGGACGTGCTCATCGAGCTCGCCGGGGAGACCGCGACGCGGACCCGGCGCAACGTCGTGCTGCGCGACCCGGCCGGCACCGTCCGCGGCTGGGGCAGCGCGCACGATCGTGCCGCCGGGCGGATGCTGCTCATGGCGGTGGTCTCACCCGAGCTCGACGACCCGACCGCGGACGCGGCTGCCGGGGTGCTGTTCGCCTGGGGCGACGACGCCGCCCGCCGGGTCGGGCGGAGGCGGGGGCTGGACTCCCAGCAGGTCGACAGCGGCGCCTTCGACGGCGACGCCCGTCAGCGCCGGTGGCTGGAGGCCGCGGGCTACACCAGGGTGCGGACCTGGTGGCAGATGAGCCGCCCGGTCACAGCGCGGGACGCCGCCCTGGCCGACGACCTCCGGGAGGGTGTGCGGATCCGGAGGGTGCGCCGGGACGACGAGGGCCTGCCGGAGGAGGAGGACCTGCGCACCGTCCACGACGTGCTCGAGAGCGCCTTCGAGGACCACTTCAACGCCCACGAGGAGAGCTTCGACGAGTTCGTCGTGCGGCTCCGGGAGAGCCCGGGACACCGCTGGGACCACTGGTGGGTCGCCGAGCTCGTCGACGGCGACCGGGTCCGCCCGGCGGGCGCACTGGTCGGCACCGTCCTCGAGGGCTCCGGTGGGCGGCCCGACGGCAGCTACGTCGACTATCTCGGCGTCCTGGACGCCGCCCGCGGCCGCGGCGTCGCGAAGTCCCTGCTCTCCACGGTGATCGCCGACGCCGCCTCACGCGGGCGGGACCGGGTCGGCCTCGAGGTCGACGCCGACTCCCCGACGGGCGCCGACGGCCTGTACGTCGCGATGGGCTGGACGACGTCGTACGTCACCGAGTCGTGGCACCGCCACGTCCGCGCGGGCGACTGACGCCGTGGCCGCAGCGACCGACCTGCTCCGCCGGATCCGGCGGCGCGCGGCTGGCGGGCTCCGCGACCGTGGTCGCGCGGGGGGCCGCGTCAGCGTCGTGGTCACCGGACCGCCACCCGGTGCCGGTGCCGATGCCGCCGGCGTCCCGCGCACGGTCGAGGAGTCCCTGGTCCCGCTGCTGGCCTGCCGCGAGGTGGGGGAGGTGCTGCTCGCCGGTCCGGGGGTCCCGGCCCGGCTCCCCGCCGACCACCGGGTCCGCGTGGTCGACGCGGGTACAGCGACCACCGCCGACCCCGGCGTGGCTGCCGGGCTCGCGGCCCGCGGCGACCTGGTGACGTTCGTCGAGGCCGGTGACGTCGTGCCCCGTGACGGGCTGGCCGCGCTGGTGCGGACGCTCGACCGGTCCGACGCCGACGCGGCCGTCGGCCCGGGCGTGGAGGTGCGCGGCGGCCGCCGGCTGCGTGCCTCGTGGGCGGAGGGGTTGACGACGGAGGGGCCGGCGGCGGGTGCCGGGGCCCGTCTCGAGGCGGTCGCGGGCGTGCTGGCGGGGCCCCTTCCGGCGGGGGTGCTGTTCCGCAGCGCGGCCTGGCGCGAGGCGGCCGGGACCGCTGCCGCCGAAACCGCTGCGGCCGGTGCCGCCGCGCTCGTCGCGGCCCGGGGCCTGGCCCACGCTCAGCGGCTCGAGGTCGTCGACGAGGTGGTGCACGAGCGGCACGACCGCCAGGCGTCGCTGCCGGTGACCCGGCAGGACCGGTTCCGCGCCGCGGCGTTGCGGGAGCGGGTGGCCGGGTGGGCGGCCGTGACCGCCGGGCTGGCCGGGGAGCGGGAACCCGTCCGGGACGCCTGGCTGGTCGCGCTGCTGACCCACCTGGTGCCGCCGGTCGCCCACGACGCCGTCGCCGCGGGCGAGGACGCGGTGGCGGTGCTGCGCGCGGGACTGCCGGCGCTCCTCGCCGCCGCGTCCGACGAGGTCCTGGCCCGGGTCCCGCTGCCGGCCCGGCTCGCCTCGGTCGCGGCGGCCGGCTCGGGACGGACCGAGCTCGGCGTCCTGCTGGACCACCTCGCCGACCACTCGCACGGACTGCCGACGCAGCGAATGCCCGATGGCGGCCTGGTGGCCGTCCTGCCGGAGGCGGGCCCGGTGCCCCCGGACGGCGTCCGCAGGGTGCGCGACGTCGACCGGGTGCTGCGGTCCCGGGTGACGTCCGTGC
Organism: Nocardioidaceae bacterium; assembly: GCA_025927595.1. Taxonomy (GTDB): domain Bacteria; phylum Actinomycetota; class Actinomycetes; order Propionibacteriales; family Nocardioidaceae; genus Nocardioides_B. The sequence continues at coordinate 147 of JAICLD010000135.1, read as the reverse complement.
ACGGGGGGTCCCGGAGCGGGGTCACCGGCGCCGCGTTCGTCACCTACGACCCTCCGGTGGTGCCGGAGCTCGAGGTCCGCGACCCGCGCGGGCGGCTGGTCCCCACCGGCCCCGTCGAGCCGGTCGTCGACCCGGACCTCGAGGAGT
>JAICLD010000100.1 GCA_025927595.1 Nocardioidaceae bacterium | reverse complement strand
AGCGAACGCTCCACCTCGACGGTGAAGTCGACGTGCCCCGGGGTGTCGATGATGTTGATGTCGTAGCCGTTCCAGGAGCACTTCGTCGCGGCCGACGTGATGGTGATGCCGCGCTCCTGCTCCTGCTCCATCCAGTCCATGGTGGCCGCGCCGTCATGGACCTCACCGATCTTGTAGTTGATACCGGTGTAGAAGAGGATGCGCTCGGTCGTCGTGGTCTTGCCCGCGTCGATGTGCGCCATGATCCCGATGTTGCGGGTCTTGGCGAGCTCGGCCGTCTTGGCCATCTCTTACTCCTCTTTGCTTCGGATCCGTGTGCGGGTGCCGGGGCTGCGACGCTGGGAAGCTCCCCGGGTGTCCCGCCGACGGCGGGCGCTGGTGCGTTACCAGCGGTAGTGCGCGAAGGCCTTGTTCGACTCGGCCATCTTGTGCGTGTCCTCGCGCCGCTTCACGGCGGCACCGAGGCCGTTGCTCGCGTCGAGCAGCTCGTTCATGAGGCGCTCGGTCATCGTCTTCTCGCGACGGGCGCGGCTGTACTGGATGAGCCAGCGCAGGCCGAGCGTCGTGCTGCGGGAGGCGCGGACCTCGACCGGGACCTGGTAGGTCGCGCCACCGACGCGGCGGCTGCGGACCTCGAGGGCCGGCTTGACGTTGTCGAGCGCGCGCTTGAGCGTCACCACGGGGTCGGTGCCGGTCTTGTCGCGGCAGCCCTCGAGCGCGCCGTACACGATCCGCTGCGCGGTCTGCTTCTTGCCGTCCTTGAGCACCTTGCTGACCAGCTGGGTCACCACGGGGCTGCCGTAGACGGGGTCGACGTCCAGCGGACGCTTCGGAGCGGGTCCCTTGCGCGGCATCAGCTCTTCTCCTTCTTCGCGCCGTAACGGCTGCGAGCCTGCTTGCGGTTCTTCACGCCCTGGGTGTCGAGCGAGCCGCGGATGATCTTGTAACGGACACCGGGGAGGTCCTTCACCCGGCCGCCGCGGACGAGCACGATCGAGTGCTCCTGGAGGTTGTGGCCGACGCCGGGGATGTAGGCGGTGACCTCGATGCCGCTGGACAGCCGCACCCGGGCGACCTTGCGCAGCGCGGAGTTCGGCTTCTTCGGGGTCGTCGTGTAGACACGCGTGCACACGCCGCGCCGCTGAGGGGATCCCTTCAGGGCGGGCGTCTTGTTCTTCGACACCTTGTCCTGGCGGCCCTTGCGGACCAGCTGGTTGATGGTGGGCACCGCGTGTGTCTCTTTTCCGTGTCGAGGGTGTGGCGTGGAGCGTGCGTCCGGTGGGTCCGGCCGTGCTACGCCCGCGGGGAGCGAACCCCGCGGTCGGGCGTGTCGGCCACCACAGACCTGCGTCGCTGACGAGGTGAGCCATCGGGTCGGCGCCGCGAGTGCAGCCGCACGGCCCGGGACGAGCGCGCGCACGGCCTGGGTGTCCCAGACACGAAGGCCAAGATTACCGGCTGGCCCGAACGCGGTCAAAACGAGCCGGGGGGCCGGCCGCCGCCGGCCAGCAGCTCGGCCAGGTGCAGCGCCGGTACGCCGGCGAGGTCGGCCAGCTGGGTGCGGCAGGAGAACCCGTCCGCGAGCACGACCGTCCCGGCTCCCGCCGCCCGCACGGCCGGCGCCAGGTCGTGCTCGAAGACCCGGACCGAGACCTCGTAGTGGCCGCGCTCGACGCCGAAGTTCCCCGCGAGCCCGCAGCAGCCGCCGACCCGGGTGACCCGCGCGCCGGTGCGCTCGAGGAGGGCGGCGTCGGGCGCCCAGCCGACGACGCTGGCGTGGTGGCAGTGCGGCTGCACCACGATCTCGGTCCCGGTCAGGTCCGGCGGCGCCCAGCCCGGGACGCCGGCGAGCGTCTCCGCCAGCGACCGGACCCCCGCGGCGACCTCCGCCGCGCGCGGGTCGCCGAGCAGCTCGACGGCGTCCGAGCGCAGGGTCGCCAGGCACGACGGCTCCAGCCCGACGACCGGGACCCCCGCGGCGACGTACGGGTGCAGCACCTCGACGGTGCGGCGCAGGATCCTGCGGGCCGCGTCGAGCTGTCCGGTGCTGACCCAGGTCAGCCCGCAGCAGGCCGGCTCCCCGACGACGCCGACCCGCAGTCCGGCCGACTCCAGGACCGCGACCGCGGCGCGTCCCGACGACGAGGCGAAGGAGTCGGTGAACGAGTCGGCCCACACCACGACGTCGTACCCGTGCCCGGGCCGCACGACCCGGGAGCCGCGCCGGGCCCAGCCACGCAGCGACTGCGGCGCGAACGGCGGGACCGAGCGCCGGGCGTCGATGCCCGCGGCTGCCTTGGCGAGCCGCTGGACGGCGCCGAGCCCCATGACGCGGTTGGCCAGCGGCGCCACCGGCTGGGTGAGCCGGGCCCACCTGGGCAGCTGCCCCAGCGCGTAGTGGCTGCGCGGCCGCAGCCGGCGCCGGTAGCGCTGGTGCAGGGCCTCGGCCTTGTAGGAGGCCATGTCCACCCCGGTGGGGCAGTCCGACGCGCAGCCCTTGCAGGCCAGGCACAGGTCGAGCGCCTCGTGCACCTCCGGCGAGCGCCAGCCGTCGCGGACCACGCCGCCGTTGACCATCTCCTGGAGCACCCGGGCCCGGCCGCGCGTGGAGTCCTTCTCCTCGCGGGTCGCCTGGTACGACGGGCACATCACGCCGCCGGCGCCGGTGTTGTCGGCCACGCACTTGCCCACCCCGGTGCAGCGGTGCACCGCCTCCACCACCGAGCCGCGGTCGTGCACGAGCCGCAGCAGGTGGCGCGGCTCGTGCAGCCGCGCGGCCAGCCGGAGGTCGGCGTCCACGGGCCGCGGGGCCACGAGGACCCCCGGGTTCAGCAGGTCCCCGGGGTCGAACAGGTGCTTGACGGCGCCGAACAGCGACACGAGCTCCGGGGAGTACATGCGGCTCAGCAGCTCGGACCGGGCCCGGCCGTCGCCGTGCTCGCCCGACAGGCTGCCGCCGTGCCCGGCGGTGAGGTCAGCCGCCGCCTCGACGAACCGCCGCAGGACCCCCGGGCCGCCCGGCTCGCGGAGCGGGAAGTCGATCCGCACGTGCACGCAGCCGTCGCCGAAGTGGCCGTAGGGGACACCGTCGAGGCCGAACTCCCGCAGCAGCGCGTCGAAGTCGCGCAGGTAGCCGCCGAGCCGGCCGGGGGGCACGGCCGCGTCCTCCCAGCCCGACTGCGCCTGGCGGTCGAGGCTGCGCGCGGCGAGGCCGGCGCCGTCCTCACGGATCCGCCACAGCGCGGCCTGCTCGGCGGCCCCGCCCACCACGCGTACGTCGACGGCGCCGGCGGCGTCGGCGTCTCGGGCCACGGCGTCCGCCGCCGCCTCGGCCTCGGCACGGCTGGAGCCGGTCACCTCGGCGAACAGCCAGCCGGCGCCGCGCGGCAGGTCCGGGACGCGTCTGCCGGCGGCCCGCACGACGTCGACGATGCGGGCGTCGAGCCCCTCGCAGGCGACCAGCGGGTGCCCGAGCAGGCCGGGGACCGCGTCGGCGGCCTCGAACATCGTCGCGTAGCCGAGCACGGCCAGCGCGCGGTGCGGTGCGTCCGCGACGAGCCGCACCGTGGCGCCGAGCACCACCGCGAGCGTCCCCTCGCTGCCGACGAGGAAGCGGGCGACGTCCCGGTCGTGCTCGGGCAGCAGGTGCTCGAGGCTGTAGCCGGAGACCTGCCGGGCGAACCGGCCGGACTCGGTCCGCACGGTCGCCAGGTGCTCGCCGACGAGGGCGTCGAGGTCCGCGAGCAGGCCCGGGGAGCGCGCGCCGCCGACGGGCAGCCGCATCCGGTCGCCGGCCGCCGTGAGCACGTCGAGCCCCACCACGTTGTCGGAGGTGCGGCCGTAGCCCAGGGCCCGCGACCCGCAGGCGTTGTTGCCGATCATCCCGCCGATCGTGCACCGGGTGTGGGTCGAGGGGTCGGGGCCGAAGCGCAGCCCGTGGGACCGCGCGGCCCGCTGGAGCGTGGCGTGCACCGTCCCGGGCTGCACGGTCGCGGTGGCGGCCTCGGGGTCGACCTCCAGGACCCGGTCGAGGTGCCGTGCGGTGTCGACGACGATGCCCGGGCCCACGGCGTTCCCGGCGATCGACGTACCGGCGCCGCGCATGGTCAGCGGGGTGGCGGTCTCGCGGGCGACCTCGACCGTCGCGACCAGCTCGTCGACGTGGCGCGGCCGGACGACGGCCTGCGGGACCACGCGGTACAGGGACGCGTCGGTGGAGTACATCGCGCGGGCGAGGGGGGACCCGTCCGCGTCCGTGACGCCCGCCCGACGCAGGGCGGCGAGCACGTCGGTCATGCCCGGGCCCGCCTGCCCGCCGCCGCGCGGGAGCGGGACCGGGCCACGGCCAGGGCAGCCAGGCAGACGACGGTCAGCACGGTCATGGCCGACCCCCAGCCCCGGGACCCGGGTGGGGCCGGGGTCGCGTCGCCGGCGACGTCGAGCGCCAGGCCGGTGAGCAGCAGCATCGTGACGACCCCGACGACGTACACGTCCTCGGCGACCGCGGAGCGCAGGCGACGCCGGGTGCCCGCGGGCGCGCGCACGTAGCGCAGCGGCAGCACCCGCAGCACGCACCCGGCCGCGGAGACCAGCAGCGCCGCGGCCAGGCCCCCGCCGACGAGCAGGACGAACGTCTGCGACCGGGCCGCCCACGCGTCGGCGCCGCCCGTGACCGGCGCTCGCACCGGCAGGTCCCGGGTCGCGGCCAGCACCACGGCGGCGTACAGCAGCACCGACGTCCGGAACAGGCCGCGGGCGAACGTCACCACAGCGTCAGGGAGCGGCGCAGGATGCCCGCGAGGTCCTCCCCCGTGACCTCACGTGGCGCGGTGGCGAGCAGCCGCTGCTGCTTGAGGCTGCCCTCGACGAGCGCGTCGACGTCGCCCTCGTGGTAGCCCACGGCACCCAGGCCGCAGGGGATCCCGATGTCGCGCATGAGGTCGAGCAGGACCTGCGGCAGGACGTCGGCACCCGAGCTGCCGGGCTGCTGCCGGTCCCCCGCCAGCAGCTCGGCGGCCCGCAGGTGCCGCTCGGGAGAGGCCTCGAAGGTGAACCGGAACGCCTCCGGCGCGGTGAGCGCCACCGCCATGCCGTGCGGCACCATCGGCTCCTCGCCGGGGTACGCGTCGGGGCGGAAGTCCCTGACCTGCCCCGCGATCGGGTAGGCGTTGGCGTGCGGCACGTGCACGCCCGCGTTGCCGAAGCCCATCCCCGCGAACGTCGCGGCCAGCGCCATCTGCTCGCGCGCGACCACGTCGTCGCCGTGGTGGACGGCGGTGCGGAACGACGTGGCCAGCAGCCGCATCGCCTTCTCCGACCACATGTCCGCGATCGGGTTGGCGCCGCAGTAGGGCACCCGCTGCTCGGGGGACTTGCGCGGGTAGGACCCGTAGGGTCGCGCGGTCCAGCTCTCCAGGGCGTGGCAGAGGATGTCCATCCCGCAGGCGGCGGTGACGCCGGCCGGCTGGGTCACGGTCAGCAGCGGGTCCACCACCGCGAGCGTGGGCCGCAGGCGGGGGTGGCTGATCCCGCTCTTCACGTGCTGCTCGAGGACGTCGAGCACGCACACGGTGGTGCTCTCGCTGCCGGTGCCGGTGGTCGTGGGCACCGCCACGAGCGGCGCGAGTGCGTTCTCCGGGTCGCGTCCGCCACCGACCGGGGCGTTGACGTAGTCCAGCAGCTCGCCGGGGTTGGTGCACATGAGGTCCACGGCCTTGGCGGTGTCGATGCTCGACCCCCCGCCGACCGCGACGAACCCGTCCCAGGGGCCGGAGTCCCGCGCCGCCTCGACGGCGGCCGCCAGGCTGACGTCGGTGGGCTCGACGTGCGCCTCGGCGTAGAGCCGCGCCTCGATGCCGAAGCCCTCGATCTGCTCGACGATGCGCTGCGGGTGCCCGGTCGCCGCGACGCCGGGGTCGGTGACCACGAGCACCCGGCGGACGCCGTACGTCGAGAGGTCGAAGCCGATCTCGTCGGAGGCGCCGGCGCCGAACTTCAGCTGCGGGGCGCCGTAGGTGAAGACCGTCTCGGTGCCTGGGGGCGTGCCGGTGGTCGTCATTGCCGCAGTCTAGACAGTCCCGCCGGTGCTGCGGAGGGGGACGGCGACGCCGTCGGCCACCAGCTCGAGGGCATGGCGCGCGGCCCCGAGCAGGTCCAGGGAGCCGGCGCGTGAGAGGGGCAGCCAGGCGGCCAGGTCGGTGGAGCTGTCGTCCTCCACCACGTGCGGCTCGACCTCGAGCGAGGCCTCGACGACCCGGCCGCTGAACAGCAGGTGGATGCCGTGGTAGTCCTCGACGAGGCCGTCGGGGCGGGGGCCGGTGAAGCGGACCGAGTGGACGTCGAGCAGCGGCCCCGGCTCGACGTGCAGGCCGGTCTCCTCCAGCACCTCGCGTCGTACGGCGTCGCGCGGGTCCTCGCCGTGGTCGAGGCCGCCGCCGGGCAGCGTCCACCGCCCCGCGATCCGGGTCCGCGGGGACATCCGGGTGAGCAGCAGCTCCGGCTCGTCGTCGCCCTCGCGCAGCAGCACGGCGTACGCCGCGACCCGCTGCCGCCGCGCCGGCGACTGCTGCGCGGCCGGGCTCTCCGAGCTGGACATGGGGCGAGTGTAGGGGCGGGTCCGCCTCCGGTCGGCGCGGGTGGTGGGCTGCCGGTTTACCAGGGGCCCCGGTTAAACAGGCACACCCCCTGCGTTATTACACAAGGGGTGTGCCGGTTTCCCAGGGGCCCCTGGGAAACTGCCGACCGAACTCGACGTCAGCTCTGGTACGAGCCGAAGTCGAAGTCGTCGAGCGCCACGGCCTGGCCTCCGGCGTTGCCGAAGTCGTAGTCGTAGTCGCCGTAGCCGGTCACGGAGTACGCGTTGGCACGCGCCTCCTCGGTCGGCTCGACCCGGATGTTGCGGTACCGCTCCAGGCCGGTGCCGGCCGGGATCAGCTTGCCGATGATCACGTTCTCCTTCAGGCCGCGCAGCGAGTCGGACTTGCCGTTGATCGCCGCGTCGGTGAGGACCCGCGTGGTCTCCTGGAAGGACGCCGCCGACAGCCACGACTCGGTGGCCAGCGACGCCTTGGTGATGCCCATCAGCTGCGGTCGACCGGCCGCGGGCTTGCCGCCCTCGGAGACGACCCGGCGGTTCTCCTCCTCGAAGCGCACCCGGTCGACGAGGTCCGAGGGGAGCAGGTTGGTGTCGCCCTGCTCCAGCACGAGGACCCGGCGCAGCATCTGCCGCACGATGATCTCGATGTGCTTGTCGTGGATCGCCACGCCCTGGCTGCGGTAGACCGCCTGCACCTCGTCCACGAGGTGCTCCTGGGCCCGGCGCACGCCGAGGATCCGCAGCACCTCCTGCGGGTCGGGGGTGCCCTGGGTCAGCTGCTGCCCCACCTCGACGTGGTCGCCGTCGCCGACGGTGAGCCGGGACCGCTTGCTGACCGGGTACTCCTGGACCTCCGAGCCGTCGTCCGGGGTGACCAGGACCTTGCGGGTCTTCTCGGTCTCCTCGATCGTGATCCGTCCGGCCGCCTCGGTGATCGGCGCGCGGCCCTTGGGCTGACGTGCCTCGAAGAGCTCGACCACGCGGGGCAGACCCTGCGTGATGTCGTCCGCGGAGGCCACACCACCGGTGTGGAAGGTGCGCATCGTCAGCTGCGTGCCGGGCTCGCCGATCGACTGGGCCGCGATGATGCCGACGGCCTCCCCGATGTCGACGAGCTTCCCGGTGGCCAGCGAGCGTCCGTAGCACTTCGCGCAGGTGCCGGTCTTGGCGTCGCAGGTCAGCACCGAGCGGACCTTGACCTCCTCGATCCCGGCCGCGACGAGCTCGTTGATCTTGACGTCGCCCAGGTCGCCCCCGGCCTCGACCAGCACCTCGCCGGTCTCGGGGTGGGTGACCTCGACGGCCGCCGAGCGGGCGTACGCCGCGGTCTCGGCGTTCTCGTCCTTGACCACCCTCGATCCACCCGAGGCGTCCTCGAGCCGGACCCCGATCCGCTTGGGCAGGCCGCGCTCGGTGCCGCAGTCGTCCTCGCGGATGATGACGTCCTGGCTCACGTCGACGAGCCGGCGGGTCAGGTAGCCCGAGTCCGCCGTCCGCAGCGCCGTGTCCGCGAGGCCCTTGCGGGCACCGTGGGTGGCGATGAAGTACTCGAGCACCGTGAGGCCCTCGCGGAAGTTCGACTTGATCGGCCGCGGGATGATGTCGCCCTTCGGGTTGGCCACCAGGCCGCGCATGGCGGCGATCTGGCGGACCTGCATCATGTTCCCGCGAGCGCCCGAGTGCACCATCATGTAGATGGGGTTGCTCTTGTCGAACGTCGTCTCGAGCTCCTCGGCAACGCGGTTCGAGGCCTGGGTCCAGATCTCGATGAGCTCCTGGCGACGCTCGTCGTCGGTGATCAGGCCGCGCTCGAACTGCTTCTGCACCTTGGCCGCCTGCTCCTCGAACACCTCGAGGATCTCGGCCTTGCGCGGCGGCGTGACGACGTCCTCGATGGAGACGGTGACCCCGGACCGCGAGGCCCAGTGGAAGCCGGTGTCCTTGAGGGCGTCGAGCGCCGCGGCGACCTCGACCTTGGTGTAGCGCTCGGCGAGGTCGTTGACGATCACGCCGAGCTGCTTCTTGCCGACCTCGTAGTTCACGAAGGCGTAGTCGGCGGGAAGCGCCTCGTTGAACAGCGCCCGGCCCAGGGTGGTCTGCAGGATCAGCGGCTGACCCGGCTCCCAGCCCTCGGGAAGCGGCGTGCCCAACGGCGGTACGACCTCGGGAAGCCGGATCCGGACCCGGCTCTGCAGGGCGATCTCGCCGCGGTCGAAGGCCATGATCGCCTCGGCGGTCGAGGAGAACACCCGACCGTCGCCCGGCTGGTCGCCCTCGACCTCACGGGTCAGGAAGAACAGGCCGATGACCATGTCCTGGGTCGGCATCGTGACCGGCCGACCGTCGGACGGCTTGAGGATGTTGTTCGTCGAGAGCATCAGGATCCGCGCCTCGGCCTGCGCCTCGGCGGACAGCGGCAGGTGCACCGCCATCTGGTCACCGTCGAAGTCGGCGTTGAACGCCGAGCAGACGAGCGGGTGGATCTGGATCGCCTTGCCCTCGATCAGCTGCGGCTCGAAGGCCTGGATCCCCAGCCGGTGCAGCGTCGGCGCCCGGTTGAGGAGCACCGGGTGCTCGGTGATGACCTCCTCGAGGACGTCCCACACGACCGGGCGGGCACGCTCGACCATCCGCTTGGCGCTCTTGATGTTCTGCGCGTGGTTCAGGTCGACCAGCCGCTTCATCACGAAGGGCTTGAACAGCTCCAGCGCCATCTGCTTGGGCAGGCCGCACTGGTGCAGCTTCAGCTGCGGGCCGACGACGATGACCGAGCGGCCCGAGTAGTCGACGCGCTTGCCGAGCAGGTTCTGGCGGAACCGGCCCTGCTTGCCCTTCAGCATGTCCGAGAGCGACTTCAGCGGCCGGTTGCCCGGACCGGTGACCGGACGCCCGCGACGGCCGTTGTCGAACAGCGAGTCGACGGCCTCCTGGAGCATCCGCTTCTCGTTGTTGACGATGATCTCGGGCGCACCGAGGTCCAGCAGCCGCTTGAGCCGGTTGTTCCGGTTGATCACCCGGCGGTACAGGTCGTTGAGGTCCGAGGTCGCGAACCGGCCACCGTCGAGCTGCACCATCGGGCGCAGGTCCGGCGGGATCACCGGTACGGCGTCGAGCACCATGCCGCGCGGCGAGTTCGTCGTCTTGCGGAACGCGTCGACGACCTTGAGCCGCTTGAGGGCGCGGACCTTCTTCTGGCCCTTCCCGTTGGCGATCACGTCGCGCAGGATCTCGACCTCGGCCTCGGTGTCGAAGCTCTCGAGCCGCTTCTGGATGGCCGCGGCCCCCATGTGGCCCTCGAAGTACTTGCCGAACCAGCTCTTCATCTCGCGGTAGAGCAGCTCATCGCCCATCAGGTCCTGGACCTTGAGGGTCTTGAAGGTGTTCCAGACCTCCTCGAGCCGGTCGAGCTCGCGCTGTGCCCGGTCGCGGACCTGCTTCATCTCCCGCTCGGCGCCGTCCTTGACCTTGCGGCGCGCGTCGGCCTTGGCGCCCTCCTCCTCGAGGGTGGCGAGGTCGGTCTCGAGCTTCTTGGCGCGCTCGTCGATCTGCACGTCCCGGCGGTTCTCGAGGCTCTTGCGCTGCAGGCTGATCTTGCCCTCGAGGTCGGAGAGGTCGCGGTGGCGGGCTTCCTCGTCGACGGAGGTGATCATGTAGGCAGCGAAGTAGATGACCTT
>JAICLD010000187.1 GCA_025927595.1 Nocardioidaceae bacterium | reverse complement strand
GTCGACCCGGGGACGTCGACCCGGGGACGTCGACCCGGGGACGTCGACCCGGGGACGTCGACCCGGGGACGTCGACCCGGGGACGTCGACGTGGGGCGACCCGGACGTGCAGCGAGGGCAGCCACCGAAGTGGCTGCCCTCGCTCGGGTCGAGACCGCCGGGGGGACATGGCGTACACCGAGCAGCCGGGGGGATGACTGGTTCGGTGCTCTCGACCGGGGATGGCGACTCAGTCCCAGGGGGGAGGGGCTGACCGCGCGTTCTGGAGGCCTCCTCAGGTGCCGTTCCAGCCGGTGTCGGCCGGCTTCATCGGGGAGGGCAGGTGGTGGTGCAGACGAGCCGTGGTGCCGTTCCAGCCGGTGTCTGCTTGGGCGGGCGCCACGCCGGCCACGGCGATGGCGCCGGCGACCAGCAGGCCGACGAGCCACCGAAGTGCGGTGCGATGCTCGGACATGTCACTTCCTTTTTCGGTACGGGCTTCCGGAGTGAGCCACCTGTCCCTATTGTCTGCTGATCTCCGCTCCGGCTGCCACCCCGCTGCGCCGCAGGAGTGTGCACTGCATGATCATGCAAAATCTGCCGCGGGCCTCGTCCCGGCACCCGCGGCCGCTATCATGCCGCACCGCCCGTTATGAGCCGTACGCGTGCTGCCCGAGGCAGGTGCCTCGCCCGCGACCGTACAGCGTCGGCGCCCTTCCGCGGCGGCGCATCAGCACACCTCGATTGCACAGTTGTGCAACGCAAGCACCCGCCGGTCGGTCGGCTGCACGTGCAGGAGGGCGGCGGCCCGCACCGGGTGAGGGTGCGGGCCGCGACGGCGGAGGTGGCGGGATTTGAACCCGCGAGAGGGGGTAACCCTCAACCCGCTTAGCAGGCGGGCGCCATAGGCCACTAGGCGACACCTCCAGCAGCCCGGACAGGGTACCGGCCGCGCGGGGACGCGGGCGAATCGGGCGGGCCGGCCCGGCAGCCGAGGGTCAGGGCCGCCCCAGGACGGCCCGGGCCCGGGTCAGCCCCGCCGCGGCACCGGTCGGTAGCCGTGCCCGTCGTTGAGGTGGCGCTGCAGGTCGAGGACGAAGTCCTCGGCCCGACCCTCGAGCACGCCGACCGGCACGGTCGTGGTGCGTCCGTCCCGGAGCCGCAGCACGACGCAGCGTGAGCCGGCGACGGTGGCCGCGACCACGTCCTCCACGGCCCGCCACTGCGCGCGCCGTACTCCCGCGCCCCGGATCAGCCGGACCCGGTAGCCCGCCTCGTCGAGGTGCACCACGGGGATCCGTCGGGCGAGCCCGAGCAGCACCACGCCCGCGGCGGCGACGACCAGCACGGTCCCGACCGTGGCGCCCGGCAGCGGCAGCAGGGCGGCGAGCACGACGAGCGCCACGACCACCACCCCGAGGAGGGCCAGCCCGGCGCCGAGCAGGCGCAGCACGAAGGGTCCGGCGAACCGGTAGGACGAGGACATGCCCCGATTGAAGCCGAGCCGGGCCCCGGGCACCAATCGCGCCGCCCGGGGGCGGATGGGGGGCGGACGAGGGGCGGATGAGGGGCGGATGCGGCGGGTTGTCAACACGGGTACCCACCGGGCGAGACCGGCCTTGTGTGTCGCCGTGACGCGCGTCACACTCGGAACTCCCGCCAGCTGAAGGTGGTCAGCGATGACGGAACTCGAACATGCTCTGATCGGTCTCCGCCAGGCGCTCGAGGCGCCTCGCCGCTACGGCACCTGGCGCCGGCTCGTCCGCAACCGGATGGCCTCCGTGCAGGCCGCGCTGGCCAGGGACTGGGTCCGGGGCGGCGACGCGTGGCTGACCGCCCGGGAGGCGACCCTGCAGCGGGAGCGCGACGTCCTCGGGCAGCGCCTCGCGACGCTGGGCCGGTCGGTCCTCGACGCCCCCGACGTCGCGGAGATGCGGGTCGAGCTGGGCCGGCTGCTGGCCGACCTCGAGCACCACCGGCAGCGGATCAACGACCTCGTCTACGACTCGGTGGGGCTGGAGCTCGGCGGCTCGGACTGAGCAGAGGGGGCGGTGAGCAGAGGGGGCGGGATTCGAACCCGCGGCTGACATCTCTGCCAGCGACCGCTTTCAAGGCGGTTCCGATCGGCCGCTCCGGCACCCCTCCCGGTCACGGTCGACGACCGCGCCGGTGCAGCAGTCTAGTGGGCGGCACGGCCGGGGCCCGGCTCACAGCCTGATCGAGACCAGGACGTCGCCCTCCTGCACCACGTCGCCCGGGGCCACCTTGACGGCGGTCACGGTGCCGCCGTGCTCGGCGAGCACCGGGATCTCCATCTTCATCGACTCCAGGAGCACCACGGCGTCGCCGGCGCTGACCCGCTCCCCGACCTCGACGCCGATCGTCATGACGTTGGCGACCATCTCGGCGACGATGTCGGCGGTCTTCGGATCACGGGCCATGGACCCGAACCTACTAGGCGCCGCGACCGGTCACATCCGCCGGTTGAGCAGCGACGGGTTCTCCTCCCGGGCCCGGTCGACGTCCTCGCTGCGCACCGTCACGGTCAGGACCCGGTCCCCGTCGTCGACCTGGCCCAGCACCTCCCCTGCGGGTCCGGCCACCAGGGAGTGGCCGCAGTAGCGGGGACCGGGCTGGCCGACCGCCGCGACCAGGACGGTGTTCTCGATCGCCCGCGCCCGCACGAGCGTCAGCCAGTGGTCGACCTTGGCAGGGCCGGCCACCCACGCCGAGGGCACCACGAGCAGCTGCGCGCCCCGGCGCACCAGCTCGCGGGCGAGCTCGGGGAAGCGCAGGTCGTAGCAGGTCATCAAGCCCACCACCAGGCCGCCGACCTCGACGAGCACCGGCTCGACCGCCCCGGCCGAGAGCCGGTCGGACTCCCGGTAGCCGAAGGAGTCGTAGAGGTGGATCTTGCGGTACGACGCCCGCAGCCCGTCGCCGTCGACGAGCACCAGCGTGTTGTAGGGGCGGTCCGGGTCCCCGCTCGTCTCGAACATCCCGGCCAGCACCGTGGTGTCGCGCTCGGCCGCGAGCTCACGCAGCCGGGCGACGAAGGGACCGTCGAGCGGTTCGGCGAACGCGCCGATCGGGGACCCGGCGGGGCCGAAGTCCCGCAGGTACGCCTCCGGCAGCACCACCAGCCCGGTGTCCGGCTCCAGGCGCCGGGACAGCCGGCCGAGGGCGTCCCGGTTCTCCGCCGGGTCGAGCGAGGCGGTCTGTTGCACGAGGGCCAGGCGCAGCGAGCTCACCCGGCCAGCCTGCCAGACCCTCATGCGACCTCGGGCCCCGCGACACCGGCCCTGCGGGACCGGCCCTGCGGGACCGGCCCTGCGAGACCGGCCCTGCGAGACTGGGCCGGTGACCCCGGCCCGACGCGAACCCGCCACCGGGGAGGCGACGCGCCTCGGCGCGGTCGTGCTGACGGGCGGCACCGGCAGCCGGATGGGCGGCGCGGACAAGGCCGCGATCGAGCTCGACGGCGTCACGCTCCTCGAGCGGGCCCTGGCGGCGACCGCTACCGCGACCGAGGTCGTCGTCGTCGGACCGGAGGGGCCGACCTCCCGGCCGGTGCTCTGGACGGTCGAGGACCCGCCCCGTGGCGGACCCGCCGCGGGACTGCTGGCCGCCCTCGACCGGTTCCCGGTCCCGCCGGACCTGGTCGCGGTGCTCGCGGTGGACATGCCCCGGGTCCACGCGGGGACGCTCGGCCGGCTCCAGGCGGCGGTCGAGGCCGACGGCTCCCTCGACGGCGCCGTGCTGCTCGACGCGCGCGGTCGCCGGCAGCCGCTCGCCGCCGTCTACCGGTTCCGGTCCCTGGCCGCCGCCCGGCCGCCCCGGCGGGAGGACGAGCACGGCATCGCCGTACGCCGGCTCGTCGGCGGCCTCCGGCTGGCCGAGGTCGCGGCGCACCACGACGAGGCCCGTGACGTCGACAGCTGGGCCGACGTGCGGGAGCTGCGCGAGGGCCGGCCCTGAACGGTCCGCTCCGCCCGAGAAGGAGGGCGCCGCGGGTTGCGGGATCGGCCCCGGCGTACCACGCTGGAGAGGTGACTCTGCACGACTGGATCGACGAGCTGTGCGACGCCCTCGACATCGAGACCGAGGTGGACGAGGGGCTGGTCCTGGACCTGGCCCGCGACGCCGCCCACAACGTGGAGCGCCCGGCCGCCCCGATCACGACGTACCTGCTCGGCTACGCCGCCGCGCTCCACCAGGCCGGACCGGCACGGCTGGAGCAGCTGGCGGGCGCGGCGACCGCGCTGGCCGAGGGGTGGGACCGCCAGGCCGGCGACGACGACCCCGACGACCTCGACGTCGACGAGGTGGAGGACGTCGACGGGGTCGAGGAGGTCGTGGACGCCGACGAGCGGCTCGTCGACGCCGACTGAGCCGGGCTGAGCCGGGCTGAGGCGGGCAGCGGCCGAGCCCGCCCCCGGGCGGTGCCTAGGCTGGTCGCCATGCGCGCCGTCATCGCCCCGGAGCCCGGTGGCCCCGAGGCCCTCGTCCTCACCGACCGACCCGACCCGACCCCGGGGCCCGGCGAGGTCGTCCTCGACGTGGCCGCCACCGCGGTCAACCGAGCCGACACCCTCCAGCGGCAGGGGCACTACCCGCCTCCCCCCGGCGCCTCCGACGTGCTGGGCCTGGAGTGCTCCGGTGTCGTGAGCGCGGTCGGGCCCGGCGTGGAGCGGTGGCGCGTCGGCGACGAGGCGTGCGCGCTGCTCGCCGGCGGCGGGTACGCCGAGCGGGTGCTGGTGCCGGCCGGCCAGCTCATGCCGGTGCCCGCCGGGATCGACCTGGTGACCGCGGGCGCGCTGCCGGAGGTCGCCTGCACCGTCTGGTCCAACGTCTTCATGGTCGCGGGCCTCCGGGCCCGGGAGACGCTGCTCGTGCATGGCGGCGCGGGCGGCATCGGCACGTTCGCGATCCAGCTGGCGCATGCCCTCGGTGCCCGCGTCGTCACCACGGCCGGCTCCGCCGAGAAGCTCGACCTGTGCCGCTCGCTCGGGGCCGACGTCGCCGTCAGCTACCGGGAGCAGGACTTCGTCGAGGAGGTCAGGACCGCCACCCACGGCCACGGTGCCGACGTGGTGCTCGACAACATGGGGGCCGCCTACCTGTCCCGCAACCTCGACGCGCTGGCCACCGAGGGCCGGCTGGTCGTGATCGGGATGCAGGGCGGCACCCGGGCCGAGCTGGACCTCGGCCTGCTGCTGCGCAAGCGCGCCGCGGTGATGGCCACGTCGCTGCGGGCGCGCCCCGCCGAGGAGAAGGCGACGATCTGCGCCGCGGTCGTCGAGCACGTGTGGCCGCTGGTCGCCGACGGCTCCATCCGGACCCTCGTGCACGCCACGCTGCCGCTCCAGGAGGCCGCGCAGGCGCACCGGATCATGGAGGACGGCGGGCACAGCGGCAAGATCCTCCTCACCCCCTGAGCCCTCGCCTCGCCTCCTGCCCCGCCCCGTACAGTGACCCGATGAGCTCTTCACCCGAGAACACCCCCGAGGACGACCCCCGCGTGATGGTGATCGGGCCCGGCGGCATGGCCACCGCCGGCGGCCCGTCAGCGGACGACGACGACGGGGACGGCGAGCGCGCGATCACCGACCTGGTCGAGCAGCCGGCGAAGGTGATGCGGATCGGCGGGATGATCCGCCAGCTGCTGGAGGAGGTGAAGTCGGCGCCGCTGGACGAGGCGAGCCGGACCCGGCTGGCCGGGATCTACTCCTCCTCGATCAAGGAGCTCGAGGCCGGGCTGGCCCCCGAGCTCGTCGAGGAGCTGGAGCGGCTCTCGCTGCCGTTCTCCTCCGACACCCCCTCCGAGGCCGAGCTCCGGATCGCCCAGGCCCAGCTGGTGGGCTGGCTCGAGGGGCTCTTCCACGGCATCCAGACCGCGATCTACGCCCAGCAGATGGCCGCCCGCGCGCAGCTGGAGCAGATGCGCCGGGCCCTGCCCGCCGGGATGTCCCCCGAGGACGCCCAGCCGCGGCCCCCGGAGCCCGGCGGCCGCGGCGGCATGTACCTCTGAGCTGACTCTCCCCCTGCCCTCACACCTCGTCACGGGCGTCGCGGCGGCGGATCTTCGAGCCCAGCCAGGTGATCGGGTCGTACTTGCGGTCCACGACCCGCTCCTTCATCGGGATGATCGCGTTGTCGGTGATCTTGATCCCCTCGGGGCAGACCTCCGTGCAGCACTTGGTGATGTTGCACATGCCGAGGCCGGCCGCGTCCTGGGCCACCTTGCGGCGGTCGTGGGTGTCGAGCGGGTGCATGTCGAGCTCGGCGTACCGGAGGAAGAAGCGCGGGCCCGCGAAGGCCGGCTTGTTCTCCTCGTGGTCACGCACCACGTGGCAGGTGTTCTGGCACAGGAAGCACTCGATGCACTT
>JAICLD010000258.1 GCA_025927595.1 Nocardioidaceae bacterium | reverse complement strand
GGGGACGAGCCGGTGGTAGGAGTTCACCGTCGGGTTCGTGAAGGCGAGCAGCGATGGCGCGTGCTCCAGCAGGCCGCCGATGTAGTGACGCGCGGTGTCCGACAGACCGGCGTACCCCGCCTCGTCGTAGAACAGCGGCTCGCCGTCGTTCCAGATCGACTGGTGGCAGTGCATCCCGGAGCCGTTGTCGCCGAAGATCGGCTTCGGCATGAAGGTGGCGGTCTGGTTGTTGCGCCAGGCCACGTTCTTGACGATGTACTTGAACTTCATCACGTCGTCGGCGGCCTTGAGCAGCTCGTCGAAGCGGTAGTTGATCTCCGCCTGGCCGGCCGTGCCGACCTCGTGGTGGGCGCGCTCGACCTGCAGCCCGGCGCGCTCGAGCTCGATGACCATCTCGTCGCGGAGCTCGCCGAAGTGGTCGTACGGCGCGACCGGGAAGTAGCCGCCCTTGTACTTCACCTTGTAGCCGCGGTTGTTCTGGTCCGAGCCGGAGTTCCAGGCACCGGCCTCGGAGTCGATCTCGTAGAAGCCGGTGTTCGCCTTGGTCTCGAAGCGCACCTTGTCGAAGACGTAGAACTCCGCCTCCGGAGCGAAGTAGGCGGTGTCACCGATGCCGGTGCTGTCCAGGTAGGACATGGCCTTGCGGGCGATGTTGCGGGGGTCCCGGCTGTAGGCCTCGCCGGTGATCGGGTCGTGGATGAAGAAGTTGACGACGAGCGTCTTCGCGGCCCGGAACGGGTCGACGTAGGCGGTGGTCGGGTCCGGGAACAGCGACATGTCCGACTCGTGGATCGCCTGGAAGCCCCGGATCGAGGACCCGTCGAAGCCGAGCCCGTCGTCGAAGACCGTCTGGTCGAAGGAGGACACCGGGACGGTGAAGTGCTGCATGACGCCGGGCAGGTCGCAGAACCGGACGTCGACCATCTCGATGCCCTCGTCCCGGACGTACTTCAGCAGCTCGTCGCTGTTGGCGAACATTCATCCTCCTCGGCCCGTGCGGGCCCGCTCTCGGAACCGGTCGGGGAAACGGTACGCAGGCGGGGTGTCACCGCGGTGTCCGGTGTGTTTCGTCCGTGTAAACCGCGGCTCCCTGGCACCGGTCGATACCGTGGCGGGGTGAGCACCTCGACCCCCGCCGCCGACTACGCCGGACGCCGGCTCGGCCTGCCCGCGCACGGTCGCGGCTCGGTCGCCGGCTGGGGACGCCGGTTCCTGGCTCTCCTCGTCGACTGGCTGGCATCGCTGCTGGTGGCCGGCTTCCTCGGTGGGGCCGGCGTGATGACCGCGCAGGACTGGCGGGCCTGGCTGCCCATGCTCGTGTACGTCGTCGAGGCCGGCGTCCTCACCGCCCTCGCGGGCGGGTCCTTCGGACAGCTGGTGCTGCGCGTCGCGGTGGTGGGGGCCGACGGGCGCCCGGTCGGGCTGCTGCGCGCCCTGCTGCGCACGGTGCTGGTCTGCCTGGTCGTGCCGCCGCTGCTGTCCGACCGGGACCGGAGGGGCCTCCACGACCTGGCCACGAGGACGGTCGCCGTCACCCGCTGACGGGCAGGTCCGGCCCGACCTCGAGGCGGACCCGCTTGTTGCCGCGCCCCTTGGACTCGGTGCCGGTGACCCGGACCGACCCGACCTCGGCGGTCGAGAGCACGTGCGTCCCGCCGTCGGCCTGCTTGTCCAGGCCCACGATGTCGATGACCCGGAGCGGGTCGACCTCGCGGGGGATCAGGT
The DNA here is from genome assembly GCA_025927595.1 of Nocardioidaceae bacterium. Classification (GTDB taxonomy): domain Bacteria; phylum Actinomycetota; class Actinomycetes; order Propionibacteriales; family Nocardioidaceae; genus Nocardioides_B. Next base: position 1,896 of record JAICLD010000258.1, on the reverse strand, counting down.
TCGCCGCGGTCCTGATCAGCGCGTGGTCCTCGTCGGCGACCTCCCTGCCCACGAACTCGACGAGGATCTGCCGTGCGGCCGCGATCTCCTCGTTGACCCGCTGCTCGACCCGGCGCCCGAACTCGGCGGACATCGACGGCAGCGGGAAGTCGAGCCGGCCCTTGCCCGGCTCCATGTTCCCCCCGGTCACGGCGACGCCGTGGTCGGCCCAGATCACCCCGCACAGCACGTGCAGGGCGGTGTGGGTCCGCATCGTGAGGTGCCGCCGCTCCCAGTCCAGGGAGCCCTCGACCTCCGTGCCGGGGTCCGGCAGCGGGTCGTGCTCGTCGAGGAGGTGCCAGATCCGGCCCCCGGCGCGGCCGACCCGGGTGACCGCGGCCGAGCCGTCGTGCCAGCGAAGGCTCCCGACGTCGTGCGGCTGGCCGCCGCCACCGGGGTAGAACGCGGTCCGGCTCAGGGCCACCCGGTGCCCGGCCGGGTCGACCTCCTCCACCCGGCCGTCGAACTGCCGGAGGTAGGCGTCGACGGCGAACAGCTCGGTGCGGACCAGGTGCTCCGGGGCGCCGGCGGGCGCGTGCCGTCCGGGGACCGCCATCGACGTACCTCCTGCGGACGGGGAGCCGGCCTCAGCGGCCCCGCATGTTCTGCCGGGCGCCCTTCATGCTCGTGGGGACGGGGCCCTTGGGCACCGGGATGTTCGAGCGGCGTGCGTCGAGCGCGCGCAGCCGAGCGAGCACGTCGGTCATCTCCGACGGCCGGATCTCGCGGCCGAGCTTCGTGACGTGCCGGGTCAGCTTGGGGATCGGCACCTCGCCCGGCCCGTCGCCGCTGACGACCTCGTGGACCGGGGTCTCGGCGACCACGCGCTCGTGCCGGCGGCGCTCCGCGGCCAGCAGGCTCCGGACCCGAGCCGCGTTGCCCTCGCCGACCAGGACGATGCCCGGAGGGCCGACGACCCGGTGCACGAGGTCCTGGTTCTTGTTGAAGGCGATGGCCGGGTCGACCTTCCAGCCCTTGCGGAGCTGGCTGAGGACGGCGGCGGAGGCACCCGGCTGCCCCTCGATCTGGCGGTACTGCGCGCGCTGGGCCCGGCGCCCGAAGACGACGAGGGCGGCCAGCACGCCGACCATGATCGCGGTGATGACGTCGAAGACCCAGCCGCCGGGGACCAGCAGGTAGAACACCGCGAACGCCACCACGGCCGCGAGGGCGAACACGCCCAGCAGCACGAGCCCCAGGCGGGGGTCGTGGTTCTTCGACATCCGGTAGACCGCGGCCATCTGCCGCAGCCGGCCCTGCTTCTTCTCGGTCGTGGCCGTGCTGCCGGTGCTGCCGGCGCCTGCTCTCGTCTTCGCCATCGGGTGGGCCTCAGCTGTCCTCTCGAGCGTCCATCGCCTGCTGGTAGAGCCGGCCGGCGCGGTACGACGAGCGCACCAGCGGACCGGACATCACCCCCGAGAACCCGATCTCGGTGGCCTCGTCGCGCAGCTCCACGAACTCCTCCGGCTTCACCCACCGCTCCACTGGGTGGTGCCGAGCCGAGGGACGGAGGTACTGGGTGATCGTGATCAGCTCGCACCCGGCGGCGTGCAGGTCCCGCAGTGCCTGCGAGACCTCCTCACGGGTCTCGCCCATGCCGAGGATCAGGTTGGACTTGGTCACCAGTCCGACGTCGCGGGCCCGGGTCAGCACCTCGAGGGAGCGGTCGTAGCGGAACGCCGGCCGGATCGACTGAAAGATCCGCGGCACGGTTTCGAGGTTGTGCGCGAGCACTTCCGGCCGCGCGTCGAAGACCGCACGCAGCAGCTCTGGTCGTCCGTTGAAGTCGGGGATCAACAGCTCGACGCCGCAGCCCGGCACCTGGTCGTGGATCTGGCGCACGGTCTCGGCATACAG
>JAICLD010000223.1 GCA_025927595.1 Nocardioidaceae bacterium | reverse complement strand
GACCTCGGCTCGTCCGGGATGCTGTGGGGCACCGTGTGGGCGGTGCTGCTGTTCGGCCTCGCGGTCTGGTGGGGGACCGCGACCTTCCGCAAGGAGAACGCGTGAGTCAGCCCGGCTGACCGGCGTCGGGCGTCGCCGGGGCGGGGGCGTCGGAGCCGGGCGCCGACAGGCCGCCCCGCTCGTCGTCCTCGCCGGGCTCGCGGGCCATCGGGTTCTTCGCCGGCTGCAGGTCCTCGGGCAGCTGCTCGTCGCTGACCAGCTGGTCGTCGTCGGCGCCGGTGTCCCGGTCGGCGGGGCGGGAGGTCTCGGGTTCGGAGTCGGTCATGGCGACGTCGTACCCCACGCGGGGGGCAGGCACGCCCCGTGAGGCGGTCGTGAGCGTGGCCCGGGAGGGAGCGGCCTCCCGGGCCACGAACCGTGCCGGGGTGCCCCGGCGGTCGGTGGGTGAGCGGTCCGGAACCCGGGGTCAGCCCATGCTCGGCGGCATCAGCACCGAGTCGACGAGGTACACGGTCGCGTTGGCGGTCTGGACGCCGCCGCAGATCACGTGCGCCTTCTGCGCGGTCAGGTGGTCGCCGGAGCCGGAGACCATCAGCTTCTCGCCCTCGACGGTGGTGAGGGTCTTCCCGGCGATCTGCTGCGGGCTCATCCGGCCGGCCACGACGTGGTAGGTCAGCAGCGTGGTCAGCGCCTTGGCGCCCTGGGGCGTCTGCAGGCTCTTGACGGTGGCGGCCGGCAGCTTCGCGAAGGCGCTGTCGACGGGTGCGAACACGGTGAACTTCCCACCGTTGAGGGTGTCGACGAGGTTGACCTTCGGGTTCAGCTTGCCCGACACCGCCGCGGTCAGCGTGGTCAGCAGGGGGTTGTTGCCCGCGGCCACCGCGACCGGGTCCTGGGCCATCCCGGCGACCGAGCCGGAGCCGTTCGGGACCTTCTTGGCGTAGGCCGCGCAGCCGGGGCCGACCAGGTCCGCGGCGGGGTCGGCCATCGAGGAGCCGTCGGACGCCATGTCGGATGACATGCCCGACGACATGCCCGACGACATGCCCGATGACATGCCGGACGAGCTGGAGGAGCCGCTGCCGGTGTCGGCGCTCGCCGAGTCGCTGCTCGTGTCGGCGCCGCAGGCGGCGGTGATCGTCAGTGCGGACACGACCGCGGTGGCGGCGGCGATCCTCTTCATGGTGCGCATGAGGGGGTTCCTTTCGTTGGCCTCGGCCCTTCGCCGTGCTCTGCCGGTGGTTCGTGCCGGGCGGCCGGCCGGATGGGTGGCGGAGGACCCGATCCGCACCGTCCCTCACACGGCGGTGACGTTGACGCTGTCCCAGCCCGTCGACCCGTCCGGGGCGATCGGGGCACGCCGCGCGGTCTGGGTGTGGCCGGTGGCGTCGGTCGCCCGCACCTCCAGCGTGTGGTTGCCGGCGGTCGGCCGCCAGCGCCACTGCCACTGCCGCCAGGTGTCGGCGTTGTCCGCGGTGCCGAGCTCGGCCCGCTGCCACGGACCTCCGTCGACGCGCACCTGCACCGACTCGATCCCGCGGTCCTGGGCCCAGGCGACGCCGGCGACCGGCACCTCTCCTCCGGCCGGGACCCGGGCGAACGAGCGGGGCACGTCGATCCGGGACGCCGTCTTGATCGGAGCCTCCGCGGCATACCCGCGCGTGGTCCAGTAGGCCCGGAAGTCGGCGAACCGGGTCACCTCGAGGTCGACCAGCCACTTGGTCGCCGACACGAAGCCGTAGAGCCCCGGCACCACCATCCGGACCGGGAAGCCGTGCTTCAGCGGGAGCGGCACGCCGTTCATGCCGATCGCGAGGAGCGCGTCCCGGTCCGGGTCGTCGAGAGCGTGCAGCGGGGTGCCGATCGTCATGTCGTCGGCGCTCGTCGAGCGGACCGCGTCCGCGCCGGGGCGCACCCCCGCCTCCCGGAGCAGGTCGCGCACCGGGACGCCGAGCCAGCTGGCGTTCCCGACGTACTCGCCCCCGACCGGGTTGGAGACACAGGTCAGCGTGATCCGCCGCTCCAGCAGCCGTCGGTCCAGGAGGTCCTGGTAGCCCAGCTCGAGCTCGTGGTCGACCATCCCGTGGATGCGCAGCCGGTAGCCGTCGATCGGCACGTCGGGGACCTTCAGGGCCGTGTCGACGCGGTAGAAGTCGCGGTTGGGCGTGAGGTACGGCGAGATGCCGGGCACGGCGAGCCGCGCCCCGGCCGGGACCGCGGGCGCCGCCGTGGCCGGGACCGGCAGCCGCACACCGGCCCGCTCGCCGGCGGCCGCCGACCCGCCGTAGACCTCGCGGACCGCCCCACCCGCGGCGGCGACGGCGCCCGCCGCCAGCGCCGCCCGGAGGAACCCGCGTCGGTCGAAGCCGGCCGGCAGGTCGTCGCCGGGCAGCCGGCCGGGAGGGGCGTCGCGGCGCAGCCGGGCCAGCAGCACGTGGAGGACCGTCGCCGCGACCAGGAGCAGCGACAGCGCGGGCAGGAGCCGCAGCAGCGGCCCCGCGGTCGCGGACCGGTCGGTGACGGCAGCGGCCGCACCCGCGGCACCCAGCCCGACGAAGACCGCCAGGGCGAGCCGGGGCCGACGGGCCCCGACTGCCCCCGCGACGGCGGTGACGACGGCCACCGTCACCAGGACCCCGGCGACCAGCGCCGGCTTGTCGTGGCTGCCGAGCGTCTCGACCGCCCACTCCTTGACCGGGCGAGGGGTGAGGTCGACAGCCCGGTTGCCGACCGCGAGCAGCGGGGAGGTGACCCCGTGCAGGACCGCCGCGAGTGCCTCCGAGACACCGGCGCCGGCCACGGCGGACAGCAGCCCGGCGACGGCGCCGAGCGCGCGTGCGGACCGGCGGACCCGGGTCGTCGGCTCCCTCGGGCACGGGGCGGCGGCGGACGGCATACTGCTGGTTCGGCGTGCACGCCGCCCTGGATGGGCCGCGCGAGCGGGCCGCCCGGTGGTCGACGGGTCCGGGAGGAGGGACGATGCGGCAGCCGACGAGGTCGCGGGCCCGCGCCGGAGCGGGCCTGCTGTGCCTGCTCCTGGCGCTGACCGCCTGCTCGGCGCGATCACCCCGAGCGACCGTCCCGCTCGCGACGGCCGCGTCGACGCCGCCGGGGCCGGCGGACACCGGCGGGCCCTCCTCGGACGTGTCCACGGGGCCCCCGGGGTCCGCGGCGGCCTCGGGCCCCGCCTCACCGTCCGCCCCGGCGGACTACGCGGTCCGCGATCCCGGCCACCTCGCCGGTCGGCTGCACACCGCGGACCTGCTGGTGGCCGGCGCGACGACGATCCCCGAGGCCGTGAGGCGGCGGCTGCGCGACGTTGCCGGCGTCACCGCGGTCCTGCCGCTGTCGCTGTCCTCGGTGCCGGTGAACGGCCGGGCGCTGACGGTCGCGTCCGGCGACCTGGGCCGGCTGCGCCGGTTCACCCAGTGGGAGTCGGCACGCTCGGACGCGGTCTGGTCCCGCGTGGCCGGCGGGGAGGTCGCGGTCGACCCGTCACTGCCGCGCCGGCTCGAGGACCCCCGCGGGTACCTGCGCCTGGGTGCCTCCCGCCGCGCACCGCGGGTCCACATCGGCGCCTACGCACCCCTGGTCCGGCAGATCTCGGCCGTCGTCGACCTGCCGCGGGCCCGGCAGCTGGCGATGCCGAGGGCGAACGCGCTGCTGGTCTCCACCGGCAGCCGCGACCCCGCGGCGGTCACCGGGCCGCTGCGAGCGGTGATCGGGCCGGGACTGACCCTGCAGACGCTGGCGCTGGAGTTCCACGCCGGGAACCGCGGCACCGCGGTGCTGTCCGGCACGTCGGTGGCCAGCCGGGTCGGGACCTTCAGCTACACGCCGCACGCCGACGGCACCGTCGCGCCCGACCCAGCGTGGGTGCGGAGGTACATCCGCACCGCGTCGGTGCCGGTGCTGGGCCGGGTCACCTGCAACAAGGGCATGCTGCCGCAGCTGCGGGGCGCCTTGGAGGACGTGGTGCGGGCGGGGCTGGCCGACCGGATCCATGCGGGCGAGTACGGCGGCTGCTACTACCCCCGCTTCATCGCCCACGACCCGGCGAAGGGGCTCTCGCTGCACACGTGGGGGATCGCCGTGGATCTCAACGTGCCCGGCAACCAGCGTGGCACCGCGGGCCTCATGGACCGGCGGGTCGTGGCGATCTTCAAGCGGTGGGGGTTCGCCTGGGGCGGGGACTGGCACTACACCGACCCCATGCACTTCGAGATGGCGAGCGTGGTCCGGACCCCCTAGCCTCGGTCGGGTCCCGCCCCGGTCGTCAGGAGCCACAGATGCGTTCGGTCCAGGTCACGACCCTCGACGGGCCCGCGGGCGTCCGGGTGGTGGAGGCCCCCGAGCCGGTCCCGGCCGAGGACCAGGTGCTGGTGGAGGTGCACGCGCTCGGGATCAGCTGGCCCGACCTGCTGCTCAGCCGCGGGCAGTACCAGCTCCGGCCCGAACCGCCCTTCCAGCTCGGCGTCGACGTCGCCGGCGTCGTCCGGTCCGCCCCCGAGGGGTGCCACGTCGCCGCCGGCGACCGGGTCGCCTGCTGCGTGCCGTACGGCGGCGGGGCGGACCTGCTCGCCCTCGACCCCGACAGCGTCCTCGCGGTCCCCGACGGGCTCGACCTGGTGCGCGCGGCGGCCATGCCGATGAACTACCTGACCGCCCAGTTCGCGCTGGCGACCCGAGCCGGGCTGACCGCCGGCGAGACCGTGCTGGTGCACGGCGCCGCGGGCGGGGTCGGCAGCGCCTGTCTGCAGGTCGCGAAGGGCTCCGCCGCCACGACCGTCGCGGTCGTCTCCACCGAGGAGAAGGCCGACTTCGCCCGGTCCCTCGGCGCCGACCACGTGGTGCCCGCCGACGGGTTCCTCACCGCGGTGCGCGAGCTCACCGGCGGCGCTGGCGTCGACGTGGTCGTCGACGTCGTCGGCGGCGACCGGATGACCGACTCGCTGCGGTCCCTCGGTCCGCTCGGGCGGCTCCTGGTCGTCGGCTTCACCGCGGGCCGGATCCCGGAGGTGAGGGTGAACCGGCTGCTGCTGGCCAACATCGACGTGCGCGGCGTGGGCTGGGGCGCCTACGCGATGGCTCGGCCCGGCTTCATGCGGGCCCAGTGGGACCGGCTGCTCG
>JAICLD010000025.1 GCA_025927595.1 Nocardioidaceae bacterium | reverse complement strand
GATGAGGACCGCCGCGGCGTTGATGCACATGTCGGCGACGTTGAACACCGGCCAGTGCGGCAGCCGCAGGAAGTCCACGACATGACCCTGCAGGAAGCCGGGCTCGCGGAACACCCGGTCGGTCAGGTTGCCGAGGACGCCGGCGAGCAGGAACCCGAGCCCCAGGGCCCAGCCCGTGCTGGCCAGCCGTCGCGCCGTCCACACGACGGCGACGGCGGCGGCGATGGCCACGCACGAGAGCACCGCGGTGTAGGAGGTGCCGGTGCTGAAGGCGGCTCCCGGGTTGCGCACCAGCGAGAGGGTCAGCAGGTCGCCGACGACCCGCACCTGCGTGCCGTCGCCCAGCCCGGCGACGGCGAGGACCTTGGTGGTGACGTCGAGCGTGTACCCCACGGCGGCCACGACCACCAGCAGCCACAGCGACCTGCGGCGGGCACGCCGGGCAGGACCGTGGGAGGGGACGGCCGAAGCCGGGCCGTCGGTGTCGCTGGGGCTCAGCGACGCTCCTCGCGCTGCTTGCATGACAGGCACAGTGTGGCACGGGGGAAGGCCATCACCCGCATCTTCCCGATCGGCTCCCCGCAGCTCTCGCACCGCCCGTAGCTGCCGTCCTCGATGCGGGCGAGCGCCCGCTCCGTCTGCTCGAGCATCAGCCGGGCGTTGTTCGCGAGACTCATCTCGTGGTCGCGCTCGAAGGTCGTGGACCCCACGTCGGCCTGGTCGTTCCCGGCCCCGTCGCCCGCGTCCCGCATCAGGTCGTGGAGCTCGTGCCGGGCGAGGTTCAGCTCGGACATCAGCCGCTCGTGGTCGGCCTCGAGCTCCTGGCGCACCTCCGTGAGCTCCGCGACGGTCCAGGGCTTCTCGCCGCTCTTGACCGCGAGCTGGCGCGCCGCCGCAGCAGGGGTGCGGGCCCCCTTCGCCGCCGCGGCCCGCTTCGCCGGGGCCTTGGCCGGTGCCTTGGCTGGTGCCTTGGCTGGTGCCTTGGCGGCCGGTGCCTTCTTCGCCGGCGTCTTCTGGGCCGGCACCTTCTGGGCCGCCGACCTGCCTGCCGCAGGCGCGGCGCTCGACGCCTGTGGGGCCTCGGCCGGCTTCGCGGACCTGCGTCCTCGCGCCACCGTCGTGGCAGCCTTCTCGGCCGCCTTGCGTGCAGTCGTCCCTGCCATCAGCGCGGCCCCCTCGAAAGCAGCGGTCAAGACCGAGAACGTGTGGCCGGGGCCACACGGGTGCCGCGAGGATATGCCGCGCCGGTACCCCTGACAACAAGGGCGCGCGCGAGTCGGCCCCAGGCGCTGGCCGCCCCGACGGCCGCCCGGGGCAGCGGAGCGCGGATCTGGCAGACTGGGACGACCGCACGGCGTGGACGGGACCAGTAGCTCCGAGCACAGCCGGCAGCGACCCGGGGACGGTGAGAGCCCGGGGGTGTTGTCCGGAGCGAAGATCAGCCTCGAGCCGCCGGAAGAGCGCAGGTCCGCACTGGGCCGGCGGGTAGACCCGGCAGCGGTGGTGACGAGAGGGCGGTCAGCGACATCGACCGCCAAGGAGGGTGGTACCGCGGGGCGGCACCGGCGCAGGCCGGCGTCCGCACTCGTCCCTCCAGCCCAGCATCCACGGGCGGCGCACCGCCGCCCCGGCCGGAGGACCACCCGTGAGCAGCTACCGCCCCGTCCCGCCCCAGGTCGACCTGCCCGCCCTCGAGCACGGGATCCTCGACGTCTGGCGTGAGCAGCACACCTTCGAGCGGTCGCTCGAGCAGGCGGAGGGCCGGCCGCGCTGGACCTTCTACGAGGGGCCGCCCACCGCCAACGGGCGCCCCGGCACCCACCACGTCGAGGCCCGGGTCTTCAAGGACGTCTTCCCCCGCTACCGGACGATGCGCGGCTACCTCGTCGAGCGGAAGGGCGGCTGGGACTGCCACGGGCTGCCGGTCGAGCTGGCCGTGGAGAAGGAGCTCGGCTTCTCCGGCAAGCAGGACATCGAGGAGTACGGCGTCGCGCAGTTCAACGCGGCCTGCCGGGAGTCCGTCCAGCGGCACGTCGACGCGTTCGAGGCGATGACCGAGCGGATGGGCTACTGGGTCGACACCACCGACCCCTACCGGACGATGGACCCCGGCTACGTGGAGTCCGTGTGGTGGGCGCTGAAGCAGATCCACGAGCGCGGCCTGCTCGTCGAGGACTACCGGGTCGCGCCGTACTGCCCCCGCTGTGGGACCGGCCTGTCCGACCACGAGCTGGCGCAGGGCTACGAGACCGTGACCGACCCGAGCGTCTACGTGCGGTTCCCGCTGACGTCCGGGCCGCACGCCGCGGGTGACGACCGCCCGGGAGCGGCGCTGCTGGTGTGGACGACGACGCCGTGGACGCTGGTCTCCAACACCGCCGTGGCGGTGAACCCGGACGTCGACTACGTCGTGGCGAGCGACGGCCGGGAGACGCTCGTCGTGGCGGAGCCGCTCTTCGAGGCGGTGCTCGGCGAGGGCTGGACCGTCGAGGCGCGCGTGCGGGGCCGGGACATGGAGCGGTGGACCTACCGGCGGCCGTTCGACCTGGTGGACTTCCCCGACGTCCCCGAGGGCGGCACACCGCCGCACCTCGTGGTCCTCGCCGACTACGTCACCGTCGAGGACGGCACCGGCCTCGTGCACCAGTCCCCCGCCTTCGGTGAGGACGACATGGCGGTCAGCCGCGGCTACGGCCTGCCCGTGGTCGTCCCGGTGCGCCCGGACGGGCACTTCGGCGACGACGTACCGCTGGTCGGCGGGCAGTTCTTCAAGCACGCCGACGCCGACCTGGTGGCGGACCTCGAGCGACGTGGGCTGCTGTTCCGGCACGTCGCCTACGAGCACAGCTATCCGCACTGCTGGCGCTGCCACACGCCGCTCATGTACTACGCCCAGCCGTCCTGGTACGTCCGGACCACGCAGGTCAAGCAGGCGCTGCTGCGGGAGAACGAGCGGACCCGGTGGTTCCCGGAGACGATCAAGTGGGGCCGCTACGGGGACTGGCTGCACCACAACATCGACTGGGCGCTCTCCCGCAGCCGCTACTGGGGCACGCCCCTTCCCGTGTGGCGCTGCGCGGCGGGCCACGTCACGGTCGTGGGATCGCTGGCCGAGCTCTCGGAGCTGACCGGCAGCGACCAGTCCGGGCTCGACCCGCACCGCCCGTACGTCGACGAGGTGACGTTCCCGTGCCCGCACGGCCCGCAGGACGGGACCGCACCGTGCGCGTCGACGGCCCACCGGGTCCCCGAGGTCATCGACGCGTGGTTCGACAGCGGCTCGATGCCGTTCGCGCAGTGGGGCTATCCGCACCGGCCGGGCTCGGCCGAGCGGTTCGAGCAGGCCTACCCGGCCGACTTCATCTGCGAGGCGATCGACCAGACCCGCGGCTGGTTCTACACGCTGATGGCGATCGGGACGTTGGTCTTCGACGAGTCGTCGTACCGCAACGTCCTGTGCCTGGGCCACATCCTGGCCGAGGACGGCCGCAAGATGTCCAAGCACCTGGGCAACATCCTGGAGCCGATGCCGCTGATGGAGCAGCACGGCGCGGACGCGGTCCGCTGGTTCATGGCGGCGTCGGGCTCGCCCTGGGCGGCCCGGCGGGTCGGGCACGCGGCGATCCAGGAGACGGTCCGCAAGGTCCTGCTGACCTACTGGAACACCGTCGCGTTCCAGGCCCTCTACGCGCGCACCGCCGGCTGGTCGCCCGAGGACGCCACCCACGCCCCGTCGGTGGCGGAGCGGCCGGTGCTGGACCGGTGGGCGCTGTCCGAGGCGCACCGGCTCGTGCAGGGCGTGACCGAGGCCCTCGACGGCTTCGACACCCAGCGTGCCGGCACCCTGCTCGCGTCGTACGTCGACGACCTGTCGAACTGGTACGTGCGACGGTCCCGCCGGCGCTTCTGGGCCGGCGAGCCGGCGGCGCTCGCCACGCTGCACGAGTGCCTGCGGGTGGTCACGCTGCTGATGGCTCCGCTGACGCCGTTCATCACCGAGCGCGTGTGGCAGGACCTGTTCCGCGCCGCCGACCCCCACGGGCCGGAGTCGGTGCACCTGGCCGCGTGGCCGGAGGCGGATGCCGACCTCGTCGACGCCGGTCTCGCGGACCGGATGGCGCTCACCCGGCGGCTGGTGGAGCTGGGCCGCGCGGCGCGCGCCGACGCCAAGGTCCGCACGCGGCAGCCGCTGCGCCGGGCGCTGGTCGGGACGGCCGCGTGGGCTCGGCTCACAGAGGAGCTGCGCCGGGAGGTGGCCGACGAGCTCAACGTCGGCGACGTCGAGCCGCTGTCCGCGGCCGGCGCGGACCTCGTGGAGCACACCGCCAAGGGCAGCTTCCGCTCCCTCGGCCGGCGCTTCGCGCGGCGCACCCCCGCCGTCGCGGCGGCGATCGCCGACGCCGACGCCGCCGCCCTGGCCGCCGCGCTGGAGGCGCACGGCCGCGCCGTGGTCCACGTCGAGGGCGAGGACGTCGAGGTGCTCCCCGACGAGGTGATCGTGGCGGAGCGCCCGCGCGAGGGCTGGTCGGTGGTCAACGAGCAGGGCGAGACGGTCGCGCTGGACCTCGAGCTGACCCCGGAGCTGGTGCGGGCCGGCCTGGCTCGCGAGGTCGTGCGGATGGTGCAGGAGGCGCGCAAGACCAGCGGCTTCGACGTCAGCGACCGGGTCAGGCTCGTCTGGGAGGCCGAGGGCGACACGGCCGAGGCGCTGCGCGAGTTCGGAGGCCTGGTGGCCGAGGAGGTGCTGGCCACCGAGCTGCGCGAGGGGGCCGTGGACGGTCAGGCCGGAGGCACCGTGGTGCGTGACGAGGACCTGCGGCTGGCGTTCCAGGTGGCCCGCGCCTGACCCGGCGCGGGCCCACCGGCGTCAGCGGTCGTCGTCGCCGAGCAGCGAGGTGAGCCGCTCGCCGGAGACCCCGCCCTCGCCGCTGCCGTCGAGCGCGGCGAGCTGCTCCTGGAAGTAGCTGCGCAGCCGGGCGCGGTACTCCCGCTCGAACGCGCGCAGGCTCTCCACCTGGCCGTCGAGCCGCTCGCGCTCACGGTCGAGGTCCCCGAACAGCCGCGAGCGCCGCTCCTGGGTCTCCGCGTCCAGCATCTCCGAGCGGGTGCGGGCGTCGGACTCCAGCTGCTCCAGCCGCTCACGGGTCTGCGTCTCCAGTCGCTCTGCGTCCGCCCCGGCGCTCGCGCGCAGCGCCTCGGCCTCGGCACGGGCCTCGTCGACGAGCTGGTCGGCGTTGCGGGTCGCGATCTCGAGCAGTCGGGTGGCGGCCGTGGAGGCCTCCGACGCGGTGACCACCTTGAGGGTCTCGGTGGGAGCGGCTGTCACGGCGGGCCCGCCGGCCTCCGCGGGGGCCGTGGCCGGGGCCGGAGCGGCCACCTCGGGCGCAGCGGCGGCGGCCCCGCCCGTGTCGGCTCCGGGCGCCGTGCCCTCGGGGGCGGCGACGTCCTCGCCGAGCCGGCGCCGCAGGTCGGCGTTCTCCTGGTTCAGCCGGGAGAGCTCGGCCTCGACCTCGTCGAGGAACGCGTCGACCTCGCCCATGTCGTAGCCCTCGCGGCGAACCCGCACCGGCGTGAAGCGCTTGTTGCTCACGTCCTGAGGCGTCAGCGGCATGACTCACCCTTGTCTGTCGTGTCGTGTCGTGTGGTCGGGGCCCGACGTCGTACGCCGGTCGTGGCGGCCGCTCCGGTCGTTCCGGTCGTGGTGGACAGCCGAGACCACCGCGGCCGGTGGGCCGCACGACGGGTCACGCTACCCCCACCGCATGCTCGGCAGCGGCCCGACCCACGGCCTCAGACCGGGATCCGCAGCAGCAGGTAGCGCAGCAGGTAGACGGCCACGAGCACGATGAGGAAGCTCGTGTCCAGCGCGACGCTGCCGATCCGCAGTGGCGGCACGAACCGCCGGATGAACCGGATCGGCGGGTCGGTGATCGTGTAGACGACCTCGAGGACCAGCAGGACCGGACCCCTCGGGGTCCAGGAGCGCGCGAAGACCTGCACCCAGTCGACGACGAGCCGCACGAGCATCAGCGCGAGGAAGATGCCCAGCAGGTAGTAGAGGGTGAGTGCGATGGGTCCCACGGGGCCGGATTCTAGTCAGGACGGCCCCGCCGGCACGGGGCCGGAGGAGCCGTGCGTCAGCTCTGGTTGAAGAAGCCGTTCTCGGCGATCCGCTGCTTGTCCTCGGCGGCCACCACCACGTTGGGCGGGGAGAGCAGGAACACCTTGTTCGTGACGCGCTCGATGGTGCCGCGCACCGCGAAGACGAGACCCGCCGCGAAGTCGACGAGACGCTTCGCGTCGGAGTCGTCCATGTCGGAGAGGTTCATGATCACCGGCACGCCCTCTCGGAAGTTCTCGCCGATGGTGCGTGCCTCGTTGTAGGTGCGGGGGTGCAGCGTGGTGATCCGCGACAGCTCGGCCACGGTGTTCTGCGCGGTGGCTCCGTGGGTCGGCTGGCTCGGCTGGGGCCGACGTCGCTCGGAGATGTTGGCCACCGGTGCCGGTCGGGCGGGCTCCTGCTGCCGCGCCGGCTGCTCGGCGTACTGCTCGGCGTAGTCGTCGTCGTACTCGTCGTCGTAGCGGCCGGCGTCCTCGAGCAGGCCAAGGTAGACACCCATCTTGCGCATCGCGCTGCCCATGACTGCTGCCCTTCGGTCGATCTGGCATCCCCCGGTGGGACGCTCGACTCGTGGGTGACCCTACCGTCCGGTGGGACGGCTACCGAGCACCGCGCTGCCGATCCGCACGTGTGTCGCACCGGATTCCACCGCCGCCTCGAGGTCGCCGCTCATCCCCGCCGAGATCCAGCTCGCCGCCGGTTCGAGGGCGCGCACCTCGGCGGCGACGTCGGCGAGCCGGCGGAAGGCGGGCACCGGGTCGGCACCGAGCGGCGCGACGGCCATGACACCGCGCAGGCGCAGGCCCTCGGTCGCCGCGACGTGGGCCGCGAGCGCCGGTGCCTGCTGCGGCAGGATCCCGGCCCGGCCCGGTCCGCCCCCGGAGGGGTCCAGGTCCACCTGCACCAGCACGTCGACGACCCGGCCGTGCTCGGCCGCGCCGCGTGAGAGCGGGCGCAGCAGCCTCTCGCGGTCCACCGACTCCACGACGGAGGCGTACCCGGCCACGGCAGCCGCCTTGTTGCTCTGCAGGCCTCCGATGAAGTGCCACGTCAGGTCCAGGTCCGCGCAGTCGGCGGCCTTGGCCTGCGCCTCCTGGTGCCGGTTCTCACCGACGTGGCGGACCCCGAGCCCCGCCAGCAGACGTACGTCGTCGGCCGGGAAGAACTTCGTGACGACGGTCAGCGTGACGTCGTCGGGAGACCGCCCCGCCGCACGGCAGGCGGTGGCGATCCTCTCGCGCACGGTGGCGAGGTTCGCGGCCAGCTCCTCACGCCGCGGGTCGGCGCGGGTCACGGCCCGCTCCACACGAGCCCGGCGAGCCGGCCGGAGCGGCGGCCCTGACGCCGGTAGGAGAACAGGTTCTCGTCCTCGAGCGTGCAGCGGGGCACCTCGTGGACCGACCCGACGCCCACGGCTGCGAGCTGGGCCCGCACGCCCGCGCCGAGGTCGAGCGCCGGTGTCCCCCAGGAGGTCTCCGCCACCGACTCGGGGACCATGGCGCCGACCTGCCGGCGCAGCTCGTCGGGGACCTCGTAGCAGGAGCCGCAGACGTGCGGCCCCACCCATGCCTCGATCTCCTTCGCCCCGAGTGCCCGCATCGCGTCGACGGCCCGCGGCACCACGCCGGCCGCGAGGCCGGGCCGGCCGGCATGGGCGGCGCCGACCACACCCGCCGAGCGGTCCGCGAGGAGCACCGGAACGCAGTCGGCGACCCGCACCACCAGCGCCACCGACGGCACCGCGGTGACGAGCGCGTCCGCGACCGGCACCCCGTCCGGCGGCCCCGCGACCACGTGCACGTCGGCGCCGTGCACCTGGTGCATCAGCACCAGGTCGTCCGGGCCCAGCGCGTCCGCGACCCGGGCCAGGTTGTCGCGGACCGCGGAGGGGTCGTCACCGGTCGCGTCGGAGAGGTTGAGCGACGCGAACGGACCGCCACTGGTGCCACCGTGGCGGTCCGTGAACGCGACGCCGATCCCGCCGTGCGTGTCCTCGAACGCGAACACTGCTGGACGGCCCTCCTCGTGGCCGGCAGGCGCCGGCCGGTCGTCACTTCAGGAAGTCGGGGACGTCCAGCTCGTCGTCCTCGAACGCCGGCCGACGGGCGGGCTGCGACGGCTGCGGGCCGGACTGGTGGGCGGCCCCGACCCGCTCGGGCTCCCGCACCGACGTGGCACCGGCGCCACCGGGTGCGCCCACGGGCGACCCTGCGGACGGGCGTCCGGTCGCGACGCCGCCCACCGGGACGGCGGGCCGCTGCGTGGGTGCCGACGGCTGGGACAGGCCCTGCGACGGGCCTTGCGACGGGGCCTGCGAGGGCATCGCGGTCCGGGCCGCGGCCCGGACGTCGTCCTGCGTCGCCTGGGGCGCCGGCTCGCGGCGCAGCCCGGTGTAGTTGTCCCGGCGCTTGGGCATCCCGCCGTCGAAGCCGGCGGCGATGACCGTCACCCGGACCTCGTCGCCGAGCGCGTCGTCGATGACCGCACCGAAGATGATGTTGGCCTCGGCGTGCGCGGCCTGCGACACCAGTGCGGCGGCCTCGTTGATCTCGAACAGACCCAGGTCCGAGCCGCCCGCGATCGAGAGCAGCACGCCGTGGGCGCCGTCGACGGAGGCCTCGAGCAGCGGGCTCGACACGGCCATCTCGGCGGCGGCGACGGCGCGGTCCTCGCCGCGGGCCGAGCCGATGCCCATCAGTGCCGAGCCCGCGTTGGCCATCACCGACTTCACGTCGGCGAAGTCGAGGTTGATCAGGCCCGGCGTGGTGATCAGGTCGGTGATGCCCGAGACGCCCTGCAGCAGCACCTGGTCGGCCTGCTTGAACGCGTCGAGCACCGAGACGTTGCGGTCGCTGATCGACAGCAGTCGGTCGTTCGGGATCACGATGAGGGTGTCGACCTCCTCGCGCAGCCCGGCGATCCCCTCCTCCGCCTGGTTGGCACGGCGCCGGCCCTCGAACGAGAACGGGCGCGTCACCACGCCGATGGTGAGCGCGCCGAGCGAGCGCGCGATCCGGGCCACGACGGGCGCGCCCCCGGTCCCGGTGCCACCGCCCTCGCCGGCGGTCACGAACACCATGTCGGCGCCCTTGATGACCTCCTCGATCTCCTCGGCGTGGTCCTCGGCGGCCTTGCCTCCCACGTCGGGGTTGGCGCCGGCGCCGAGCCCGCGGGTGAGCTCGCGGCCGATGTCGAGCTTGACGTCGGCGTCGCTCATGAGGAGGGCCTGGGCGTCGGTGTTGATCGCGATGAACTCGACGCCCTTGAGGCCGACCTCGATCATCCGGTTGACGGCGTTGACTCCACCTCCACCGATACCCACGACCTTGATGACGGCCAGGTAGTTCTGCGGTGCTGCCACGGCAGTGCCTCTCGCTGCTTGGCTGCTCTGCCTCTGGTGCAGAACAGACGGGGTGTATGTCGGTGGGGAAGCCGCGATGCTGACGATCTTGGGAGGAACCCTCACCCTCAAGTAGAGGGTTATAGTTATGTCAACCTCGCGTTGCAGAAGAACGTAGGGGACGGGGCTTGGGAACCCGCGACGACACGCGGCGCGTCGCCGGAAATTCGCGGCCGGGCGTGTCCGGGCCGCGGCAAGGGGTCATCTCCTCCGCGCGGCATGGCGTGTCTGCCTGACTGAGTGACCCCTCGGCGGCAGGAGGGGGTCAGGGGCGGATGACCGGCTCGCCGGGGACGCTGACGTCGTAGAACGACGCGCGCCGGTGGAGCAGGACGGCGAGCACCCGGCCCTTGTCGGCCGAGTCGTCGGCGCTCCCCCAGCGGACCAGCCGCCCGTTGTGCAGCCGGAGCGAGATCGTGTCGACGGTGCGGACCTCGACCTCGGCGACGCGCCGGGCGACGTCCGCGGGCAGCGAGGCCGCGACCGTGGCCGCCTCGGCCAGCGCGTCCTGACCGGCGCCCGCGCGCATGCGGATCACCGGCAGGCCCTTCGGGGGGCGGGCGAAGCTGCGGAACAGCACGCCCTGCTCGTCGACGCCCCGCAGCGGGCCCGCGCCGCGGCGGACGGCGGCCACCGCCCGCCGTTCGGTCACCGCGATCCGGACCCGGTCCGGCCAGGACCGGGACACGTCGACGCTGCGGACGGCGGGCAGCCGCTCCACCCGTGCCGTCACCGAGCCCAGGTCCGCCGTCGCCAGCGGGCCGCCCAGCGGCACCTCGGCGGCCGACCGCACCGTCGAGGACGCCAGGACGCGCGTGCCCTCGACCGTGACCC
This sequence comes from Nocardioidaceae bacterium, assembly GCA_025927595.1. Taxonomy (GTDB): domain Bacteria; phylum Actinomycetota; class Actinomycetes; order Propionibacteriales; family Nocardioidaceae; genus Nocardioides_B. The sequence continues at coordinate 9,603 of JAICLD010000025.1, read as the reverse complement.
CGGAGACGGCGAGCACCGAGGAGAAGAACACCAGCCACACCGCCCCGGCGACCACGCCGACGAGCAGCACGGCCCCGAGCACCCGGCGCCAGGCCAGCCAGCGCCGCGACCACTGTCGCCGCGCGAACCGGCGGCGCGCCAGCCGGACGGTCGGCTCGACGTCCCCGCCGCCGTCGCCGCCGTCACCGCCGCCGTCCCCGGCCGGGCCCACCCGTTCCTCCTCGACGGGCTCGGCGTCCGCCCGGCCTCGACCCGGCAGTCTCATCGGTCCTCCTCCGCGCGCTCCCGCAGCAGCTCCAGCACCTCGGGCCCGACCAGCGTCACGTCGCCGGCGCCGAGCGTGAGCACGACGTCGCCGGGCCGGGCCCGCTCGACCAGCGCCGTGGGCGTCGCGGACCAGGACGGCTCGAAGCGCACCCGGTCGGCGGGCAGCGGCACGTGCGAGGCGACGAGCCGGCCGTCGACGCCCGGCTCGGGGTCCTCGCGGGCGACGTACACGTCCATCACCACGACGCTGTCGGCGGCGCCGAGGGCGCGGCCCATCGCGGGGCCGAAGATCCGGGTCCGCGAGACCAGGTGCGGCTGGAACGCGACCACGACCCGCCCGTCACCGGCCAGCGAGCGGGCCGCCTGGAGGTCGCCGGCGATCTCGTTGGGGTGGTGGGCGTAGCTGTCGTAGACCCGGACCCCGCCGGCCTCACCCTTGAGCTCCATACGCCGCCGGGTCCCGGAGAACGCCTCGAGCCCGCGGCGCAGGTCCGGGAAGGAGAAGCCGAGACGCAGTCCCGCAGCCAGGGCGGCGAGAGCGTCGAGCACGTAGTGCCGTCCGGGGATCCGCAGGGTCACGTCGCCGAGCCGGCGGTCGCCGCCGACCACGGTGAACCGCGACGTGGCGCCGGCGAACACCAGGTCCTCGGCGCGCAGGTCCGCAGCCGCCGACTCCCCCACGCCGGTGACGGCGAGACCGCGGGCCCGCGCCCGCTCGAGGAGCTCGACCGCGCCGGGGTCGTCGACGCAGGCGACGAGGAAGCCGTCGGGGTCGATCCGGTCGGCGAACGTCGCGAAGGCGGCCCGGTAGGCCTCCTCGGTGCCGTAGTTGTCGAGGTGGTCGGCCTCGACGTTGGTGACGACGGCACCGTGCGGTGAGTAGACCAGGAACGCGCCGTCGCTCTCGTCGGCCTCGGCGACGAAGATCCGTCCGCTGCCGTCGTGGGCGTTGGAGCCGGACTCGTTGAGGTCCCCCCCGATGGCGAAGGAGGGGTCGGCCGCACAGTGCTGGAGCGCGACCGTGAGCAGGGAGGTCGTCGTCGTCTTGCCGTGGGTGCCGGCGACGGCCACGACCGTGCGGCCCTGCATGACCGAGTCCAGGGCGGCCGAGCGCGGCAGCAGCCGCAGCCCCAGCCGGCGCGCCTCGACGACCTCGGGGTTGTCCTCGCGCACGGCGGTGGAGACGACCACGGTGTCGACGTCGCGGACCTGCTCCGCGGCGTGACCGACGTGGCAGCGGGCGCCGAGCGCGCGCAGCGCCTCGACGGTCGGGGACTGCTTGGCGTCGCTGCCGCTGACCGGGATCCCTCGGGCCAGCATGATCCGGGCGATGCCGGACAGCCCCGCCCCGCCGATGCCGACGAAGTGGACCCGGCCGAGCCGGTCGGCGGGCAGCAGCTCCTGAGGCACGGGCACCCTCATCCCGGCACCCTCATCCCGGCACCCTCATCCCGGCACCCTCATCCCGGCACCCTCATCCCGGCACCCTCGTCCCGGCACCCCGGGAGCCGGCCCCGAGCACCATCCGCGCGAGCCGCTCGTCGGCGTCGCGGGGGACCAGGCCGGACGCCGCCGCCGACATCGCCGCCAGACGCGCCGGGTCGGCGGCCAGCGCCGGCACGGTGCGCGCGACCCACTCCGGGGTGAGCTCCGCGTCCGCGACGAGCAGTCCCCCGCCGGCGTCCACGACGGGGCGCGCGTTGCGCCCCTGCTCGCCGTTGCCGATCGGCAGCGGGACGAACACGGCGGGCAGCCCGACGGCGGCCACCTCCGTGACCGTGTTGGCGCCGGCGCGGCACACGACGAGGTCGGCGGCGGCGTAGGCGAGGTCCATCCGGTCGACGTAGGGCAGGACGACGTACGGCGGCTCGCCACCGCGCCGCGTCACCACCACGGTGTTGGCCGGCCCGGTGACGTGCAGGACCTGCACCCCGGCATCGGCCAGGGACCGCTCGGCGCCGGCCACGGCCTCGTTGAGCCGACGGGCACCCTGGCTGCCGCCGGTGACGAGCAGCGTCGGCCGGTCCGCGTCGAGCCCCAGTCCGCGGCGGGCCTCGTCCCGCAGCGCGGTCCGGTCCAGCGTGGAGACCATCCGCCGGATCGGCAGCCCGAGGTACGACGCGTGGCGCAGCGGCGTGGCCGGGAAGCTGGTGGCGACGTGCGTGGTGAGCCGCGCGCCGACCCGGTTCGCCAGCCCGGGCAGCGCGTTCCCCTCGTGCACCACGAGCGGGATGCCGCGCCGCCGTGCCGCGAGGTAGGCCGGCACGCAGACGTAGCCGCCGAACCCGGCCACCACGTCGGGACGGACCCGGTCCAGCACGTCCAGCGCGGCCCGCAACGCACCGACGAGCCGGCCCGGCACCCGGGCGAGGTCGGCCGAGGGCCGTCGGGGCAGCGGCACCGGGGGGACCAGCTCCAGCGGGTACCCGGCCTCCGGCACCACCCGGACCTCGATCCCGCGCGGTGTGCCGAGCGCGGTCACCTCGACGCCGGCGTCGAGGCGGCGCAGCGCGTCGGCGGTGGCCAGCAGCGGGGAGGTGTGCCCCGCCGTGCCGCCACCGGCCAGCAGGACCTTCATCGCCGGCGCCTCGCGAGGCCGCCGCCGGCCGTCACGCCCGCGGTGCGGCGCCGGCGCTTCGCGTCGAGGGCGGCCTGGGCGCCGGGCTCGGATCGAGCGAAGGAGAGCAGCAGGCCGAGGGCCACGAGGGAGGGCAGGAGCGCGGAGCCGCCGTAGGAGACCAGCGGCAGCGGCAGGCCGATGACCGGCAGCAGCGCGAGCACCATGCCGATGTTGATGATCATCTGGGCGGTCAGCCACACGGTGATCCCGGCGGACATGTAGCGGACGAAGGGGTCCCGGGTCCGGACCGCGACGCGGATGCCGGCGTAGGCGATGGTGAGGAAGAGCGCCAGCACGAGCAGCGTGCCGACGAGCCCGAGCTCCTCGCCGAGCACCGCGAAGATGAAGTCGGTGTGCGCCTCCGGCAGCGCGCCCCACTTCTGCTGGCTGGCGGAGATGCCCTTCCCGAAGATCCCGCCGCTCGACATCGCGAACAGCCCGTGGGCCGGCTGCCAGCCGGCGCCCTGGTAGTCCTTGAACGGGTCGGCGAAGTTCGTGAGGCGCTGCAGCCGCTCGGCACTGGTCGTGGCGAGGTAGAGCGCAGCGACGGCCACGGTGACCAGCGAGCCCACGAACAGCCGCGCGGGGGCACCCACCACCCACAGCAGCCCGAGCACGATCGCCATCAGCACCAGCGCGGTGCCGAGGTCGCCGCCGAGCACGACCATGCCGACGACGAGGACCGAGACCGGGAGCACCGGCACCAGCGTGTGCCGCCAGTCGCCGAGCAGGCGCTCCTTGTGCGCGTAGACGTGCGAGCACCACAAGATGATCGCCAGCTTGGCGACCTCCGAGGGCTGGATCCGCAGCGGACCGAGCTGGAGCCAGTTCTGGTTGCCGTTCACCGAGACGCCCAGGCTGGTCTGGGTGAGCGCCAGCAGCGCCACCGCGACCAGCAGGCCGGGCCAGGCGAACCAGCGCAGCACCCGGTGCGGCAGCCGGGTGGCCGTGAACGCGATCGGCAGGGCGAGGACCACCCAGGTCAGCTGCCGCAGGAACCAGTAGTAGCTGCTCCCGTGGTTCTCGAAGCCGTCCACGCTCGAGGCGGAGAGCACCTCCATGAGCCCGATCGTCAGCAGCAGGGTCGAGGCGCCCAGCAGCAGGTAGTACGACGTGAGCGGGCGGTCCAGGAGCGCGGACACCGACTGCCCGGCCTGCCCGGCCGTCTGCCGCAGCGAGCCCAGCAGGCCCTCCGGGGCCTCGCGGGCATCGCGGGCCTCGCGCCGCTCCCCTGCCGTGGTGGTCACGCCGTGCCCTCCTAGCGACAGCCGTGGCGGGTGCCGGCTCAGCGCTCGCGCAGCCGGCGCACCGACTCCGCGAAGGCGTCGCCGCGGGCGCCGTAGTTCGCGAACATGTCCATGGACGCGCAGCCGGGGGCGAGCAGCACGGTGTCTCCCGGTCGGGCGAGTCCCGCGGCCGCCTCGACCACGCGGTCCATGACAGCAGTCTCACCGCCGCCGACGTCGATCACGGGCACATCGGGCGCGTGTCGCGAAAGCGCCTCCGCGACCACGGCGCGGTCCCGGCCGAGCAGGACGACGCCGCGCAGGCGCTCCCGCACCGACGTGACCAGGTCGTCGAACCGGGCGCCCTTGGCCAGCCCTCCGGCGACCCAGACGACCGGGTCGTAGGCCTGGAGCGAGGACGCCGCCGCGGCCGGGTTGGTGGCCTTGGAGTCGTCGACGTACCGGACGTGGTGGACGGTGCCGAGGTCGGCGATCCGGTGGCCTCCGGGCACGAAGGAGCGCAGGCCGTCGCGTACCGCCACCGGGGGGACTCCCACCGACCGGGCCAGGGCGGCGCCAGCCAGGGCGTTCGCCACGACGTGCGGGGCGCGCGAGCCCAGGTCGGCCACGGTGCACAGCTCGACGGCGCTCTGCCCACGCTCCTCGAGGAACGCCCGGTCGGCCAGCACGTCGTCGACCACGCCCACCATGGACGGCGCGGGGGTGCCGAGCGTGAAGCCGATCGCCCGGGCGCCCTCGACGACGTCGGCGTCGCGGACGAGCCGCTCGGTGACCGGGTCGGCGACGTTGTAGACGCAGGCCGAGCGCACCTGGTGGTAGACCCGGCCCTTGTCGGCGGCGTAGTCGCGCATCCCGTGCGGCCCGGGGTACCAGTCCAGGTGGTCCTCGGCGACGTTCAGCACCGCGGACGACCAGGGCGACATCGAGTGGGTGTAGTGCAGCTGGAAGCTGGACAGCTCGACGGCGTAGACGGCGTACGGCGTCGGGTCCATCACCGCCTCGACGGCCGCGAGACCGACGTTGCCGCACGCGACCGAGCCGACACCGGCCGCGCGCAGGATGGTGTCGAGCATCTGCACGGTGGTGGTCTTGCCGTTGGTGCCGGTCACGCACAGCCACTCACCGGGGTGCTCGGGGTCGCGGAGCCGCCAGGCGAGCTCGACCTCCCCCCAGACCGGCACCCCGCCCGCGGCGGCGGCCACGAGCAGCGGTGCGGTGGGCGGGACGCCGGGGGACGCCACGACGAGGTCGGTGCCGTCGGGCAGCGCCGCGCTCTGCCCGGGCCCGACCCGCACCGTGGCGCCGAGCACCTCGAGCAGCGCGGCCCGCTCCCGCTGCTCGTCCGTGGCGCCCTCCGCGAGCACCGTCACCGTCGCGCCGAGGTGCAGCAGGCTGTCCGCGGCCGCGAGGCCCGACACGCCGGTCCCGACGACGACGGCGCGCACGCCCGCCCACTCGTCGTGCCGGCCCAGCCGCTGCAGCTCGTGCAGCCGGTCGACCCGCCGCTCGGGGCCGCTCATACGCCGGCCACCCACTCGGCGTAGAACACGCCGAGACCGGCCGCGACGCAGATCCCCGCGATGATCCAGAACCGGATCACGATCGTGATCTCGGCCCAGCCCTTGAGCTCGAAGTGGTGCTGCAGCGGTGCCATCCGGAAGATCCGCCGGCCCTTGGTGAGCTTGAAGTAGCCGACCTGCAGGATCACCGACATCGTGATGATCACGAACAGGCCGCCGAGCACGGCGAGCAGGAACTCGGTGCGGGTGAGGACCGCGAGACCGGCGAGCGCGCCGCCCAGGGACAGCGAGCCGGTGTCGCCCATGAAGATCTTCGCCGGCGAGGCGTTCCACCACAGGAAGCCGAAGCAGGCCCCGGTGAGCGCCGCGGCGACCGCGGCGAGGTCGAGCGGGTCGCGCACGTCGTAGCACTTGCTGCCCGCGGTCAGCGCGCACCACTGGTTGTTCTGCCAGATGTTCACGAGCGTGTAGGCGCCGAACACCATCGTCGAGGCGCCGGCCGCGAGGCCGTCGAGCCCGTCGGTGAGGTTCACCGCGTTGCTCGACCCGGAGATCATGACGAGGATCAGCAGCACGACCACCACCGCCGGCAGCGTGAGGTTGTCGAAGTCGCGGATGAAGGAGATGTGCCGGGACGCCGGCGTCTGCCCCCGCCCGTCGGGCCGGGTCAGCGCCAGGGCGGCGAACACCACGGCGACGAGCGTCTGCCCGGCCATCTTCGCCTTGCTGCGCAGGCCCAGGCTGCGCTGCTTGGCGATCTTGATGTAGTCGTCGAGGAAGCCGACGGTTCCCAGCCCGACCAGGAGGAACAGCAGCAGCAGCGCCGACCAGGACGGCGCGTCCTGGGTGATCAGCTTCGCCAGCAGGTAGGCCAGCACGACCGAGACGATGATCACCAGGCCACCCATCGTGGGCGTCCCGCGCTTGGTGTGGTGGGTCGTGGGCCCGTCGTCGCGGATCAGCTGGCCGTACCCCTTCGAGACCAGGACCCGGATCGCGACCCGGGTCCCGAGCAGGGTGAACACCAGCGCGAGGGCACCGGCGAGCAGGATCGCCCTCATCGGCCCGAGTCCCCGTCCTCGAGCGCGGGGCCAGCCGCCGGCTCGTCCGCCAGCAGCGCGGCTGCGACCCGGCTCAGGCGGACGGCGTTCGAGGCCTTGAACAGCACCACGTCACCGGGCCCGACGTGGGCGCGCAGCCAGGCGGTGGCCTCGTCGGTGTCGGCGACGAACACCGACTCCTCGCCCCAGGAGCCCTCCAGCGACGCCCCGAGGTGGATCGGGCGCGCGGCCTCCCCCACCACGAGCAGCTGGTGGATGTCCAGGCGCACGGCCAGCCGGCCGACCGCGTCGTGCTCCTCGAGCGCGGCGGGGCCGAGCTCGCGCATCTCACCCAGGACCGCGACGGTGCGCGCGCCGGGACGGCCGCGGCCGATGGCGGCGAGCGCCTTGAGCGCGGCGCGCACCGAGTCGGGGTTGGCGTTGTAGGCGTCGTCCACGACGAGCAGCCCGTCGGCGCGCTCCCGGACCTGCATCCGCCCGGGGGACGTGGCCGTCGCCGCGGCGAGGGAGGAGCCCACGACACCCAGCGGGAGCCCGACGTACGTCGCGACCGCGGCGGCCGCGGCGGCGTTGGCGGCGTGGTGCTCCCCGACGAGGCGCAGCCGGACCCTCGTGCGGTCCCGGCCGGCGACCAGCTCGAACGAGGGCCGGCCGGCCTCGTCGACCTCGAGGTCGACCAGGCGGACGTCGGCGCCGGCGTCGGCGCCGTACGTCCGCACCTGCCCGCGGGTCCGCGAGGCCATCGCGGCGACGAACGGGTCGTCGGCGTTCAGGACGGCGACGCCGGCGGCGTCGAGCGCCTCGACGATCTCGCCCTTGGCCTGGGCGATGGCCTCCCGCGAGCCGAACTCGCCGAGGTGCGCGGTGCCCACGTTGAGCACGAGCGCGACGTCCGGGCGCGCCACCTCGCAGGAGGCGCGCAGGTCCCCGATGTGGCGGGCGCCCATCTCGAGGACCAGGAACCGGGTCGAGGGGTCCGCCCGCAGCACCGTCAGGGGCAGGCCCAGCTCGTTGTTGAACGAGCCGTAGGTCGCCACGGTGCGTCCGGCGGCGGTCAGCACCTGGGCCAGCAGGTCCTTGGTGCCGGTCTTGCCCTGGGAGCCGGTCAGGGCGACCACCGTGGTCGCCGGCAGGCTGTCGAGGACGTGCCGCGCGAGTGCGGCGAGGGCGGTCACCGGGTCCGCAACCACCACGCCGGGACCCCCGGTGTCGCGGGAGGACAGCACCGCGGCGCACCCCGTGTCGAGCGCCTGGCGGGCGTAGTCGTGGCCGTCCACGCGGTCGCCGACGACCGCCACGAACAGGCCGTCGCGCTCGACGAGGCGGCTGTCCACGAAGGCCGGCCCGCGCACGGTCACGCCGCTGTCGTGCACGACCTCGCCGTCCACCACCTCGGCGATCTCCGTCAGCGTCATCGGGATCATCGGCGGGTCAGCTCCTCGCGCAGCACGTCCCGGTCGTCGAACGGGTACGTCGTCCCGGCGACGACCTGACCCGTCTCGTGACCCTTGCCGGCCACGAGCACGGTGTCCCCGTCCCTCGCCACCCCCACCGCCAGCCGGATCGCCGCCCGGCGGTCGCCGACCTCGTGGACCTCCGCCCGCTCGCCGTCGGGGAGCCGCGCCGTCCCGGCCAGCAGCTGCGCCCGGATCGCCGCGGGGTCCTCGCTGCGCGGGTTGTCGTCGGTGACGACGACGACGTCGGCCAGCCGCGCGGCGATCTCGCCCATGATCGGCCGCTTGCCGGTGTCGCGGTCCCCGCCGGCACCGATCACCAGGACCAGCCGGCCGCGGGTGAGCGGTCGCAGCGCGTCCAGCGCGGCGGTGACGGCGTCGGGCTTGTGGGCGTAGTCGACGACGACGAGGAAGTCCTGGCCGGCGTCCACCTGCTCCAGGCGGCCCGGCACGCCGGCGACGCCGGACATCGCCGCGGCGACGGCGGCCGGGGCGTAGCCGAGCTCGCCGAGCCCGGCGACGGCGCACAGCGCGTTGGACACGTTGAAGGCACCGGCGAGCGGCACCCGACAGGCGAGCACCTCCCCGGACGGGGTGTGCACGGTGAACCGCGACCCGGTCGGCTCCGGCCGGACGTCGTCGGCCCACCAGTCCGCCGGGCGACCGGTGGTCGAGAACGTCCGCACCGGGACCTCGCACTCGGCGGCCAGCCGCCGGCCGTGCTCGTCGTCGACGTTGACGAGCGCACGGCGGGTGCGGGCCGGCGTGAACAGCGACGCCTTGGCGGCGTAGTACTCCTCGACGTCGGCGTGGAAGTCGAGGTGGTCGCGCCCGAGGTTCGTGAAGCAGGCCACGTCGAAGACCACCCCGTCGACGCGTCCCATCACCAGGGCGTGGCTGGAGACCTCCATCGCACAGGCCGCGACCCCGCGCTCGACCATGACCGCGAACAGCGCGTGCAGGTCCGGCGCCTCGGGCGTGGTCAGCGACGTCGGCACGTCGAGGCCCGCCACGCGGGTCCCCACCGTGCCGACCACCGCCGCCGGCACGCCGGCGGCGGTGAGCGCGCCCTCGGCGAGCCGGGTCGTGGTGGTCTTGCCCTGCGTCCCGGTCACCGCCAGCAGCCGCAGCCGCTCGGCGGGACGGCCGTTCACCAGCGCGGCCAGGTCGCCCACGACGGCCCGCGGCCGGTCCACGACGAGCACGGGGAAGGCCGCGGGCAGGTCCCCCGCCACGACGGCCGCGTCGGCGAGGCGGGCGCCGTCCGGGTCGGTCAGCGCCGCGACGGCACCCTCCCGCGCGGCCTGGGCCAGGAACGCGGCGCCGTGCGAGCGGGCGCCGGCGGGAGCGACGTACAGGTCGCCGGGACGGACCCGCAGCGAGCTCATCGTGACGCCGCTGACCGCCACGTCCCCCACATCCCGGGCGTCCCCG
>JAICLD010000172.1 GCA_025927595.1 Nocardioidaceae bacterium | reverse complement strand
TGACCGAGCTCTACCGGCACATCGGCGAGTACACCGACGTGCCCGCGGGCGACATCGGGGTCGGCGGCCGCGAGATCGGCTACCTGTTCGGCCAGTACAAGCGGATCACCAACCGCTACGAGTCCGGGGTCCTCACCGGCAAGGGCCTGACCTGGGGCGGCTCACAGGCACGCACCGAGGCCACCGGCTACGGCACGGTGTTCTTCGTCAAGGAGATGCTCGCCGCCCGCGGCGAGGAGCTCGACGGCAAGCGCTGCGTCGTCTCCGGTTCGGGGAACGTCGCGATCTACGCGATCGAGAAGGTGCACCGGCTCGGCGGCACCGTGGTGGCGGCCTCGGACTCGGGCGGGTACGTCGTCGACGAGCAGGGCATCGACCTCGACCTGCTGCGCGACGTCAAGGAGCGGCGTCGCGGCCGGGTCCGGGACTACGCGACCGAGCGCGGCGACCGCGCCCGGTTCGTGGCGGACGGGTCGATCTGGGACGTGCCGTGCCAGGTGGCGCTGCCGTGCGCGACGCAGAACGAGCTCGGCGAGACCGCGGCCAAGACGCTCGTCGGCAACGGCGTGGAGGTGGTGGCCGAGGGCGCGAACATGCCGACCACCCCGCAGGCCGTCGACCTGCTCCGGGACGCCGGCGTGATGTTCGCGCCCGGCAAGGCCGCGAACGCCGGTGGCGTCGCGACCAGTGCCCTGGAGATGCAGCAGAACGCCTCGCGCGACTCCTGGACCTTCGAGCACACCGAGGACCGGCTGGCCGAGATCATGGCGGGGATCCACGAGCGCTGTCTCGCGACCGCGGACGAGTACGGCGTCCCCGGCGACTACGCCGCCGGCGCCAACGTCAGCGGCTTCATCCAGGTGGCCGACGCGATGCTGGCGATGGGGGTCATCTGAATCGGCGGCCCGGGTGGCACGACTCGCTCAGCCGTCGAGCAGGCCGGCCCGGTCCAGGACGTCACGCAGGTGCTCGGTCAGGGCGTCGTCGGCCGGGACCAGCGGCAGCCGCACGTGCCGGTTCGGGAGCACGCCGAGCAGCTGCATCGCCGCCTTCGCGGTCATCGCCCCCTGGGCCGTCGTCATCACCGCCTGCACGACCGGGGCGAGCTCGCGGTAGGTGACGAGCGCCGAGCCGAGGTCCCCCCGGTCGACGGCCTCGACCATCGATCGGTAGGCGTCGCCGGCGACGTGCCCGACCACGGAGACGACCCCGCAGCCGCCGTGCGTGAGCCAGCCGAGGTTGAGCACGTCGTCGCCGGAGTAGAACGCCAGACCGGTCTGGGCCATGATCCGGACCCCGCGTGCCAGGTCGCCGACGGCGTCCTTGACCGCGACGACCCGGTCCCGGGCGGCGAGGCGCCGGTAGGTGTCCTCGGCGATCGTGACGCCGGTGCGGCCGGGGATGTCGTAGAGCATCACCGGCAGCCCGCTGGCGTCCACGACCGCCTCGACGTGCGCCGCGATCCCCTCCTGGGTGGGCTTGCTGTAGTAGGGCGAGACCAGCAGCAGCCCGTCGGCGCCGGCCTTCTCGGCCTGCTGGGCCAGGGCCACCGAGTGCGCGGTGTCGTTGGTGCCGACGCCCGCGACGACGCTGAGCCGGTCGCCCACCGCCTCGACGACCGCGCGCAGCAGCAGCCCGTCCTCCTCGAGCGTGGTGGTCGGCGACTCCCCGGTGGTCCCCGAGACGACGACACCGTCGTGGCCGTGGTCGGCGAGGTGCTCGGCGACCCGCGCGGTCCCGTCGAGGTCGACCGACCCGTCGTCGTGGAAGGCGGTCACCATCGCGGTCAGCACGCGCCCGAACGGCGCGGCGGGGAGCAGGCCGGCAGTCATGGGCCCAGGCTATCGCCGCTGCCCCTCGCTCCCCCATTCGTCTGCGCCCGTGCGGGTCGGCCTCGCGGGGCCGTCGCAGACGGATCGGCCAGGGGCGGCGTCAGACCCGCTCGAGCCACACGAACGCGTACCCGTCACGCTCCTCGCGGCGCGTCTCCCGCCACGCGGACCGGTCGTAGTCCGGGTAGTAGGTGTCCCCCTCGGGGCTCATGTGCACCTCGGTGATCACCTGGTCGGTGGCCAGCGGCATCGCGGCGACGTACACGTGGCCGCCGCCGATCACCATCACGTCGCCCTCGAAGTCCTGCGCGCGCTCGATGCCCTCCTCGACGCCGGGCGCCACGAACACCCCGTCGGCGCTCCACTGCGGGTCGCGGGTGACGACCACGTTGGTCCGGTACGGCAGCGGGTGGCCGATGCTCTCGTAGGTGCGCCGGCCCATCAGCACGGTGTGCCCCTGGGTCGTCGCGCGGAAGTGCCGCAGGTCCTCGGGGAGGTGCCACGGGATGTCCCCGCCGAGCCCGATCACGCCGTTGTCGGCCACCGCCGCCACCAGCACCACCCGTCTCCGCCGAGGGGTCACCAGGTCAGGGGTCTCCTCGGCGTGTCGCGGAGGGGTCGACCCCTCGGCGGGCGCGGTGGACCCGGTCGCCGGCGTCATACCGCGATCGGGGCCTTGATCGCCGGGTGCGGGTCGTAGCCCTCGAGCCGGATGTGCTCGAGGTCGAAGCCGTCGAGGTCGCGGACGGCGGGGTCCAGCCGCAGCACGGGCAGCGGCCGCGGGTCCCGCGTGAGCTGGAGGCGGGCCTGCTCGAGGTGGTTGGCGTAGAGGTGCGCGTCGCCGAGCGTGTGCACGAAGTCCCCGACCGCCAGGCCGGTGACCTGCGCGACCATGTGGGTGAGCAACGCGTACGACGCGATGTTGAACGGCACGCCCAGGAACACGTCGGCGGACCGCTGGTAGAGCTGGCAGCTGAGCCGGCCCGGGCCCTCGGAGCCGGGCGCCGGTGGCGCGACGTAGAACTGGAACAGCGCGTGGCAGGGCGCGAGCGCCATCTGCGGGATGTCGGCGACGTTCCACGCCGACACGAGGTGCCGGCGGCTGTGGGGGTCGCGGCGGAGCCCCTCGACGACCTGCGCGACCTGGTCGACGTGCCGCCCGTCGGGCGTGGGCCAGGACCGCCACTGGTAGCCGTACACCGGGCCGAGGTCGCCGTTCGCGTCGGCCCACTCGTCCCAGATCGTCACGCCCCGGTCCCGGAGCCACGTCACGTTCGTGTCGCCACGCAGGAACCACAGCAGCTCGGCGAAGACCGACCTGGTGTGCACCTTCTTCGTCGTCACCAGCGGGAAGCCCTCGGCGAGGTCGAAGCGCATCTGGTGGCCGAACACGCTGCGGGTGCCGGTGCCGGTGCGGTCGGACTTGTCCACGCCGTCGTCGAGGACCCGCCGGAGGAGGTCGAGGTACTGCCGCACGGCAGGGAGCCTAGCCCGCCGGGGACCGGTGGTCCGTCCGCGGTCGTCCCGTGTCCGGGACCCGCCGGAGCGCAGACGGATCGGGGTGGGTGAGGATGGGGAGGTGAGCGACCACGAGCAGCCGGCCGGGCCCGACGTCTCGGTGCGGGTCGGCTGGGCCGAGGACGCCCCGGCCGTGGCGGCGGTCCAGGTCCGGGCCTGGCAGACGGAGTACGTCGGCGTGCTGCCGACCGCGACGCTGGAGGGGCTCGACGCCGAGCGGTTCGCCGAGGCCTGGCGGGCCTCCCTGACCAGGCCCCAGGACGCGCGCAACCGGGTCCTCGTCGCGCTCGAACGGAGTGCGGTGCGCGGGTTCGCCGTCACCGGGCCCGCCTCGGACCCCGACCTCGACCCGATCGTCGCGGGCGAGGTCGTCGAGCTGACCGTCGACCCCGAGCACACCCGCCGCGGGCACGGCTCCCGGCTGCTCCAGGCCTGCGCGGACACCCTGCGGGCCGACCGGTTCGGCACCGCCGTGCTGTGGCTGGCCGCCGCCGACGACGTACGACGCCGCTTCCTGGGCGAGGCCGGGTGGGCCGCCGACGGGGCACACCGGGAGCTCGACCTGCACGGCGACGGCACGGTGCGCGTCAAGCAGGTGAGGCTGCACACCGACCTCGGGCGGGAATAGCCCGTGCGGGCCTGTCGCGCGCTCCCGGCGTGCGTCTACGCTCGAGAGGGTTTGGTCTCCCACAGACCCGGGCACCCGCGGGTCGGCTCCAGCAACGGGTCGGCGCGCCTCCCTTGGAGGGTCCTATGCTCGGTCCGCTCCCGCCCCTGCACAAGACGGTCGTGTGCGTGCTCGCCCTGGTCGCCTGCGCCGGCGTCGCCGCCTGGCTGGCCGACTCCCTGCCGCTGCCGGTCCTGCCCGGCGCGGCCGCGCTGGCCGGAGGGGCGGTCGGGCTCGTCCTGGCCCTGCTCAGCCCGTCGCCCCCGCAGCAGCCGCGAGACGCGCGCGCGGCCTCGCGTCGCTCCGGCTCCCGCCGGAGCCGGTGACCCTCGGCGGCTCAGATCTCGTCGAGCCGGGGCCGCACCTGCTCGCACAGGCGGCTCACGAAGCCGGCCGGATCCGGGCCGGCGGCGCTGACGTGGACCTGCTCGACGCCGAGCCGTGCGTAGGCCTCCATCTGCGGCAGGAAGTCCGGCCCGAAGGGGTCGCTCCCGCTGATCACGGTCCGGGTCACGTCGGCGGGGTCGCGGCCGACGTCGTCGCAGTGCCGCGTGAGCACCTCGAGCTTGTGGGCCACCTCCGCGGGCTCGGCGCCGAACAGGTTGCACGCGTCGGCGTACCGGGCGACCAGTCGCAGGGTCTTGCGCTCGCCGCTGCCGCCGATCATGACCGGCGGCCGCGGCTGGCGCACCGGCCGGGGTGAGCAGATCGTCTCCGCCAGGCGGTAGTGCCTGCCGGTGTAGGGCCCGTCCTCGTCGCTCCACATCTGCGCGCAGATCTGCAGCGTCTCCTCCAGCCGCTCGAAGCGCTCCGCGACCGGGGGGAACGGGACGCCGAGGCCCAGGTGCTCACGCTCGTACCAGGCCGCACCGATGCCGAGCACGGCGCGCCCGCCGGAGAGCACGTCCAGGGTCGTGACGATCTTGGCGAGCAGCCCCGGGTGCCGGTAGGTCACCCCGGTCACCAGCAGCCCCAGGTCCACGCGCTCGGTGCAGCCCGCGAGGAAGCCCAACGCCGTGTAGCCCTCGAGCATCGGGTCCTGGGCGGTCGCCAGGCTCTCCATCTGGAAGTAGTGGTCCATCAGCGTCACGGCCGCGCACCCCCCGTCCTCCGCCGCGCGGGCGGTGGCGGCGAGGGTGCCGGCGAGGGTGCCGGGCGCCCCCGGCACGGTGAAGTCGGGCACGTGCACGGCAAGTCTCATGGCCCGCACCGTACTCGTCAGCGGTGCAGGGCGAGGGCGTGCCGGGCGGCGGCCCGGGCCCGGGTCCGGTCTCCGGCGGCGTCGTAGGCCAGCGCCAGCCGGAACCACGCGCGCCAGTCGTCGGGGCTCCGCTCGGTCTCGGCACGCATCCGGCGGAAGAACGCGTCCGCCGCGGACCGGTCCACCCGGCCGGACGGCCGACGGGGCAGGTCGTCGACCGGCAGGCCGTGCTCCGCGTCCAGGTCGCGGGCGAGCGCTGCGGTCCGCCTGCCGAACGCGACCTCCTGCCAGATCAGCAGCAGGCCGAGCCCCGGGAGGAGGAGCACCGCAACGCCGAGCACAGCGCCCACGCGGGAGCCGCTGTCGAGCAGGGCGATGCCCTTCAACCCGATCAGGACGGCGTAGAAGACCAGCACGAGGACCAGCAGGGCGATGGTCGTCTTGGTCCGCACGCGGCTACGGTAGCCCGCACCGCACGGCTCGCCGGTGTCAGTTCAGCACTGAACTTCCGGGAAGTTCAGGGCTACCCTGAAACCATGTCCGCACCGGTCTACACCGTCATCGGCGACCTCGTCGGCTCCCGCCGCTCCGCGGACCGCGCGGCGCTGCAGACCCAGGTCAACCGTGCGCTGGCCGACGTCAACGACCGGGTCACGGTCGCGCAGCCGTTCGAGCCCACGGTCGGCGACGAGTACCAGGGCGCCTGCGGCACGCTGTCGGAGGCGCTGCTCGCTGCGCTCCTGGTGCGGCTGACGCTGTTGCCGGCCGTCGACTCGCGCTGCGGAGTCGGACAGGGAGAGGTGACCGTGCACGACGCCGGCCGGAGGCCGCTGCTGCAGGACGGGCCGGGCTGGTGGACCGCCCGGGAGGCGATCGACGCCATCGGAGGCTCGCGCGACGAGCGTCGGACCTGGTTCGTGGGGGTGGGCTCCGGCACGATCAACGCGTTCCTGACCTGCCGCGACCAGGTGGTCTCGCGGCTCAACGACCGAGGGGTGCGGATGCTACGACTGGCCCTGCTGGGGCACTCCCAGAAGGAGATCGCCGAGCTGGAGGGGGTCTGGCCCTCAGCGGTCTCCCAGCAGTTCCGCCGTGGCATCGGGGGTGTGCTGATGGCCCATCGGCTGGTGGCCGCGGACGCCGACGGATGAGTCTCGGCGTGTGGCTGCTGGTGGTCGGGGTCGCCGACCTGCTGCGAGCCGCCCGCGACGCGACGTCGCTGCGGCGGCGGACGCTGCTCGTGGTGGCGGGTGCGGCCGCCCTCCTGTTCGTCGCGGTCGCCACCGGGTTCCCGGCGGCGTGGTGGGCGTCGGTGGGCGTGTGCTGGGTGGTCGGGCTGGCCGCCTGGGTCATCACCTCGACCGCTGCGCTGGACCCGTCCTCGTCGCGGCGGGACCGCTGGCGGGTCGGCGCCTTCGTCTCGTTCGCGGTCCCCGTCGCGGTGCTCACCCTGGTCGGGTCCCGGCCGCTGCCGACACCGGGCCTGTTCGGGTCCCTGGCCCGGCACAGCCTGGTCGGCTCCGTGGGCGGCGAGCGGTTCGTGCTCCACCTCGGCGTCGGGCTGGCGCTGCTGAGCACCAGCAACGTGCTGGTGCGGCTGCTGCTCGACGCGGTCGGGGTCCCGGCGGTGACCAACGAGCGCCGGCTCCGAGGCGGCCGGCTGCTCGGACCCATGGAGCGGCTGTTCCTGCTCGTGCTCAGCTCGGTGGGCCAGATGGCCGCTGGCGGCGTGGTGGTCGCCGCCAAGGGGCTGCTGCGCTACCCCGAGCTGCAGCGGTCCGGCCGCGACGTGGGACCGACGGACGTCTCGGAGTACTTCCTCATCGGCAGCTTCGCGAGCTGGCTGCTCGCCCTCG
>JAICLD010000281.1 GCA_025927595.1 Nocardioidaceae bacterium | reverse complement strand
GCCTTGGCGATCAGCGTCTTGCCGCAGCCGGGTGGGCCGTAGAGCAGCACGCCCTTCGGCGGCTTGAGCTCGTGCTCCTTGAACAGGTCGGGGTGCAGGTAGGGCAGCTCGACGGCGTCGCGGATCTGGTCGATCTGGCCCTTGAGGCCGCCGATGCTCTCGTAGTCGATGTCCGGGACCTCCTCGAGGACCAGCTCCTCGACCTCGGACTTCGGGACCCGCTCGTAGACATAGCCGGACCGGACGTCCAGCAGCAGCGAGTCGCCGGCGCGCAGCACCTCCCGCCGCAGCGGCTCGGCGAGCCGGACCACCCGCTCCTCGTCGGCGTTGGCGATCACCAGCACCCGCTCGCCGTCGGCCAGGATCTCCTTGAGCATCACGACCTCGCCGAGCTGCTCGAACGCCAGAGCCGCGACCACGTTGAGCGCCTCGTTGAGCATGACCTCCTGGCCGCGCTGCAGGTCGTCGAGGTCGACCGACGGGCTCACGTTGACCCGTAGCTTCCGGCCGCCGGTGAACACGTCGACGGAGTCGTCGTCGTTGCGGGACAGGAAGGTGCCGAACCCGGCGGGCGGCTGCGCCAGCCGGTCGACCTCGTCCTTGAGGGTCATGATCTGGTCGCGGGCCTCGCGCAGGGTCTGGGCGAGTCGCTCGTTCTGCGAGGTGACGGCCGCCAGCGAGCGCTGCGTCTCCGCGAGCCGCTGCTCGACGACCCGCGAGTGCACCGGGCTCTCGGCGAGCCGGCGGCGGAGCTCGGTCACCTCCTCCTCGAGGAAGCCCAGCTGGCTGCGGAGCTCCTCGGGCGTACGGGACCCCGACCGGCTCTGACCGCTGTCTGATGCTGGCACGTCCGCACCTCCACTGCTGCGCTGTGGGTCTGCTGCTGCCTCGACCCTACCCGGACGCACCGGCCCACGAGGGGGTAACGCCCCATGTGTCCTGACCGACTTGTCCGAACCGTGACCCGGTCCCGGGCTCACTCCGCGAACGGCTCCTCGGCGACCTCCGGCGGCAGTCCCGCCGGGCGGGGACCGCTGTAGTCGACGCCGTACGCTCCCGGGGCCGGACGCCGCTTGCGGGCCGGTGCGGTCTCCCCGGCGGCCATCCGGCGGGCGGTGACGAGGAACCCGGTGTGGCCGATCATCTTGTGGCCGGGCCGCACCGCGAGGCCCTCGACGTGCCAGTCCCGGACCAGCGACTCCCACGGCTGCGGCTCGGTGAAGCCGCCGTGCGCGCGGATCGTCTCGACGGTGCGGCCGAGCTGGGTCGTCGTCGCGACGTACGCGCAGACCAGGCCGCCCGGGACGAGCGCCTCGGCCACCGCGGGCACGCACTCCCAGGGTGCCAGCATGTCGAGGACGACCCGGTCCACCGTCCGCGGCTCCTCGGTGAGCGCCTCCGCGAGGTCGCCGACGGTCAGCCGCCAGGCCGGGTGCCGGCCCTCGAAGAACTGGTCGACGTTGCGCTCCGCGACGTCGGCGAACTCCTGGCGCCGCTCGTAGGAGGACAGGCGCCCGGTCGGGCCGACCGCGCGCAGCAGCGAGCAGGTCAGGGCCCCAGAGCCGACGCCGGCCTCGACGACGTGCGCGCCGGGGAAGATGTCGGCCATCGCGACGATCTGGGCGGCGTCCTTGGGGTAGACGACCGCGGCGCCACGGGGCATGGAGACGACGAACTCGGTGAGCAGCGGGCGGAAGACGAGGTACTCACCACCCGCTGACGAGGTCACCGAGAAGCCCTCGTCCCGGCCGATCAGGTCGTCGTGGGCGACCGAGCCGCGGTTGGTGAAGAACTGCTTGCCCTGCGTGAGGCAGATGTTGTGGCGACGCCCCTTGGTGTCGGTCAGCCGGACCCACTCCCCGGCCTGGAGCGGTCCCCGGCGAACGCCGGACCAGCTCGGCGAGGACGGGCCTGGGGTCGGGCTCGCGAGGGCGTCGCTGGACATGCGTGCACCCTCTCACGGGGCCGGCGGCGCTCCCCGAGGGCCCGCGCGGCCTACCGGCTGGCCGCGAACGCCTGGTCGACGTCGGCCGTGACGAGGACCCCGTAGACCGACCCGTCGGCCTCGGTGAGCAGGTACTCAGAGGCCGGGGAGCGCTGCATCGCGCGCAGCAGCTCCTCCCCGGAGATGTCGGCGTGGAAGGTGAGGGCGTCGTCGAGGCGACGGGCCACGGCGGTGACCGGCAGCCAGGGCCGGCGCTCCTCGGGCGTGGCGGCGACCGCCGCCTCGTTGACGACCGCGGAGGGTCGCCCCCCGGCGTCCACCACGAGGATGCTGCCGGCCTGCTCCTCCAGG
>JAICLD010000239.1 GCA_025927595.1 Nocardioidaceae bacterium | reverse complement strand
CGTGCTGTGGACGCGCCGACTCGGCGTCAGGGGGAGGGGGCGGTGAGGACGGAGAAGGCGTCCGCGGTGCGACGGGCGGCGTCCCGCAGGCGTGCGCGGTCGGGCCCGGCGCGCAGGATCTCCCGGGAGCTGCTGGGCAGCACGCGTCCGGCGGCGCCCCCGAACACCCGGCGTACGTCGTCGAGCGTCCCGCCCTGCGCCCCGATCCCGGGCACGAGCAGCGGACCACCGATGTCGAGCGTGCTCGGGTCGACGTCGGGGGGCAGCTCGACGGTCGCGCCGACGACGGCGCCGAGCGACCCGGCTCCACCGGCACCGGCGTTCCCGGCGGCGAGCGAGGCGAGCACGTCCGCGGCGACCGAGCGGCCGTCCTCGGTCACCGCATGCTGGACCCGGCGCCCCTCGGGGTTGGAGGTCAGCGCGAGCACGAACACGCCGGCGTCGTGGGCCAGCGCGGTCTCGACCATCGGGTCCAGAGAGCCGACCCCGAGGAAGGGGCTGGCGGTCACGGCGTCGGCCGCGAGCGGCGAGCGCGGGTCGAGGTAGGCGTCGGCGTACGCGCGCACCGTGGACCCGATGTCGCCGCGCTTGACGTCGAGCAGCGACAGCGCGCCGAGCTCGCGGCAGCCGGCCAGCACCTTCTCCAGCACCGCCACGCCGCGTGACCCGTGCCGCTCGAAGAACGCCGACTGGGGCTTGAGGACCGCGCACACCTCCCCCAGCGCCTCGACCGCCGTCATCGCGAACCGCTCCAGCCCGTCCGCGTCGTCCGGGAGTCCCCAGTGCGCCAGCAGCGCGGCGTGCGGGTCGATCCCGGCGCACAGCGGCCCGCGCGCCGCGACCGCCCCCCGGAGCCTGCGTCCGAACGTCACGCGGACCACTCCTTCCCGGCCAGCTCGCGCTGGACCCGCGCGGGCCACGCCGCGCCCTCGTAGACGAAGGCCGTGTAGGCCTGCAGCAGCGTCGCTCCCGCGGCGAGGCGCTCGCGGGCGTCCTCGGCGGACCAGATGCCGCCGACCGAGACGATCGTCAGCTCGGGGCCGACCCGGTCGCGCAGCAGCCGCAGCACCTCCAGCGACCGGACGGCCAGCGGAGCGCCGGACAGCCCGCCGGCACCGGCGGCCTCGACCTGCGCCACCGGGCTCCGCAGCCCCGACCGGCCGATCGTGGTGTTGGTGGCGACGATCCCGTCCAGGCCGAGCTCGACGGCCAGGTCGGCGACGGCGAGCACGTCGGCGTCGTCGAGGTCGGGCGCGATCTTGACGAGCAGCGGCAACGGCCTCCCGGCCGACGACGTACGACGGGCGGCGTCGGCCTCCTCGCGCACCGCCAGCAGCAGCGGCCGCAGCCGCTCGACGGCCTGCAGGTCGCGCAGCCCGGGCGTGTTCGGGGAGCTGACGTTGACCACGAGGTAGTCGGCCCACGGTGCGAGCAGCCGGGCGCTCGCGCGGTAGTCGTCGACGGCACGGTCCTCGGGCACCGCCTTGGTCCTGCCGATGTTGACGCCGACGACGACGGGCAGGTGCGGTCGGCGCAGCCGGGCCTCGAGCCGGCGCGCGACCACGGCGGCGCCGTCGTTGTTGAAGCCCATCCGGTTCACGACCGCCCGGTCCGCGGGCAGCCGGAACAGCCGGGGCCGCGGGTTGCCGCCCTGGGGCTGCGCCGTGACGGTGCCGACCTCGACGAAGGCGAACCCGAGCGCGGCCAGGGCGTCGATGCCCTCGGCGTTCTTGTCGAAGCCGGCGGCCACACCGAGCGGGCCGGGGAGGTCGAGGCCCATCGCCCTCGTCCCGACTCGTCTGCCACTCCCCCGTGACGAGACCCGTCCGGACCGCAGACGCACGGGGAGGGCGGTGGCCGCGCGCAGGGCCGCGAACCCGAGCCGATGCGCGCGCTCGGCGTCCAGCCGGACCAGGACGTGGTCGAACAGCAGCCGGTACGGGCCCCGCCGGCCCGTCACCGCTCCCGTGCCCAGTCCTGCAGCGACCGGACCCCGATGCCACCGGCGCGCAGCGCCTCGATCCCCTGCACCGCGGCGCCGAGACCCTGCACCGTCGTGATGCAGGGGATGTTCGCCATCACGGCCGCGGTCCGGATCTCGTAGCCGTCGACGCGCGCCGCGGTGTCCTGAGCCCGTCGAAGGGAGCCGCCGCTGGTGACGCCGTGCGGGGTGTTGACCACGAGGTCCACGACCCCGTCCTGGATCAGCTGCACGGTCGTGCGCTCGCCGTCGGGGCCGGGGCCCTCGAAGTGCTTGCGCACCACCTGCACCGGGACGGCGTTGCGGCGCAGCACCTCCGCGGTGCCCTGGGTGGCGAGGATCTCGAAGCCCATGTCGGCGAGGACCTTGACCGGGAAGATCATCGACCGCTTGTCGCGGTTCGCCATCGAGACGAACACCCGGCCCGAGGTCGGCAGCGACCCGAACGCCGCGGTCTGCGCCTTGGCGAAGGCGGTGCCGAAGTCGGCGGCGAAGCCCATCACCTCGCCGGTCGACTTCATCTCCGGGCCGAGCACCGTGTCGACGTACGCGCCGTCCGGTGTGCGGAACCGGTTGAACGGCATCACGGCCTCCTTGACCGCGACCGGCGCGTCGGCCGGCAGCAGCCCGCCGTCGCCCTCGGCCGGAAGCACACCGGCCGCCCGCAGCTCCGCGATGGTCTCCCCGAGCATGACGCGGGCCGCGGCGCTGGCCAGCGGCGTCGCGGTGGCCTTGGACACGAACGGCACGGTCCGGCTCGCCCGCGGGTTGGCCTCCAGGACGTAGAGCACGTCGGAGCCCAGCGCGTACTGGACGTTGAGCAGCCCGACCACGCCGACCCCCTCCGCGATCGCCTCGGTGGCCTCCCGGATCCGCTGGATCTCGTGCGCGCCCAGGGTGATCGGCGGCAGCGCGCACGCGGAGTCCCCGGAGTGGATCCCGGCCTCCTCGATGTGCTCCATCACGCCGCCGAGGAAGAGCTCGGTCCCGTCGTACAGCGCGTCGACGTCGATCTCCACCGCGTCGTCGATGAACCGGTCGACGAGGACCGGGTGCCGCGGGCTGATCTCGGTCGCCCGCTCGATGTAGGCCTCGAGCGAGGACTCGTCGTACACGATCTCCATGCCGCGCCCGCCCAGCACGTACGACGGACGCACGAGCACGGGGTAGCCGATCTCGACGCCGATGGCCTGCGCCTCGACGAACGACGTCGCCATGCCGTGCTTGGGGGCGGGCAGGCCGGCCCGGGCCAGGACCCGGCCGAACGCGCCACGCTCCTCGGCGAGGTCGATCGCGGCGGGCGGCGTCCCGACGATCGGCACGCCGGCGTCCTCGAGGCCCTGCGCCAGGCCGAGCGGCGTCTGCCCGCCGAGCTGGCAGATCACCCCCGCGACCGGCCCGGCCGCGCGCTCGGCGTGGACGACCTCGAGCACGTCCTCCAGCGTCAGCGGCTCGAAGTAGAGCCGGTCGCTGGTGTCGTAGTCGGTCGAGACCGTCTCGGGGTTGCAGTTGACCATCACGGTCTCGTAGCCGGCCGCCGACAGCGCCTGCGACGCGTGCACGCAGGAGTAGTCGAACTCGATCCCCTGCCCGATCCGGTTCGGCCCCGACCCCAGGATCAGCACCGCCGGCCGCTCCCGCGGCTGCACCTCCGTCTCCTCGTCGTAGGAGGAGTAGTGGTACGGCGTCCGGGCGGCGAACTCGGCGGCGCACGTGTCGACCGTCTTGTAGACCGGCCGGATGCCGAGCGCGTGCCGCACCCCGCGCACGACGTCGGCGGACATGTTGCGGATCCGGCCCACCTGCTCGTCGGAGAAGCCGTGCCGCTTGGCCCGGCGCAGCACCGGGGCGCTCAGCTCGGGGGCGTTCGCGACCTCGGCGGCCACCTCGTTGATCAGCGCGAGCTGGTCGACGAACCACGGGTCGATGCCCGTGGCGGCGTGGATCTCCTCGGGCGTCGCCCCGGCGCGGAGGGCGTCCATCACCTTGCGCAGCCGCCCGTCGTGCGGCAGCCGGATCTCCTCGAGGATCGCGTGCTTGTCGAGGTCGACCCACTCGTGCTCCCAGCCGAAGACGGCGTCGGCCTTCTCCAGCGAGCGCAGCGCCTTCTGCAGCGCCTCGGTGAAGCTGCGGCCGATGGCCATCGCCTCGCCGACCGACTTCATGTGCGTGGTCAGCACGGGGTCGGCGTGCGGGAACTTCTCGAACGCGAACCGCGGCACCTTGACCACGACGTAGTCCAGCGTGGGCTCGAACGACGCCGGCGTCTCCCGGGTGACGTCGTTGGGCATCTC
Source organism: Nocardioidaceae bacterium (assembly GCA_025927595.1). Taxonomy (GTDB): domain Bacteria; phylum Actinomycetota; class Actinomycetes; order Propionibacteriales; family Nocardioidaceae; genus Nocardioides_B. The sequence continues at coordinate 57 of JAICLD010000239.1, read as the reverse complement.
GTCGAGGGTGTAGCCGATCGCCACCTTGGCGGCGATCTTGGCGATCGGGAAGCCGGT
>JAICLD010000287.1 GCA_025927595.1 Nocardioidaceae bacterium | reverse complement strand
GTGCCCTCGGCAGGCCCGCCGGCCGCGGCCGGCTCCTTGCCCTGGTAGCCGCTCAGCAGCTGGATGACCTGCTGGCGGACGCGGTTGAGGTCGGCGCCGAGCTTCACGAGGACCTGGGCGGCGACGCCCTCGCCCTCGCGGATCAGGCCGAGCAGGATGTGCTCGGTGCCGATGTAGTTGTGGCCGAGCTGCAGCGCCTCGCGCAGGGACAGCTCGAGAACCTTCTTGGCGCGCGGGGTGAAGGGGATGTGCCCGGACGGGGCCTGCTGGCCCTGACCGATGATCTCCTCCACCTGCTGGCGGACGCCCTCCAGCGAGATGCCGAGGGACTCGAGCGCCTTGGCCGCAACACCCTCACCCTCGTGGATCAGACCCAGGAGGATGTGCTCGGTGCCGATGTAGTTGTGGTTGAGCATCCGGGCCTCTTCCTGGGCCAGGACGACAACTCGGCGGGCTCGGTCGGTGAACCGTTCGAACATCTGCTGCTTCTCCTCTGACCGGCTGGTCCGGCTTTGTTCCCCCGGTCGCCCCGGAGGGGAACATCCGACTGGAGTCGGCGCGCTGGCGCACCGGTCATTCCACTGTAGTCACGGACCACGCCGTCCTGTCGGCCGAAGCTCGCAGGACGGTGGGTGGCTTCCGGTTCCAACCGATGCTGACGCAGCCGTGTTCCGTTCCGGTTACGCCGTCAGCGGACACGCCGACGGCGTCCATCCCGTCCCGCCTACCCCTCGGGAACGCACGACGGCCCGGCTCCCATCAGGGAACCGGGCCGTCGGCGTCGGGTGCTGCAGCGTCAGTGAGCCGCCTCGTACGCATCCACGACGCTGGCCGGGATGCGGCCGCGGTCGCTGACCTGGTGGCCGTTCTTGCGGGCCCAGTCACGGATGGCACCGGCCTGCTCGCGGTCCATGCGGCCACCGGTGGCACGCGAACGGCCACCGCCGGAGGCACGGCCGGCGCGGCCGACCTTGCGCGCCGCCTGGACGTAGCGCGAGAACACGTCGCGCATCTCCGTGGCGTTCTTGTCCGACAGGTCGATCTCGTAGTTGGTGCCGTCGAGGGCAAAGCTCACGGTCTCGTCCGCAGAGACGTTCTCGTCGAGGTCGTCGCTCAGGATGACCTGAACCTTGCGCGCCATTCGTGCCTCATTTCGTCAGGTGGCCCGGGCAGTCCATTTCCACCCGGGTCGGTGTCCCGACCTATTCCACCACATAACCGAAGCATTTGACCAATGTGTCCGGGCGCGCCTCATACTTAAGAGAATGAATCGTGCAGTTGCATCCCGACAACAGTTCCGCATCGGCACAGACAACTCTCAGCTCGACAGCGGACGCACCAGCGGGAACAGAATGGTTTCCCGGATGCCGAGTCCGGTGAGCGTCATCATCAGCCGGTCCATGCCCATGCCCATGCCACCGGTCGGGGGCATGCCGTACTCCAGTGCCTCGAGGAAGTCCTCGTCGAGCACCATCGCTTCCGGGTCACCGGCGGCGGCCAGGGCAGCCTGCGCGGTGAACCGCTCGCGCTGCACGACCGGGTCGACCAGCTCCGAATAGGCCGTGGCCCGCTCGATCCCGGCGATGTAGAGGTCCCACTTCTCGACCAACCCGGGGATGCTGCGGTGGGCCCGCACCAGCGGGGACGTGTCCACCGGGAAGTCGGCCACGAACGTCGGCCGCACCAGCGACGGCTTCACGAAGTGCTCCCAGAGTTCCTCGACGAGTTTGCCGTGCGTGGGCAGGTGCACCTCCAGGCCCAGCCCATAGGCGATCTTCTGCAGTTCCTCCACCGGCGTTTGCGCCGTGATCGGGATGCCGGATGCCTCGCTGAGCGACTCGTACATCGACATCCAGTCCCAGTCCCCACCCAGGTCGTACTCGGTACCGTCGGCCCAGGTGACCCGGTGCGACCCCGATACCGCCAGGGCCGCGTTCTGCACCATCTCGC
>JAICLD010000123.1 GCA_025927595.1 Nocardioidaceae bacterium | reverse complement strand
GGGGTGGTCGCATTCCTGTTCAGCGAGAGCCTGCCTGCGATCGAGGCCGGCGCGCTCGACCTGCGCGGTCACACCAGCCTGGTCGGCTACCTGTGGCCGCTGGTGTTCGGCACCCTGCTCGCCGCGACCCTCGCGATACTCGTCGCGGCCCCGCTGAGCATCGGCGTGGCCCTCGCGGTCTCCCACTTCACATCCCGGCCAGTCGGGCGGGCGATCGGCTACGTGGTCGATCTTCTCGCCGCGATTCCCAGTGTCGTCTACGGACTGTGGGGCATCGGCGTCCTGGGTCCGCGGCTGGTGCCGGCGTACCGCTGGCTCGGCGAGCACGCGTCCTGGCTGCCGTTCTTCAGCGGCCCGACCTCGCCGACCGGACGGACGATCCTCACCGCGGCCATCGTGCTGGCGATCATGGTGCTGCCGATCGTGACCGCGATCGCCCGCGAGATCCTCGCCCGGACCCCGACGCTCCTGGAGGAGGCCGCGCTCGCGTTGGGCGCGACCCGCTGGGAGATGATCCGGCTCGCGGTGTTCCCCTACGCTCGCTCCGGCCTCGTCGCAGCCGTGATGCTGGGCCTGGGCCGGGCGCTCGGCGAGACGATGGCGGTGGCGATGGTGCTGTCCGCCACCGGTGTGGTCACCTTCGACCTGACCTCGAGCACCAACCCGTCGACGATCGCGGCGAACATCGCGTTGAGCTTCCCCGAGTCGACCGGACTCGCCGTCAACGCGCTGATCGCCAGCGGCTTGGTGCTGTTCGCGATCACCTTCGCCGTCAACGTGGCAGCGCGTGCCATCGTCGCGACCCGTACGAGGGGCACCAGCCGATGACCGACGTCCTGCTCGAACCGACGCAGCCCCAGTTCGCCCGGCTCGTCGTACGCAAGGCCCGGCTGCCTCGATGGGCGCCCGCGCTGACTGCTGTGGTGGCGCTGGCCGCGGCGGCACTGACCGGACTGAGCCTGGGCTGGAGCCCGGTCGCGATCGTGGTCTGCGCGGCGGCCGTCCACGTCGTGGCGCTGCCGGCCTGGTCGCGAGTGGTCGAGAACGGCCGCGCCGCCGTCGACCGGCTCGCGACCTCGTTGGTCTGGGTGTCCCTGGCGGTGGCCCTGCTGCCACTCGTCTCGCTGCTCCAGCAGGTGGTCGCGCGGGGCGCGCGCGAGGTCGACGGCCAGTTCCTGACCTGGTCGATGCGCAACGTGGTCGGCAGCGGCGGCGGCATCTACCACGCGGTCGTCGGCACCTTGCTGATCACCCTTGCTGCCGCTGCGATCTCGGTGCCGCTGGGCCTGCTGTCGGCGATCTACCTCGTCGAGTACGGCGGCACCTCCCGGGTCGCGTCCGGGCTGCGCTTCCTGGTCGACGTGATGACCGGCATCCCGTCGATCGTTGTCGGCCTGTTCGCCTATGCGACGTTCGCGCTGCTGCTCGGACCGGGCATCCACCTCGGCATCGGCGGCGCAGTGGCGCTGTCCCTGCTCATGGTGCCGATCGTGGTCCGCTCCGCCGAGGAGATGCTGAAGCTGGTGCCGGCGGAGCTGCGGGAGGCGTCGTACGCGCTGGGAGTGCCGAAGTGGCGCACCATCTGGCACGTCGTCCTCCCCGCGGCACGGTCGGGGATCCTCACCGGGGTCACCCTGGCCATCGCGCGGGTCGTCGGCGAGACCGCGCCGCTGCTGATCATCGCCGGCGCCACCGACTCGGTGAACACCAACCTGTTCAGCGGCCAGATGGAGAGTCTGCCGGTGTTCATCTACTACAGCTACACCCAGCCCGGGCTGCACCCGGAACACGCACAGGGACACGCGTGGGGTGCCGCACTGGTGCTCATCGCGATCGTCGTGCTGCTCAACCTGGCCGCCCGCCTGCTGGGCCGGCTGCCGGCACTGCGGTCCCACCGACGTCGATAGGAAACACACATGGCGAAGGGCATCGAGGTCACCGACCTCGACATCTACTACGGCGACTTCCTCGCGGTCGAGGGCGTCAGCATGCGCATCCCGGCCCGTTCGGTGACCGCGCTCATCGGACCCTCGGGCTGCGGGAAGTCGACCTTCCTGCGATCGCTCAACCGGATGCACGAGGTGGTTCCCGGCGCGCGGGTCCGCGGCACGGTCACGGTGGACGGGCAGTCGCTGTACGACGCGAGCGTCGACCCCGTAGAGGTGCGCCGGCAGATCGGGATGGTCTTCCAGCGCCCCAACCCGTTCCCGACGATGTCGGTCCACGACAACGTGCTTGCCGGGCTGAGGCTCAACAACCGGCGGATCCCGCGGACCGAGGCCGACGACGTGGTCGAGCGCGCGCTGCGCGGCGCCCACCTGTGGGAAGAGGTCAAGGACCGGCTGGGGAAGCCCGGCAAGGACCTCTCCGGCGGACAGCAGCAGCGACTGTGCATCGCACGGGCGATCGCCGTACAGCCCCAGGTGCTGCTGATGGACGAGCCCTGCTCGGCGCTCGACCCCATCTCGACGTCCGCCATCGAGTCGCTGATCGAGGACCTCAAGCGCGACTACACGATCGTGATCGTCACCCACAACATGCAGCAGGCCGCGAGGGTCTCTCAGGAGACCGCCTTCTTCAACCTGGCCGGCGCCGGCCGTGCCGGACGGCTGGTGGAGATGAACCCCACCCACAGGGTCTTCTCGAGCCCGGACAGCCCCGACACCGAGGCATATGTCTCCGGCCGGTTCGGGTGAGCGGCCGTCTGCGCGCCGCACCGTACGATCAGCACCGTGACTGAGCTGCTGTTCGCTCTGCTCGGCGCCCTGCTCGGCGGTGGGGTGGTCCTCGCCTGGAGGGTCAGCGAGCGCGATCTGCAGCTCGCGACCCCGACGCCGCCGGTGCTCCCCGAGGGGGTCGCCGTCGTGCTGTCCGTGCTGCGCAGCAGTGCGCTCGTGGTCGACGACCGCGACGACGTGCTGAAGGCGTCAGTGCCCGCGGTCGCGATCGGACTGGTGCGCGATCGGCGCATCGCCGTGCCCGAGCTGGTGGACCTCGTCTCGCAGGTACGCCGTGACGGCCAGATCCGCGAGACCGAGCTCGTGGTGCCCCGCGATCCTGGCGAGTCACCTCGTCACGTCAGCGCCCGCGTCGCGCCGCTCGGCTCGTCGTTCGTGCTCGCCCTGGTGGAGGACCGCAGCCGCGAGCACCGCGTCGAGGCGGTCCGCCGTGACTTCGTGGCCAACGTCAGCCACGAGCTCAAGACCCCCGTCGGTGCGCTGAAGCTGCTCTCCGACACCGTCGCCGACGCCGCCGGCGACCCCGAGGCCGTTCGCCGCTTCGCCGGCCGGATGCACGTCGAGAGCGACCGCCTCACCCGGCTGGTGCAGCAGATCATCGAGCTCTCCCGCCTGCAGGACGACGACCCGCTGGACTCTCCGGTCGCGGTGCCGCTGGACGGCCTGGTCTCCTCGACCTTCGACGACGTACGCACCGACGCGGACGCGCGACGGATCCGGCTCATGTACCGGGCGACCGGCCTGGTGCTGCTCGGCAACCCTGGCCAGATCGGACTGGCGCTGAGCAACCTGGTGGCCAACGCGGTCAGGTACTCCGAGGACGGCTCGACGGTCGTGGTCGCCGCAGAGCCGGGTGGCGAGCTGGTCGAGATCTCGGTGAGTGACCGCGGGATGGGCATCCCCCCCGGCGAGCTCGACCGCATCTTCGAGCGCTTCTACCGCGTCGACCGGGCCCGGCCACGTGCCACCGGAGGCACCGGCCTCGGCCTGTCGATCGTCAAGCACGTGGCCGCCTCGCACGGCGGTGAGGTCCGGGTGCAGTCCGTGGAGGGCGAGGGCTCCACGTTCACCCTCACCTTGCCGCGCAGGCATACCCACGAGAAGAGGGAGCCATGACCAGAGTGCTGGTGGTCGAGGACGAGGAGAGCTACCGCGAGGCACTGGCCTTCCTGCTGGAGCGGGAAGGCTTCGAGGTCAGCCTGGCCGAGACGGGCCCTGACGCGCTGGCCACCTTCGACCGCGAGGGCGCCGACATCGTCCTCCTCGATGTGATGCTGCCGGGTCTCTCCGGCACCGAGGTGTGCCGGCAGATCCGGCAGGTCTCCCACGTGCCCGTGATCATGGTCAGTGCCCGGGACGAGGAGGTCGACAAGGTGGTCGGACTCGAGCTCGGCGCGGACGACTACGTGACCAAGCCGTACTCACCCCGCGAGCTCCTCGCCCGGATCCGCGCGGTGCTGCGGCGCGGGACCGAGAGCTCGGACCTCGACCCCGCGGTCCTCGAGGCGGCCGGGGTCCGGATGGATGTCGAGCGGCACGTCGTCACCCTCCGTGGTGCCCTCGTGGCACTGCCACTCAAAGAGTTCGACCTGCTCGAGGTGCTCCTGCGCAATGCCGGCCGGGTGCTCACCCGGGGTCAGCTGATCGAGCGGGTCTGGGGGGCCGACTACGTCGGGGACACCAAGACCCTCGATGTCCACGTGACACGGCTGCGCGCGAAGATCGAGGACGACCCGAGGGCGCCACAGCGACTGCTCACCGTGCGCGGGCTGGGCTACAAGCTGGAGGGATAGCCGCATGAGCACGGTCGGGCCGACGGGGTGAGACCAACTTCACGGACAGAGAAGCCGTGGAGACCTGCGTCTGGGCAGCGTGTGTCCCGTGATGGGAAGGTGTCAGGAACAACGACGACGACAGCAGCGACCGGCTCGCGCCGGCTGCGGTCCATCGTCCGCGGGCACCGCGCCACTCGGAGCCGCTGGGCGTAGCAGCTCCGCTCGGTCCGGTCAGGGCTCTGCGCGCCAGCCGCCCATCTCGCGCTGCGCCACCGCGGAGGGCTGCTCGCCCAGAACGGGGTGCAGCTCCAGGGCGGGCGAGTAGCGGCTGGCCGGTGTCTCGCGTCCCAGGGCCTCGGCCAGCGCCCGGACGTAGTGCGGCGCCCCGCCACAGCACACGCCGATGTAGTTGACGCCGAGCTCGGCCGCAGTGCGCGCGAAGTCGGCCATGTCGAACCGGGTCAGCGCCGCGCTCTCCAGCTGGAGCGGGAACAGGCGTTGACCGTCGGGACCGGTGAGAGCCTCGAAGGCCGGGGTGGCCTGCGTGGTCCGGTACGGGACCGGCTGCGCCGCGACCGGGATGTCGACAGCTTCACGGATGCGTTCCAGCAGGGGCAGCATCGTGGCCGGCCCACGCGAGCAGTTCAGCCCGACGACTGCGGCACCGGCATCGGCGAGCCGGCGGCAGGCGTCGACGTAGTCGTAGCCGTCGAAGGTGCTGTGCGACCGCACGCTGGCGAACGTGATCATGGCAGGGAGCCTGAACTCCTGGCACACCTGCAACCCGATCAGCGCCTCTCCGAAGAAGTCGTTCGTCTCGCTGATGACGAAGTCGATCCCCTCCTCGACCGCCCATCGCAGCTGCTCGCGGTACTGCGCCCGGACGATCTCGCCCGAGCCGACGGGATCGGCCGGATCGAAGCTCCACGTGTTGCAGATGTTGCCGGCGACCAGCGCGCTGCCCTCAGCCGCGATCTCGTTGGCGATCCGCACGGCCTGCCGGTTCATCTGCTCGAGGTCATCGGCGCGGCCGATGTCGGCGAGCTTCTGGCGGTGGGCGTAGTAGGTGAGCGCCACCATGACGTCCGCACCGGCCCGCAGGAACTCCCGATGCAGCTGTCGCAACGCCTCCGGCGCGTCCAGGATCACCTCGGGGACGTACGGGCCGGCCTGCACGTAGCCTCGTCGCTCCAGCTCGAAGACGTAGCCCTCCGCGCCGAGGACGATGCCGTCGGCGATGCGCTGGGCGAAGGTGCGGCTGGACGGTCGGGACATCAATGCACCTCGTCGCCTTGTAGTACGTCCACCGGGTCGGTCACGCGGTCGGTGAACCGGGCCGGATCGAACTGCGCGACGTCGTACACCGTGCCCTGCTGCCGCGCGAGCTGGTGCAGGACGCGTCCGGCCCACGGCGCGAACTTGTAGCCCGTCCCGCGCCAGCCGACGCCGACCGCGACAGCGCGGTGGCCGGGCACCAGGCCGAGGACGAACTCGTCGTCGCCGACGAGGTCGTAGTCGCACTGGTCCACGTCGCGCACGTCGCTGACCTGTGCCGTGCGCAGGCCGGGCATGCACTGGTCGACGAACGCGGCGATGCTCTCGATGCCGGTGGTGCCGCGCGGGACATCCGGAGGGTTGTAGTAGCCGATCTTCACCGCCTCCGTGACGCCGTCCACGATGGGATGCACGTAGATGCCGGTGTCGAGGTAGGCCGTCACCGGCATGCGATCCGCGGTGAACGTGCTCCGCTCGGCAGGTCGGGGGACGTAGTACTTCGCCTCGCTGGGCCGGTCCCGGGTCAGCGGGATCCGCAGCTCGCAGCCCGCGAGGCGGCTCAGCACGTCGTTGGTGCCGTGTCCGGCGGCGATCACCAGCCCACGGGCCGTGACGTCCCCGACGTCGGTCGTCACCCGGACGGCGTCGCCGTCGTCGACGATGGCGGCGACCTCGACACCTTCGTGGACGGCCACCTTCCGCTGGGCGAGCACGCGAAGCAGCGCTTCGGTGACTGCAGCCACGTCCACCAAGCCCGCCTCGTCGTCGAGGTACGCCTCGTCCGCGGACAGGTAGCCGAAGCGGGTGCTGATCTGCCTCCGGTCGAGCACCTCCGGGTCCAGGCCGAGCCGACGCATCACCGCAGTGCTGCGTCGTCCGTAGGTCGAAGCGAGCTCCGGTGTCACCGCGTCGGCGGCGATGTTCATGCACCCGCAACGCACCAGCGCGCGGGTCCCGCAGTCGCGCTCGAACTCGTTCCACAGCCGGATCGCCTCGTCGGCCAGCCGGACGTAACGGGGGTCGAGGTAGTCCCTTCGGTACGAGCGGGTGCGGCCGTACGAGGCGGTTCGCGGATCACCGATCCGACCCGCCTCGAGGACGGCCACGCGTGCGCCGGCTCTCGAGGCATGGTAGGCGGTGAACAGGCCCATGACGCCGCCACCGATGACCACGAGATCCAAGACGCCGTCATGCGCGGAGGCCGTCATGCGGGGTCCTCACCGGAGGTCGGGGTTCGTGACGTGCTCATGATGCCGCGGGCTCTTCGATGGGACGCAGCTCCTCGGCGTACGAGACGGACGTGCGCCGCAGCGCACCGGACGCGTCGACCGCGTACTGCCCGAGCCGCCACAACGGCGGTGAGTACGCGTGGATGCTGACGCTGCCCGCCGCCAGTCCGGACATCCGGTGGATGCGATCGGGTCCGAAGTCGAAGGCGTTCCCGGCGTCGACCCGCCGGCTGAGGTCCGGTGACCCCACGGCGAGGCTCTGTTCGAGCAGGCTGCCGTCGACGACGGCGACGGCGCCCGACGAGGTGTCGTGATCGTGCCAGCCGGTGTCGTTCGCGGGCGTCCAGCACAGGACCCACAGGTCCAGGTGCGCGTCCCGGTGCAGGCAGACGTAGTGCCGTTCCTCGTCGTCGAAGGCGACGTGCGGCCGCCACAGCTCCGGCCGGTCGCCCACCCGCCTCACCAGGTCGACGAGCTCGCCACGGTCGAGATCACGATCGGGCAGCTCGCCCAGACCGGGACCTGGAACGGGCGACGTGCGCGCGGGCTCGGTCCGGGGGGAGGTCGTCATGGAGCAGCTCCTTTCAGGAGTCGGGAAGGATTCACGATGCTGACCGCATGTGCGGCCGCGCCCCCCAGCTGCGGGTCGGCCGGCTCCGCGTAGGGCCGGTCGCTGCCGAGGACGATGGTGTCGATGCCGAGGGCGCGAACCAGGGCGTCGACCGCTTGTCGACCGTGCGACGAGGTGTCGACGAACGTGTTCGGATCGACGACGAAGCGGTTTCCGCTGCGGACGGCGAACCGCTCGTGGTGCACCGGCGCCAGGCCCGCGCCGGCGACGAAACAGAGCCGCAGCTCTGGGAGCAGGCACCGGCCGGCGGTGTGCCACGCCCACCAGGCGGCGTGCAGCTGCGCGACGTAGTCCACTAGCGCCGGCCACCACGGCGGGACGCCGCACGGCCGGGCGGCGACGGGCCCGGGATGCACGAGCACCGGCCACTGTCGCTGCTCGCACCACCGCAGAAGAGGCGCTGCCGCCTCGATCGCTGCCGGCGACCCGAGGATGCCGGCGGGCACCTGGAGGCCGACGAAACCGGCCTCGAGCAGGTCGTCGAGCCCGGCGACGTCCGGATCGACGGCGCTCACCGAGGCCCACGCGCCGAACGGCGCAGGCAGCTCGAGCGAGCCGCGGTGCCAGGAGTCGAGGAGCGGGCGCGCCTCGTCCGGCGGCAGGTACTCGATCCCGAGTGGCGCCGAGAGCGACACCAGCGCGCGAGCGGCGTCCGGCTCCCGGGCGGCGCGCGCCGCTGGGTCGTGATGGGTCGCGACGACGTCGTACGGCGGCTCGCCGGTGGTGTGCAGGGTCCAGCCGCGGAGCATCGGGGGCCTGCTGCGCGCCCGGAGTGCGTCGACGAGGGCGGGCGGCCAGAGGTGCTGGTGGACGTCGACACGTGCCGGACCACCCACCGCCCACCGTCCTTCGCTCGCCGAGTGAACCGCTTCACTGTACCGCTTCACCAGCCTGGTTCGCAACGACCGCACGCTCAGTTCGTTATGCTCGAGCGATGCAGGAGCGCCCGAAGCGTGTCACGCTTCGCGACGTCGCGAGGGAGTCCGGGCTGTCCCCGGCGGCCGTGTCCTACGCACTCCGCGGTCTGCACGTCCCGGTGGAGACCCAGGAGCGGGTCCGTACTGTCGCCGGCCGCCTGGGCTACCAGGTCGACCCGATCGCTCGTGCCCTCGCGTCGGGTCGGACGGGGTACGTCGGCGTCCTGTGCGGTTCGCTGCAGGACATCTGGCAGCAGCACGTCGCCGCCGCGCTCGGGCGGGAGCTGCTGGAGGTCGGGCGGCACGCCTTGATCGTCGACGCGTCGAACAGCCCCGAGCTCGAGGCGGAGCTGGCGGCGCAGCTCGTCGACCAGCGGG
>JAICLD010000134.1 GCA_025927595.1 Nocardioidaceae bacterium | reverse complement strand
CGCCAGGCCCGAGCCCCACGAGTCGGGGTGCAGGTGCCAGCCGACCTCCACCTCGCCGGCCCCGTCGGGCAGCGGCACCAGGATCACCGTGCCGGCCACGACGCCGTCGGAGCGGCGGGCCACGGCCCAGTGCCCGAAGCGTGGGTCCTCGGCGTTGAGGCCCGCCCACCGCCCGATCCGCTGTCGCGCCTCGTCCAGCGACCCCATCGCGCGGGGCGCAGCGCCCAGCCATCGAGCGACCTCCCACCGCCGGTAGAGGTCGAGCAGCCGCGGGGCCTCCTCCGGCTGCCAGTCGCGTACGACGCACCGCTCGGTCTCGAACACGCCGGGAGGGTATCGGGTCACAGACCCGCCCCCCGGCCGCGCGCGGCCGATGAGCGATCATTCGGGGCGTGACCGCCGCCTCCCCCGCCCTGGCCCAGCTCGCGCACTCCTACGGCGTCGCGACCGACTTCACCGACTGGCGCGGTCGGCGGGTCGACGTACCCGAGGCGTCGGTGGCGGCCGTGCTCACCGCGATGGGGGTCGACGTGTCGGACCCCGGGGCCGCGCTGGAGCGCCGCGAGGAGGAGCCCTGGCGACGGGCCCTGCCGGCCTGCCTGGTCCTCGTGGAGGGCTCGCCGCAGCGGTTCCGGGTGCACGTGCCGCACGGCGACCCGGTCGTCGTCGACCTGGACCTCGAGGACGGCAGCCGGAGGCGGCTCGTCCAGACCGACGTCTGGGTGGAGCCCCGGGAGGTCGACGGCGACCTCGTGGGCGTGGCCACCTTCGAGCTGCCCGACGACCTCCCGCTGGGGTACCACCGGCTCCACGCGCACTCGGGGGACGGGGAGGGGGCCCTCGACGCCACCGGCACGGTGATCGTCACACCCGCGTGGCTCGGCCTCCCGGACCCCGCCTGCAAGCCCCGGTCGTGGGGGTTCGCCACCCAGCTCTACAGCGTCCGGTCGAGGCGCTCCTGGGGTGTCGGCGACCTCGCGGACCTCACCGACCTCGCCGTCTGGTCCGCCGGGCTGGGCGCCGACTACCTGCTGGTGAACCCCCTGCACGCGGCCGAGCCCCTCGCGCCGATGGAGCCCTCCCCCTACCTGCCGACCTCCCGGCGCTTCTTCAACCCGCTCTACCTGCGCGTCGAGCAGGTCCCCGAGCACGTCGACCTGCCGGCGCCGGACCGCCGCCGCCTCGCCACCCTCTCCAAGCGGGTGCACGAGCGGCTCGACGGCACCGACGTGGTGGACCGCGACACGGCCTGGACGCTCAAGCGCCGCGCCCTCGAGCTCGTGCACCGGGTCCCGCGGCGCGCGGGCCGGGAGCTGGACTACCGCGCGTGGTGCCGGCGTCAGGGCCGGGCGCTGCAGGACTTCGCGACCTGGTGCGCGATCGCGGAGGAGCACGGCAACGACGCCCGGCAGTGGCCCGTGGAGCTGCGCGACGCCCGGTCCGCCGCGGTCGCGGCCTACGCCGCCGGGCACGCCGACGAGGTGGAGCTGCAGACCTGGCTGCAGTGGCTGCTGGACGAGCAGCTCGCGCAGGCGCAGTCCAAGGCCATCTCCGCGGGCATGACGCTGGGGACGATGCACGACCTCGCGGTCGGGGTGCACCCGGGCGGCGCGGACGTGTGGCGACTGCGGTCGACGTACGCCTCGGGGATCCAGGTGGGCGCCCCGCCCGACCCGTTCAACCAGGTCGGGCAGGACTGGAGCCAGCCGCCGTGGCGGCCCGACGTCCTGGAGGAGCAGGGGTACGCGCCGTTCCGGGACCTCATCGCGGGCGTGCTGCGGCACGCGGGCGGCGTTCGCGTGGACCACATCATCGGGCTGTTCCGGCTCTGGTGGATCCCCGAGGGGCGGCCGCCCTCGGAGGGCACCTACGTGCGCTACGACCACGAGGCGCTGGTCGGGGTGCTCGCGCTGGAGGCCCACCGGGCCGGCGCGGTCGTCGTCGGTGAGGACCTCGGCGTCGTCGAGCCGTCGGCACGGGAGTACCTGGGCCGGCGGGGCGTCCTGGGCACCTCGATCCTGTGGTTCGAGCGGGACGACGAGGGTCGCCCACTGGCCGCCGAGCGGTGGCGGGAGTACTGCCTGGCCTCGGTGACCACCCACGACCTGCCGCCGACGGCCGGCTACCTCGACGGCGTGCACGTCGCGCTCCGGGACCGGCTCGGGCTGCTGACCCGGTCCGTCGAGGAGGAGCTGGCGGCCGACGAGGCGGAGCGGGAGTCCTGGCTGGCCGAGGTCCGGGGCCGCGGGCTGCTCTCGCGCGGGGCGACCAGCGAGGAGACCGTCGAGGCGCTGCACCGCTACCTGCTGCTGACCCCGTCCCGGCTGCTGTGCGTGGCGCTCGCCGACGCGGTCGGCGACCGCCGCACCCAGAACCAGCCGGGGACCACCGACGAGTACCCCAACTGGCGGGTGCCGCTGTCCGGGCCCGACGAGCGGCCGCTGCTGCTCGAGGACGTGCTGGCCTCCGACCGCGCCGCGACCCTGGCCCGGGCCGTGGGTGGCGACCCGGCCCCGCGTCCCTAGGATCGGCGTCGTGTCCTTCGAGCAGCGGACCGTGTTCCGCGTCGACGACGAGGCCGTCAACCCCTACAGGTTGCTGACCGCCGTCGTGGTGCCCCGGCCGATCGCCTGGGTGACCTCGCTGTCCGCCGAGGGGACCGTGAACCTGGCGCCGCACTCGTTCTACACGGTCGCCTGCGCACGGCCGCCGATCGTCCAGTTCACCTCGGTCGGCAGCAAGGACACCCTGCGGAACGTCCGCGAGACCGGCGAGTTCGTCGTGAACCTCGCCCACGGACCGCTGATCGAGGCGGTCAACAACACCTCCGCCGCCTTCGCCGGCGACGAGAGCGAGCCGGCCCGGCTCGGCATCACGATGGATCCCAGCGGGCTGGTCCGCCCGCCGCGGGTGAGGGACTCCCCCGCGTCGATCGAGTGCGTCCTGCACAGCACCAACGAGCTCGGCGACTCCACGGTGGTGCTCGGCTCCGTGCTGGCCGTCACGGTCGCCGACGACGTGCTCGTCGACGGTCATCCCGACTACGACCGGCTGGACCCGCTGTCACGGCTCGGGAAGGACGAGTGGGGCGTCCACGCGCAGGTCGTCTCGATCCCCCGCCCTCGCACCCCCGACGACATCCGCTAGGTCCGCTGCCGGGCCTCCAGCAGGCCTCGCAGTCTCTCCCGCAGCGCCAGCAGGACCGCGACCGGGCCGCGGTCCAGCACGGAGGCGGGCGTCACGGCGTCCACCGCCACCACGAGCTCGAGCACCGCCCCGCCGACGAGCAGTCCCGCGATCAGGTCGGCGAACCAGTGCCAGTTCAAGGTGAGCGAGGTGCCGACCATCGCCACCGACAGCAGGCCGACCAGCCCCCACATCAGCACGGTCCAGGCCCGACCGATCCGGCGGTAGCGGCCGAGCAGGAAGACCGCCAGCCCGTACACCAGCAGGATGTTGGAGGTGTGTCCGGACGGGTAGGCCATGCCGCCCACGAAGAACGCGGGGTTGGCCGCCTCGGGCTGACCCCGGCCGAGCCCCACCTTGAGCACCAGCACCAGGAGGTTGAGCGAGAACACCGCGCCCGCGGCCAGCCAGGCCGGCCGCCAGGACCGGACCCGCCGGCAGCTCAGCAGGACCGCGAGGGCGAGCACCGGCAGGCACACCGCGCGCTGACCGATCCGGTCCATCACGTGCAGCACCGGGACCCACGGCCGGGGCGGCGGCGCGAGGTTGAAGTAGGTGTCGATGGAGATCAACGGACCCATCGCGAGGAGGGTGAACCCGACGAACACCAGGAACAGGAACCCCGCCAGCGCGAGCGGCGAGGAGACCTCCGAGCCCCAGCCGTCGTGCCGGCCGGCGGGGTCCTCGCGCGGCCGGCGCATCCGGACCCTCCTGTCCTGCGCGGGGGCGGGCGCGCGTCGTCGTCGAGCAAGCGGGGTTGGTCCCAAATATAGGCTGGCGTCCATGAGCCGCAGCCGCCGACCGGGGCCGAGCACCCGGGTGCGGGTGCACGAGGTCACCGCCGCCGACGGCAGCGGCGCGGACGGCCCGCTGGTCCGCCGCCACGAGGACCGGCTGGCCACCGAGGAGCCGCTCGAGATCCGGCTGTCGTGGCCCGGACGGCCGGCGCACCGCGTGGCCGTGACGATGCGCACCCCCGGCCACGACTTCGAGCTCGCCACCGGCTTCCTGTACGGCGAGGGGGTCCTCTCCTCGGCCGACGACCTGCGCACGGTCGCCTACTGCACGGACGTGACGCTGTCCCCGGAGCAGGAGTACAACGTCGTGACCGTCGAGCTGGGCCGGCCCCCGCGGCGCCCGCCCGCCGAGCGCTACGCGGGAGTGTCCGCGGCCACCTCGGCATGCGGGGTCTGCGGCACCGAGAGCATCGAGGACGTCCTGTCGTGGTGCCGGGCGGCGTCGCCGGCCGGTCGGGACGGGCCGGGTCCTGCGGCCGCGGTGCGGGTGGCGCCGGAGGTGCTCGTCGGGCTGCCTGCACGGCTGCGCGACCAGCAGCGCGTCTTCGACTCCACCGGCGGCCTCCACGCTGCGGGCCTCTTCGACGAGCGCGGCGAGCCCTGGGTGGTCCGCGAGGACATCGGCCGGCACAACGCCGTGGACAAGGCCGTGGGCGCCCGGTTGCTGGCGGGGTCCACCCCCGCGGCCCCGGTGCTGTGCGTGAGCGGTCGGATCGGGTTCGAGATCGTGCAGAAGGCGGCCGCCGCGGGGATCGGCGTGCTGGCCGCCGTGGGGGCGCCGTCGAGCCTGGCGGCCGAGCTGGCGCGGCGCAGCGGCCTCTGCATGGTGGGGTTCGTGCGCGAGGGCCGCTTCGTCGTCTACTCCGCCGCCGAGCGCCTCGGCGTGTGAGGACGGTTCTGTCGGCGGCGGGTCCTACCGTGCTCGCGTGCGCATCCTCCACACCTCCGACTGGCACCTGGGACGCTCGTTCCACGGGGTCGGGATGCTCGACGCCCAGGCGGCCTTCGTCGACCACCTGGTCGAGACCGTCGCCGCCGAGCGGGTCGACCTCGTCGTCGTCGCCGGCGACGTGCACGACCGCGCCCTCCCGCCGGTCGACGCCGTGGAGCTCGCCGACGAGACGTTCGCCCGGCTGGCCGCCGGCCGGGCGCGTGTCGTCGTCTCCAGCGGCAACCACGACTCGGCGATCCGGCTGGGCTTCAACGCCCGGCTCGCGGACGCCGCGGGGGTGCACCTGAGGACCCGCTGGCAGGACGTCGGCGTCCCGGTGCTGCTCGAGGACGGGCACGGCACCGTCGCGGTGTACGCGCTGCCCTACCTGGAGCCCGACGCCGTCCGCACCGCCTGGGCGCTGCCCGAGCGCAGCCACGAGGCGGCGCTGACCGCGGCGATGGCCCGGGTCGGGTCCGACCTCGTCGGGCGGCCCGGCGCACGCTCGGTGGTGCTGGCGCACGCGTTCGTCGCCGGCGACCCCGAGGCCGCGGGACGGATGGCGTCGGACTCCGAGCGCGACATCTCCGTGGGCGGGATCCAGATCGCCCCCACCCGGCTCTTCTCCGGCGTCGACTACGCCGCCCTCGGCCACCTGCACGGGCGGCAGACCCTGTCGGACTCCGTGCGCTACAGCGGGTCGCCGCTGGCCTACTCCTTCTCCGAGGCCGGGCACACCAAGGGGTCCTGGCTGGTGGACCTCGGTCCGAGCGGCGTGACGGCGGCGGAGTTCGTCCCGGCCCCGGCGCCACGCCCGCTCGCGCGGGTGCGCGGACGGCTCGAGGACCTGCTCACCGACCCCGCCCAGGCGACGGTGGAGGGCTCGTGGCTGCAGGTGACGCTCACCGACCCACGGCGCCCGATGCAGGCGATGGAGCGCCTGCGCGCCCGCTTCCCGCACACGCTCGTGCTCGGCTTCGAGCCCGAGGGCCGGCCCGCACCGGGCGGTCCCCTGGTCCCGCGGGTCGACGGCCGCAGCGACCTCGACGTCGCGCTGGGCTTCGTCGCCGAGGTGCGGGACCTGGAGGCGACGACGGAGGAGGAGCTGCTGCTCCAGCTCGCCTGCGAGTCCTGCCGGATCGACGAGGACCGGGACGCGGACCACCGTGCGCCCCGCGGCCGGGCGGGCTGACGTGCGCCTGCACCACCTGAGCGTCACGGCGTTCGGTCCCTTCGCCGGGACCGAGGAGGTCGACTTCGACGAGCTGGCGGACGCCGGCCTGTTCCTGCTCACCGGCCCCACCGGTGCCGGCAAGAGCAGCCTGCTCGACGCCGTCTGCTTCGCGCTGTACGGCGTCGTGCCCGGCGTCCGCGGAGTGAAGTCGCTGCGGTCGCAGCACGCCGCGGCCGACGCCCGGCCCGAGGTGGTCCTCGACTTCACCGTGCAGGGCCGCCGCTTCTCGATCCGGCGCTCGCCGGAGTGGAGCCGGCCGAAGCGGCGGGGCACCGGCCTGGTCGTGGAGAAGGCGTCGGCGACGCTGGTGGAGACCACCGGCGGGACCGAGCACTTCTGGTCCTCCCGCGCCGCGGACGTGGGTGGGCTCGTGGGCTCGCTGATGGGCATGACGGCCGGGCAGTTCCTCCAGGTCGCGCTGCTCCCGCAGGGCGAGTTCCAGACGTTCCTGCGCGCCTCGTCCCAGGACCGGCACGAGGTGCTGCAGGGCCTGTTCCGCACCGGGCGGTTCACCCGCATCGAGCACTGGGTCGACGAGCACGGGCGGCGCCTGCGGGAGCGGGCGGCCGACGGAGAGCGGGAGGTCCGGCGGCTGCTGCACACGCTGAGCGACCGCTCCGGCGCGCCGGTGCCCGACCACCTCGTCGCCGACCGGCTGCCGAGCGCCGCGGCCGAGGGCCGTCTGGAGTCGTGGGTCGCCGACCTCGTCTCCGAGGCCGGAGCCGGGCTGCCGGCGCTGCGCGCCCGCGACGCCGCCGCCCGAGCCGCGCTGCGCGACGCGCGCGACCGGCTCGAGGAGGGCCGGCGCCGGACCGAGCGGCGACGACGGGCCCTGGCGGCGCGCCGGCTGCTCGAGGAGCTGGCCGCCTCCGAGCCGGATGCCGCCCTGGACCGGGACCGGCTCGACGCCGACGAGCGCGCCACCCGCTGCGCACCGGTGCTGGCGCTGCGGGAGCAGGCCCGGAGCAGGGTCGCCGACGGGCGTCGGCGGCGCGACCTCGAGCTGGCCGTCCTCGACCTGCCCGACGCCGCGCCGGTGGACGCCGAGGTCGAGCGGGCGCGGGAGCGGGAGGCCCGGCTCGAGGCGGTGCTGCCTCGCGAGCAGGAGGCCGTCCGGCTCCGGGACGGGCTCGCCGCGGTCCGTCACGCGCTGGAGCAGGCGGAGTCGGCGCTCGGGAGGGAGGTCGCCCGCGCCGAGCGCCTGCCGGTCCGGCTGCGCGCCTGCGAGGACGAGCTGGCGGACGCGACCGAGGGCGCCTCCCGGCTCGAGGCGTGCCGCCTCGAGCGGCGCGCGGCCCGGGGCGCCCTCGCGGCCGCGACCGAGCTGGCCGAGCTCCTGCCGCGGCTGGCCGAGCTCGACGACGTACGCAGGGATGCGCGGGACGCGATGCAGGACGCCCGGGAGCGGGTGCAGTCGCTGGCGGAGCGCCGGCTCGCCGGCATGGCCGCCGAGCTCGCCGGTGCGCTCGCCGCCGGGGTCGCGTGCCAGGTCTGCGGCAGCACGCAGCACCCGGCGCCGGCGACCAGCGCGAGCGACGCGGTGACCGACGCCGACCAGCAGGCCGCGGACGTCCGGCTGGCCGGGTGCAGCACCGCGCTCGAGGCGGCAGAGGAGGCCGCCCGGGTCGCGCGCAGCCGTTGCGAGACGCTGCGAGCCGTCGCGGGGACCGGTTCGGTGGCCGACGCCGAGGCTCTGGTCGCCGCGACGGAGGCCGGCCTCACCGACGCACAGGCGGCCGTGGCCCGGCGCGAGCGGCTCGTCGTCGAGCTCGCGGAGCTGCGCGAGGAGCAGGACAGCGCAGCGCAGCGGCGCACGGCCGTGACCGCGCGGGCGGCGGGACTGCGGGAGTCGGTCGTCGCCCACGAGCGCGAGCTGGCGGCCGCGCAGGAGCAGGTCGACCGGGCGCTCGACGGCGAGTCCGGCACCACCGTCGCCCACGCCTTGCGGGGGACCCGGCAGCGGCGGGACCGGCTCGGCGCGCTCGTCGAGGCGATCCGGGCGCTGGCGGAGGCCGAGGCGGCCCACCGCGACCTCGACGACCGGGCCACGGCTGCGGCGCTCGAGCAGGGGTTCCACACCGTCGAGGAGGTCGCCAGCGCGCTCCTGGACCCGGCCGAGCGGTCGCGGCTGGGGCAGGGGCTCGTGGATCGGGCGGAGGTCGCCGGCCGGGCCGCGGCGGTGCTCGCCGACTGCGGCGAGGAGGCGCTGCCCGACCCGGATCCGCACTCGCGTGAGGACCTGGAGGAGGGACGGGCCCGGGAGGCGGCCGTGCTCGTCGCCGATGCGGACGCGGACGAGGCGGCGCGCGCGGTCGCCCT
>JAICLD010000215.1 GCA_025927595.1 Nocardioidaceae bacterium | reverse complement strand
TCGGCGAGCTGCACCGGCTCGGCTTCGACGGGGTGGTCTCGGTGGAGCACGAGGACCCGGTGTGGAGCGGCAGCGTCGACCGCGTCCAGCAGGGCCTGGTGATCGCGCACGACCACCTGTCCGGCCTGGCCGGCCTGTCCGGCCTGTCCGGTCCGGTCGCCGGACACACCGGAACACGAGAGGAAGGCTGAGCGCGCCGTGCAACGAGGTGTGTACTTCGACGGGTGGTTCCCCCGCCAGCACTGCTACCACCCGAGCCTGCCGCCGCGGCGGCTGCGGATGGTCGAGGACCTGGTCGACCTGAACGCGACCGTGCTCGTGTGGTCCGCGATGGGCGGCGGGTCGCTCGGACTGCCCTACCTGGAGCAGGAGGCGTTCGGCGAGGTGCCGCCGCGCGACCGGTTCTACGGGTTCGTCAACGACAGCGAGTTCGTGGCCGCCTGCCACGAGCACGGGATCAAGGTGTTCGGCATCGTCTTCGAGGCCCAGGGATGGGAGTTCCCGGTCGAGCTCGACGACGACGAGTCCACGATCCTGGCCCTCAACGAGCTGCGGGGCGTCGGCACGCGGGGGTGGCTCGGGCTGCGCGAGCTGTCCTCCAACCGCTACCCGAAGCTGTGGAAGCCGCTCGAGCACTACTTCCCCGACGGCCTGGTGAACAGCCTCGGCGAGCCGGTCACCGACCTCATCGAGGAGTGCGTGGCCCGCGACATCCACCAGGAGCCCTGCCACGCCCGGTGGGTGGAGTGTCCCGACCGCGAGCACCAGTGCTACTACATGGACCGCAACAACCCGGTGTGGCGCGAGTACCTCAAGGCCGTCATCCGGATCCAGATCGACGCCGGGGTCGACGGCATCCAGCTCGACGAGGCCGAGCTGCCGATGGGCGCGTTCCAGTACGGCGCGTGCTTCTGCAAGGACTGCATGGGCCAGTTCCGCGAGCACCTGCTCGGGCTCGACCGCCTCGACCCGGCCCTGGACGGGGTGTCGCTGGAGACGTTCCACTACGGCGAGTGGCTGCTCGAGCGGGGGTTCGACTTCAAGGACGGCCGCGAGTCGACGCCGCTGTTCGGTGAGTACTACCGGTTCCAGACCAAGGCCATCAAGACGTACTTCGCCGAGCTGGCCGACTACGCCCGCGAGTACGGTCGCAGCGTCGGCCGCGAGGTGCTGGTCTCCGGGAACTTCTTCAACCTCGACCCGACCTACCTGGCGCTGGCCGACGACGTCGACATGCTCATCACCGAGATGCGCAACACGACCTACCGGCAGCCGGAGTGGTACCGCTACGTCGCCGCCTTCGCAGGCGACAAGGACGTCGTGGTCGTGGAGAACCCGTACGGCGGCGTGGTCCCCGAGCTCGTGGAGCTGCTCGGCCGGGGCCGCGGGCACGACCTGTTCCGGCTCTCGCTCTTCGAGGGTGCGGCGTTCGGCGCGAACATGACCGTGCCGTACGGCGCCTGGATGGGCGCGACGATCCAGGACTCCTTCCACCCGCCGCACGACCTGGCCGTCGAGATCCAGACCTTCCTCGCCGAGCACGACCACCTGTACAGCAAGCAGACCTGGCACGAGGTGGCGGTGGTGTTCAGCGTCGAGAGCACCCGGGAGCTGATCGGCAGGGCCGACGCCAGCGACAACCTCACCAACGCCCGCGACCTCTCCGTGCGGGTCCCCTACCGGACGGTGACCGAGTCCCTGTCGGCCGCGTCGGTCCCCTTCGACGTCGTGCTGTTCCCGGACGGCGACACCGCCCCGGACCGGGTGGGCGGCGAGGCGCTGGCCGGCTACCGCACGGTGGTGCTGCCCGACTGCTTCTCGCTGACCGACCGTCAGGCCCGGGCGCTGCGGGTGGCGCTGGACGCCGGCACGCTGGTCGTCGTCACCGACCGCTTCGGGGAGACGCTCTCCCCCGAGCTGCGCGAGGAGCTGCTCGCCCATCCGGGCATCCGCCATGCGGCGGACGGCGACGTCGCGACGCTCGTGCCGCACGGCGCGCAGGTGGAGCTGTCCGCGGACCTCGGCGTCAACGTCGCGCGCCTCGCCGACGGCGCCGCGGCGGTGCACCTGGTGTGCTACGAGTACGACGCCGAGCGCGACGCCGTACGACGGCACGAGGAGGTGTCGCTGTCGGTGCGGCTGCCGTTCCGGGTGGGCTCGGCGGTCCACCACCCCGCCGACGGGGACGCGGTCCCGGTCGAGGTCTCCACCAAGGGAGAGGTCTGCTCGGTGACCCTGCCCCGCACCGGTGTGTACGGGGTGCTCGAGCTGCGGCCCGCAGGGGACGTCGCATGAGGACGGCCGTGCTGACGGGGCCCGGACGGTTCGAGATCGAGGACGCACCGGTGCCGCGGCCGGGACCCGACGACCTGCTGGTCGCGGTGGCCGCGTGCGGCGTGTGCGCCTCGGAGCTGGAGGCATGGACGGGACGGTCGTCCCCCGACTACCCGCTGCGGCTCGGCCACGAGGTCAGCGGGACGGTGAGCGCCGTCGGCGACCGGGTGCAGGGCTTCTCGGTCGGCGACCCGGTCGGGGTGTGGGTCACCGAACGCGGCTTCTCGGAGCACGTGGTGGTGCCCGCGTCGGCCGCCTTCCCCGCGGGGCACGTCCGGCTGGACACCGTGCTGGCGGAGCCGCTCGCCTGCGCGGTCAACGCCGTCGACCTCGCAGACGTGCGCCTGGGGGACGACGTGGTGCTGATCGGCGCCGGGTTCATGGGCCACCTGGCCCAGCAGCTCGTGGCCCTGCGCGGACCGCGGCAGGTGATCGTCGCGGACACCCGTCGGGACGCGCTGGACCGGGCCGGGGCGCTGGGTGCCACCCGCACCGTGCACGTCGGCGAGGAGCGGCTCCCGGACGTGGTCGCCGAGCTGACCGACGGCCGGATGGCCGACGTCACCTTCGAGTGCACGGGCACGCCGGCCGCGCTGCAGACCCTCGGCGAGGTGACCCGGATGAGCGGGAAGCTCGTGCTCGTCGGGTTCCACCAGGGACCGCCGCGACCGGTCCCGCTCGGCTACTGGAACTGGATGGCCTACGACCTCCGCAACGCGCACTTCCGCGACGTACCGACCATCCTCGCCGGCATGCGCACCGGTCTGCGGCTGCTCTGCGCCGGGGTCCTGGACCTCGGTCGTCACGTGACCCATCGCTTCGAGCTGGCCGACATCGCCGAGGCCTTCGACACCGCGGTCGCCAAGCCCGAGGGATTCGTCAAGGCGACCGTCGTGGTCGACCATCCCCACGCTGGTTGAGGTGCCCGAGCCCCCAGGGCGAGGGCCTCGAAACCGGAGGGACCGTCAACCGGACGCCGCCCCTCGTCGCCTGCCGGAACGCCGCGAGAGCGCCGGCAGGTCGTCGAACCGTCCTTCGATCAGCGCCAGCCGCTTCGCCCTGTTCCAGCCCTGGACCCGCTTCTCGAAGGCGTACGCCTCGGCGATGCTGTCGTACGGCGCATGCCACACCAACCGGACCGGACGCCGCCGGCGTGTGTACGCGGCACCGAGCCCTTCCGAGTGCTCGGAGAAGCGTCGCTCGAGGTCCCACGTGCTGCCGACGTAGAAGGACCCGTCGCGGCACTCGAGGATGTAGACGAAGGGCATGTCGGCGAGCCTCCTGCGGCAGGACCGGCGCTGCAATCCCTCGGTGCGGATCTGTGGAGGGACGATCGTGGTCGGTCACGCGAGAGCTCTGCGCGTACGTGGCCGGGTTTCGAGGCCTCGGCCAGGGCGTCGGCACCTCAACCAACGGCAGCTCTGCGCGTACGTGACCGGGTTTCGAGGCCTCGGCCAGGGCCTCGGCACCTCAACCAACGGGCAGCTCGAGCGGCGCGGAGGCGTCACCCGGAGTCGCGGACGACGAGGTGGCACGGCAGCGAGACCGTGCGGCCGTCCCCGTCGTACTCGCCCTCGAGGCGGCTGATCAGCAGCCGTCCCGCGTTGACGCCGATGTCGTAGGCAGGGTTCCGGGCCGTGGTGAGCGCGGGACTGACGATCGTGGCGGCGTCGACGTCGTCGAAGCCACCCACCGCGACGTCGCCGGGGACGTCCAGGCCCTCCTCGTGCACGGCGTCCACCGCGCCGATGGCCATCAGGTCGTTGGCGCAGAAGACCGCGTCGGGGCGCCGCTGCGCGGGCCGGCCCAGCAGGGTCCGCATGGCCTCGTGCCCACCGCGGCGGGTCCAGTCGCCGCTCACCATGAGCGCCCGGTCCACCCGCAGCCGGCTCTCCCTCATGGCACGCCTGAACCCGGCGATCCGGGCGGGACCGCTCTCCGGGGGACCCTCGATCATGGCGACACGGCGTGCGCCTCGACCGATGAGGTGCCTGGTCACCTCGTAGGACCCCACCTCGTCGTCGGAGGTCACCAGGTCCACCCGCGGGTGGTCGATCGCCCCGCCGATGCAGACCACGGGGACGCCCATGTCCGCCGGCACCAGGGCGCCCACCGACGCCGCGTCGACGGACGCCATGACGATGCCGTCCGCTCCTCGGTCGAGGATGTCCTCGAGGAACGCGGTCTCCCGGTCGACCTTCCCGTCGGTGTTGCAGACGTACGTGCCGTAGCCGGCGCCGTCGACGGTGTCGGCCAGGCCGCGCGTCAGCACGCTGTAGAAGGTGTTGGTGATGTCGGGGACCACGACGGCGACCATCTGGGAGCGACGGGTGCGCAGCGAGCGGGCGATGGTGTTGGGCCGGTAGCCGAGCGCCCGGATGGCCTCGCGGACGGTGCCGCGGGTCTCGGCCGCCACGATCCGCTTGCCCGACAGCACGTGCGAGACCGTCGTCGGGCTGACCCCGGCCAGGGCCGCGACCTGGGTGATGGTGACCCGGCCGTCGGCGCGGCGGGAGGCGCGGCGCTTGCTGCCCGTCTCGGTCATGCTGTCCTCTCCGTCCCGGCGTCCGACCGGGGCGGTCGCGGCTGGACCCGCCACCGGCGCGGCCGGGTCGTTGACGCCCCTGGGAAGGGTTCGTATGGTAACCAGGTTTACCGTACAAAACGATTTGATTCCTCGCCCGGAAGTGGGGCCCGCCCGATGCGCGCGGACATGGAGCGGTTCGCGCTCGACCGGCTGATCGCGGACGGGCAGGACCGCCTTCGCCCCGGCCGGCCGCCGGCCTTCCTGGTGCAGGTCCCCGAGCTGGGCTCGGTCGGCGCGCACTGGCACGACTTCTACGAGCTCGGCTACGTGCTCGAGGGCGAGGCCGACCACGTGGTCAACGGCGTCCGTGGCACCCTGCGCCCCGGGACGGCCTTCCTCCTGTCGCCGGTCGACTTCCACGAGATCGCCGTGCCCGCCGGCCGGTCGCTGCGCTGCGTCAACGTGGTGCTGGAGCCGGCGTTCGTCGAGGACGTCCTGGAGTCCGTGCTGCCGGCCGGCGAGGAACGGCTGCCCTGGGCCCGCTGCGACCTCGGCGCCGACCGCGACGACGTACGTCGGATGTGCGCGGAGTCCGCCCACCGAC
>JAICLD010000132.1 GCA_025927595.1 Nocardioidaceae bacterium | reverse complement strand
TGACCGCGTCCAGGGCGGCCAGGTCCTCCGCGACCGTGGCGCGCAGCGCGGCGGCGCGGCGCAGGGCGCTGAGCACCTGGGCGTAGACCTCGGGGTGCAGGCCGTGCAGGTCCTTGGTCACCGCCCGTAGGTCGAGCGTGCCGTCCGCAGCCCCGGCAGCCGCCGCGACGACGGCCAGCGCGGCGCGGTCGGCGGCGACGTTCGCCAGGACCGCGGTCCGGTCGTCGGAGGCGAGCCGGCTCGTCCGCGTCGCCCGGCTCGCGTGCACGAGCCGGGCGTCCAGGCTCGCGACCTCGCGCAGCAGCTGCCGGCGCTCCCTGGTCACGCGAGCGGACTCGTCGTGCCGGCCGTGCTGCCCGTGGGCGTGGCCCGCACCGCCGTGGGCGTGCTCCGCCGCAGCGTGGCCGTGCGACCCGTCCTCGTGTCCGTGGCCGTGGCCGGCCGCGGTGGCGGCGGGCCCGTTCGTGCCCAGGGCCACGGCGGCCGTGAGGGCCGCGGCCGCGACGGCGCGTGTCTTCGTGTTCATCCCGGTGTCATCCAGTCCTGTTGGCGCGAAGGGGCCTCCGTACCTCGGATCCCTGCGCGGATACCTTCGGCTCGGCCACCCCTGCACTGAAGCGCGCCCCGGTGAAGACTCGGGGGCCGAGCGCCTGGAGGCGGGAATCTTTGCCGTTGAGGACCCGACCTCAGCCCTGCGCGGTCACGGAGGCGGGCGCGGATCCGCCCTCCGGGGCGCCGGACATCAGCCGCTCGAGCGTCTCGCGCTGCTCTTGGGACACCGTGCCCCAGCCCGGCTCGTAGCCGAAGACCTCACGGAGGCCCGCGGCCGCGTTGTTGCCGTGCAGCACCTCGATGTCGTCGGCGTCGATGAGCGCGGGATGCGCGACCCCGCAGGACCCGGCGAGCTTCAGCAGGTCCCTGCGCAGGGTCTTGACGTAGTTGGCGACCCGGACCGACTTGAGCTGCGGGTCGAGGCCGCGCGACAGCCACGCGTCCTGGGTCGCCACGCCGGTGGGGCAACGGTCGGTGTGGCAGCGTTGCGCCTGGATGCAGCCCGCGGCGAGCATGGCCTCGCGCGCGACGTTGACCATGTCGACACCCAGTGCCATGGCGACGACCGCGTTGTCGGGCAGCCCCAGCTTGCCGCCGCCGATGAACGTGACGTCGTGCTGGAGGCCGGCCTCGGCGAAGAGCCGGTACACGCGGCTGAACCCGACCCGGAACGGCAGCGACACCGAGTCGGAGAACACCAGGGGCGACGCGCCGGTGCCGCCCTCTCCGCCGTCGATCGTGACGAAGTCCAGGCCGCGGTCGCGTCGCGACATGAGAGCGACCAGGTCCGACCAGAACGCGAGGTCCCCCACGGCGGACTTCACCCCGACCGGCAGCCCCGTCTCGTCGGCCAGCAGCTCCGCCCAGTCCAGCAGGCTGTCCACGTCGGAGAACTCGGCGTGCCGGGACGGGCTGATGCAGTCGACCCCGACCGGGATGCCGCGGATCTCGGCGATCTGCGGGGTCACCTTCGCACCGGGCAGCACCCCGCCGAGGCCCGGCTTGGCGCCCTGGCTGAGCTTGATCTCCAGCGCGCGCACGGGGGCGGACGCGACGAGGTCCTTCAGGCGGTGCAGGTCGAAGCGCCCGTCCTCGTCGCGACAGCCGAAGTAGGCCGTACCGATCTGGAAGACCAGGTCCCCACCGTTGCGGTGGTACGGCGACAGGCCCCCTTCGCCGGTGTTGTGCAGAGAGCCGGCGATGGCGGCGCCCCGGTTGAGGGCCTCGATCGCCTGTCCGGACAGGGAGCCGAAGCTCATCGCCGACACGTTGACGACGGAGGCGGGTCGGAACGCGTGGGCCCGGCCTCGCGGGCCGCCGAGCACCTTCGGCGACGGCAGCGTCTCCTCCTCGCCGGCATGGTGGTCGGTGGCGGCCGCCGTGCCGCCGAACGTCCGGTGCTTGATGACCGGGTAGCCGTCCGTGTGCTCGATGTCGTTGTCGGTGCCGAACCCGAAGTAGTTGTTCTCCAGCTTCGACGACGCGTAGACCCATCGCCGCTGGTCCCGGCTGAACGGCCGCTCCTCGTCGTTGCCCGCGACGATGTACTGGCGCAGCTCCGGCCCCACCGCCTCGAGCAGGTAGCGGCCGTGGCCGAGGAGCGGGAAGTTGCGCAGCAGCGCGTGCTTCTTCTGCAGCAGGTCGTGCGCGACCACCCCCGCGGCCGCGGCGACGGGCAGGGACGCGAGGACGCGGGAGGTCTTCATGCCGGCGCTGTACCCAAGGGCGGCATCGCGATGCCGGCGCTCGCGGCCCGGTGGTCGCCGCGGTCCGCACCCCCTACGGTGTCTCGGGTGATCCGGACGACGCCGTTCCACGAACGGCTCAAGGCTCTCGACAGCCAGGGGCTCTACACGCACTGGCAGGGCCGGCTCTCGGCCCTGCGCTACTCCCCCGCGCCCAAGCACGAGTACTTCGCGGTCCGCAGCTCCGTGGGGGTCTTCGACACCTCGCCGCTGTCGAAGTACCGCATCGAGGGTCCGGACGCCGAGCGGTTCCTGGCCGGTGTCCTGGTGCGGGACATCCGGGCCTGCCCGCCGGGGCGCGGGCAGTACACCCTCTGGTGCGACGACCGCGGCTTCGTCATGGAGGACGGGGTCGTGCTCCGGCACTCCCCGACGGAGTTCGTGCTCACCGCCGCGCGCCCGAACCACGGCCGCCTCACCGACCTGGCGGGCCGGCTCCGGGTCCGGGTCGAGGACGTCTCCGACGCCTCCGGGATGCTCGCGGTGCAGGGACCGCGCTCGCGGACCGTGCTCGCCGGGCTGGCACCGGAGGTGGCGGCACTGCCGGTCTTCGCGCACACCCCGACCTCCGTCGCCGGCGTGCCCGTCACCGTGTCGCGCACCGGCTACACCGGTGACCTCGGCTACGAGGTCACCGTCCCTGCCGACGGCGCGCTCGACGTGCTCGACGCGGTGCTCGAGGCCGGGCGCGACCACGGTCTGCGGCCGTTCGGGGAGGAGGCGCTGATGGTGCTGCGGATCGAGGCCGGCCTGCCCCTGCTGGACGTCGAGTGGACGAACAGCCGCCTGGCGTTCACCGACGAGCAGCGGGTCACCCCGAGCGAGCTCGGCATGGGGTGGATGCTGCGCGGTGTCGAGGACCCGACCCGGCCGTTCGTCGGCCGCGACGCGATCCGCCACGAGCTCGCCACCGGCGGGCCGCGGTGGGCCACGGTCGGCCTCGTGGTCGACCCGGCCAACTGGGAGCGGCTGCACCGCGAGGCGGGGCTGCTCCCACCGGTGCACGAGCACCCGTTGCCCTACGAGTCCCTGCTGTACGACGCCCCGACCCGCGACCACCAGGTCGGCTACGTCACCAGCCTCGTCTACTCGCCGGTGCTCCAGCGACACGTCGGGCTGGCGCGCGTGCGACCGGAGCTCGCCTCCCCCGGCACGCGACTGCAGCTCGAGGTCGCCGTCCACCACGGCACCACCACCGTCCGGGCGTGCACCGCCACGCTGCCCCTGTTCGACCCGCCGAGGAGGACCGCCCGCCATGACTGAACGCGACGGGGCCGAGCATCCCGCCGACCTTGTCACCGCCTACGACGCGATCGTCGTGGGCGGCGGCCACAACGGGCTGGTGAACGCCGCCTACCTCGCCAAGGCCGGACTGCGCACGCTGGTGCTCGAGCAGCGCGACCTCGTCGGCGGCGCAGCCGTCACCGAGCAGCCCGTGCCAGGCTTCTCGTTCACGACGTTCTCCTACGCGCTGAGCCTGCTGCGCCCCGAGATCGTCCACGAGCTCGACCTCGTCCGGCACGGGTTCCTGCCGCTGATGATGCCCAGCTCCTTCCACCCCACCGGCGACGGCGGCTACCTGCTGCTCGGCGACGACCACGACCAGAACGTCCAGGAGATCCGCCGGCACTGCCCGCACGACGCGGACGCCTACGACCGCTACCACCACGACCTCGACCGGGTCGTGCAGGCGGTCCAGCCCCTGTTCGACAACCCGCCGCCCGACGTCTTCGGCACCGACCCCGACGACCAGGCAGACGTGGCCTGGTTGCTGAAGCACCTCGGCGGCGTCGACCGGTCGGTGATGCACGACGTCGTACGCCTGCTGACGGGGAGCGCCGCGGACTGGCTCGAGGACTACTTCCGCCACGAGGCGGTGAAGGGCTTCCACGCGTCCTCGAGCATCATCGGGTCGAAGGTCGGACCGATGTCGCCGGGGTCCGGGCTCGTCCTGCTGTTCCACAAGATGGGCCAGCACGACGGGCACCTCGGCTCCTGGGCGTTCCACAAGGGCGGCAACGGCGGGTTCACGCAGGTGCTGGCGCGGGCCGCCACCGCGTTCGGCGCGGAGATCCGGCTCGGCGCCCGCGTCGCCTCGGTGCTGACCCGCGAGGACCGGGCGGTCGGGGTCGCTCTCGAGGACGGCGCCGAGCTGCACGCGCCGGTCGTGGTCTCGGCGCTCGACCCGCGGCGCACGTTCCTCGACCTCGTCGACCCTCGCCGGCTGCCGTCCGAGCTGGTCGACAGCGTCGAGCGGATGCGGTTCCGCGGCGTGTCCGCCAAGGTGAACTTCGCCCTCGACGGGCTGCCGGTCTTCCCCGCTCTGCCGCCTCGCCCCGACGGTGGCGGCGTCGACCACTACGGAGGCTTCCTCAACATCGGCCCGACGATCGAGTACGTCGAGCACGCCTTCGACGCGGCCAAGTACGGCTGGTACTCCGAGCGGCCGTTCATCGACGCCGCCATCCAGTCGGTCGTCGACCCGGACATGGCCCCTCCTGGCAAGCACGTGATGTCGTGCTTCGTGCAGTACGCGCCGTACGAGCTCCGCGGCAGCGACTGGGAGGCAGAGCGGGACCGGTTCGGGGACACCGCCCAAGCCGTCCTCGAGTCCCACTTCCCCGGGTTCGGCGACCTGGTGCTGCACCGCCAGGTCGTCACGCCCGTCGACATCGAGCGCGTCACCGGGCTGACGGAGGGCAACATCTTCGCCGGGGAGCTCCTGGCGCCGCAGATGTACTTCTTCCGTCCGGCGCCGGGCTGGAGCCGCTACCGGACGCCGATCGCCGGCTACTACCAGTGCGGCTCGGGCACGCACCCCGGTGGCTGTGTCATCGGGTCCCCCGGCCGACTGGCCGGGCAGCGGGTGCTGCGCGACCTGGCCGCCGCGCGCTGACGGCCGCTGCCCGTGAGCGAGCCGCCAGTCCGTAGCGCTGGTGGTACCTCGCATCGGCCTGCGTGAGCCGGCCCGCGGTCAGAGGCATTGTCGTCCGCGAGGGTGAAGGTCTACGTTGCGAAACGATGGTGACGACGCCCACACCGGGGGGCGTCCACATCCCGGGGGAGATCGGGGACGAACGTGCGCAGAGAGCTTCGGGTCGGCATCGCGACACTGGCGGTCATCGCCGCGGGCGCGGCCGTGCCGGCCGTGGGCGCCGGCTCGCAGGACCGGCAGCCGCCGGCGAAGGCCATGCTCGGCAAGACGCTCCACCTGACCCACACCGACGGCGTCCGGGCCAAGTCCGACGGCGAGGGCGACGGAGACGAGAACGAGTCGGAGATGGTGCAGCTGCGGGGCGAGTTCCTGCAGTCCATCACCGCGGCTCCCGCGGCGACCGCCCCGACTGCCGGCCTGCTGGCCGCCCGTCGAGCCGCCACCCGGCTGCCTACGACGGGAGGCCGGTGGAGCGAGATCACCGACAAGCCGTTCCTCAACGACCCGATCGACCGCGGCGCCAACTTCGGCGTGGGTCACCGCATCGTCACCGGCCGGATGACCGCACTCACGGTCAGCGGCCGGTACGTCTACGCGGGCTCCGCGAGCGGCGGCGTCTGGCGCTCGAGCGACCTCGGCCACCACTGGAAGGCGGTCAACGCCGGACTTCCCAGGCTGGCGATCGGCACGCTCGCCACCGACCCGAGGGACGGCTCGATCTGGGTGGGCACGGGTGAGGGCAACAACTCCTTCGAGGCGCAGTACGGCGTGGGCACCTACCGTCTCGCTCGCGGCGCCGGCCACTGGACGAAGGTCGGGCGCGGTGAGCTCTACGGTGCCGGCTCCTACAGGATCCGCTGGATCGGTGCGTACACCTACATCGCGACCAACCATGGGCTCTACCGGCGCCCGTCGAGCGCTGCGGCCTCGACGCCGTGGCGAGCCGTGCTGCAGCCGGCGGGTCCCCGGAAGTATCCGCCGAGCTCCGCGGTGTCGGACTTCCTCCCCGTTCCGGGCACGCACGGCCGGAGGATCCTCGCCGCCGTGGGCTGGATCGGTTCCAGCACGCCGCCCGCCACTGCCCACAACGGCTTCTACGTGGGCACCGGCTCTCACGGCAGCTTCCACCGCGTCACGCCCACCGGGGACATCGACCCGGCGACCATCGGGCGGACGACGTTCAGCTCGTCCGGGCACTGGCTGTATGCCGTCGTCCACAGCACGGCCACCAACAGCCTGTTGGGCCAGGGTGCGTACGTCTCCACGTCCGGCGACCCTGCTGGCCCGTGGGTCCGGATCGCGGACCCGGAGAAGCTCGCACACTCCGGCTCGGCGATGAGTGACGACCCCGCCAGCGGCTTCTACCCGGGCGTGCAGGCCTGGTACAACCAGAACATCGTGGCGGACCCGCGCAACCCCCGGCACGTCTACCTCCAGCTCGAGGAGGTCTACGAGTCCACGGACGGTGGCCAGACCTGGGACACCGTGGGGCCGTACTGGAACTTCGACATCTCGTGCAACGAGGACGGGACGACTCCCTACGCGTGCCCGCCCACGACCCACCCGGACCAGCACGCCGGCATGGTCTACCGCGGCCGCTTCTGGGCGGGCACGGACGGTGGCGTCTGGCGGCGCCCGACCTCCTGGCACCAGCGAGGCCATTGGACGAACCTCAACGCCTCGCTGCACACGACGCAGAACTACTCCATCGCCGTGGGGAGGGTGCCCAGCGGGCTGGCGTACTGGGGTGGCCTCCAGGACAACGGGGAGTCCTACACCCGCACGGACATGCCGGACGTCGAGCAGGCGTTCACCGGCGACGGCACCGACACGATCGTCGACCCGGAGAACGGCGACCGGGCGGTGGAGGGCTACGTCTACATGGACTGGTACCTCACCACCGACGCAGCCGTGAAGACGCTCAGGGAGATCTCACCCTCGTGCATCACCGCGACGGACCCGCCCGCCGTGTGCGACCCGAACCCGCGCTTCATCGCCCCCTTGGAGCAGGACGTCACCAACCCCGACCACTGGGTCACCGGAGGCCAGTACGTCTGGGACGACACGACGTCGTGGGACACCGTCTGCAACGGCACGGACGGTTGCGACTGGAAGAAGGTGTACGACCTCGGCGACGGGAACCAGACGACGGCTCTCGCCGCGAACGGCGACACGACCTACGCGGGCTGGTGCGGAGGAGGCTGCAACCCGTCGACGTTCTCCCGGGGCATGGCCACCGACTACGGCGGCAGCTGGCACGAGCTGTCGCTGGCGGGGGTGCCGGACCGGTACATCACCTCGATCTCGGTCAGCCCGGACGACCCGGCACACGTGTTCCTCAGCGTCGGGTCGTACAGCCGGCGATGGATCCCGACGGCTGGGTACGGTCACGTCTTCGAGTCGCGGGACGGCGGGGCGACGTGGACGAACGTGACCGGGAACCTCCCGGATGCGCCGGTCTACAAGGTGATCCAGGTCGGCCACCGGCTGGTGGTGGGCACCGAGGTGGGCTCCTTCGTAGCCGAGACCCACGCGCGCTCGCGGGCGCTCCGTTGGTCGCAGCTCGGCCGGGGTCTGCCGAACGTGACGGTCTGGGACCTGACCGGCGCCGACCATGGTCTCGTCGTGGCGGGCACGCACGGCCGGGGAGACTGGCAGGTCAGGCTGCACCGCTAGTCGGCGACCGAGTGGCGATCGGCAGGTGAGGCAGTCGGCTCGGACCATCGACCGGGCCGACTGCCTCACCCGGCCCGTTCCGAGCCGCCCTGCCGACCGCCCAGCAGCACGCGCGTCACCGCGTTGCGGGTGTCGAGCAGCTCCCCCAGCGCCGCGTCGAGCTGGTCGGCGGTGACCCCGTCGGTCCTCTCGATCACCGTGCCCAGCCGTGACTCGTCGACGACCAGGCCACCGCGGTACAGCCCGAACAGCGCCCGCCGCGCCGGCGCGTCCGGCAGCTCCAGCGCCACCGCCTGGTCGACCCGTCCCGGCCGGGCGGCCAGGTGCCCCGGGTACATGCCTCGCTCCTCGGCGACCAGGTCGACGTCCTCGACGACGATCATCGCCGGCTGGAGGGTCCGCGCCACCGAGCACGCCTCGCCGATCAGCTGCAGCGAGTCGCCGGTGAGCTGCACGATCGTGGTGTCGGTGAACCGGCTGCGGAGGTACCGCACGGAGTGCGTCTTGCCCACCCCCGGAGGCCCGTGCAGCAGCACACCGCGCTTGAGGTGCTGTCCCGCCGCGAGCAGCCGGTCCCGGTGCTCGGCGACGCCGACCACCTGGCGTCGGATCATCGCCGACGTCTCGGCAGGAAGGATCACGTCGCGGGACCGCAGGCTCGGTCGGCGGTGG
>JAICLD010000161.1 GCA_025927595.1 Nocardioidaceae bacterium | reverse complement strand
GGTGGAGCTGAGGGGATTCGAACCCCTGACCTTCTCATTGCGAACGAGACGCGCTACCAACTGCGCCACAGCCCCGAGCGCCGTACCGACCGGCGCGGGAAGAAAAGATACCACCCGTCGCGGACGGGTCCGAACCGACCTCAGGAACCGACCGCGCGCTGGGCGTCCGTGGCCTCACGGTCGGACTCGGGGGTGACCACGTCGCTGCGGGCGGCGAGCTGGGCGTCCTGAGGCGTGTGGCCCGAGGTCCAGGTGCCCGGCTCCCCCAGGTCGATGGTGCGGACGGTGCGACGCGCCTTCGGCTTCGTGACGTACGTCGGAAGGGTCATCGGCAACGGGTCCCAGAGCGTGCCGGCCTCGCGGGAGACGCCGACCGCCTCGCGCAGCGCCGCCACGGACAGGCCCATCGTGTCCTCGGCGTCGTCGAAGTCCGCGACCCGGTGCTCGTCGACCCGGACCTGCACAGGCTCGTCGTGGTGGACCTCGACGTGCTCGGCCTCGACCACCGGCTCGTCGACCACGAGGTCGACGGCCTCCTCCACCCGCCGGGACACCGGCCCCGGAACCGGCTCGCGGCGGACCTGGGTGCGGCACAGCACGAGGAAGAGCGCGGTCAGCGCGACGGGCACGGCGACGGCCCAGCCGGGGGCCCGACCCAGGCCGGCCGCGACCGCGGTGCCCGCGACGCACACGAGCAGGAGCGCGAGGTTCCGGCGACGGCGCCGCGCCGCCACCCGAGCCGCCGTGCGACGCGCCTGCTCGCGGCTCGGCGCGACGGACGTCGCGCCGGACGGGCCCGCGGCGGTGGGCGCCGTGGCCGGAGCCGGGCGGGCTGCCGGCTGGGGCGCCGGCCGGGACGCCGGACGGGACGCCGGACGGGCCGGCGGCACGACGAGCCGCGCGTCGGAGCCGACCGCCTCGCGGCGCGCCAGCACCCGGGTCGAGCCGGAGAACCGGTCGACGCCCCGGGTGCGCACGGCCTCGTCGGAGTGCCGCAGCGCCTTGGGGATGAGGTAGAAGGCCCACGCGAGCGCGAGCAGCATGAAGATGATCGAAGACAGGCCCACGACGCAGACGATAGGAGCGAGCCAGGTCCGGCTCCGGCAGGCGCGACGGTGTGTCGCCTGTGAACTGATGTGACGGATGTGAAAGAAGGCCGTGCGGGTCTCAGCGCCGCTCGAGGCGCGCGAGCAGTCCCTCGGGACACTCCTCGGCTGTGATGGCGAACAGACGGTGGTCGCGCCAGGCGCCGTCGATGTGCAGGTAGCCGCGCGCGTAGCCGACCTCGGGGATCGCGAGCTTCTCCACGACGCGCAGGCTCGCCGTGTTCTCGGGCCGGATCGCCACCTCGATCCGGTGCAGGCCCAGGTCGGTGAGGCAGTGGTCGACGACCATGGCGACCGCCGTCGGGATCACCCCGCGGCCCGCGTGGCGGCGGTCGACCCAGTAGCCGACCTGGCCCCAGCGGGCCGACCCGCCGACGATGTTGGTGACCGTCACCTGTCCGGCGAACGCGCCCTCGACCAGCACCGCGAACGGCAGCGCCCGGCCCGCCCGCGCCTGCGCCCGCAGGTCGTGCACCAGTGCTCGGAAGCTGCGTGGCGCCGAGGGGTCGCCGGGGGGAACGGTCGCCTCCCAGGGCCTCAGCCAGTCCGCGTTGCGTCGGCGCACCTCGTGCCAGGCCCGGCCGTCCCGCGTCGAGAGCGGCCGCAGCCGGACCCGTCCGTGGCTCAGCTCCACCCGCCACGGCGCCGGCCCTCGACGACGCACGACCGCAGCCGTCGGACGCGGCAGTCCTCTCGACCGGTCCCCCGCGCTTCCTCCCGTGCTCCCGGCGGTCCCGCTCAGTGGTCGCTCCCGGCGATCTGCTCGACGGCGTGCTGCAGCATCGGCGCGAGGACGGCCAGCGCGTCCTTGACCCCGCCCCGTGAGCCCGGGAGGTTCACCACGAGCGTGCGGCCGCTGATCCCGGCCAGCCCGCGGGACAGGGCGGCAGTGGGGACGCCGTGCCCGACGCCGTACGCGCGGATCGCCTCGGCGATGCCGGGGACCTCCCGGTCCAGGAGGGCACGGGTCACCTCGGGCGTGCGGTCGGTCGGGGTGAGGCCGGTGCCGCCGGTGGTGAGCACGACGTCGACGCCGTCGGCGACGGCCCGCCGGACCGCCTCCCCGACCGGCTCGCCGTCGGGGACGACGACGGGTCCCGTCACCGTGAACCCCAGCGTGGCCAGCGTCTCCACGATGACTGGGCCGGTGGTGTCCTCGTAGACGCCGGCCGCCGCGCGGTTCGACGCGCACACGACGGTGGCCCTCATGACCGGGTCCAGGTGCCGCTCTTGCCGCCGGTCTTCGACTCGACCCGGACGTCGGTGATCACCGCCGCCTTGTCGACGGCCTTGACCATGTCGACGACCGTGAGGGCGGCGACGCTGACGGCGGTCAGCGCCTCCATCTCGACCCCGGTGCGGTCGGTGGTGCGCACGGTCGCCCGGATCTCGACCGCCTCGTCGCCCACGGCGAGGTCGACCGTGACGCCGGAGATCGCCAGCGGGTGGCACAGCGGGACCAGGTCGGGAGTCCGCTTGGCGGCCATGATCCCGGCGACGCGAGCCACGCCGAGCGCGTCCCCCTTCGGGACCCCCTCGCCGCGGAGCAGCCGCACGACCTCCGCGCCGACCCGCACGCGACCGCTCGCCGTCGCGACCCGGGCGGTCTCCTGCTTCTCCGAGACGTCGACCATCCGGGCGGCACCGGACTCGTCGACGTGGGTGAGACGGGGCTCGGACGCGGTCACGCTAGAACTCCCGGTCCAGGACGAGCACGTCGACCGCGTCGCCGCCGGCCACCGAGGTGACGTCGGCAGGCACCCGGATCAGGGCGTTGGCCTCCGCGAGGTCGCCGAGCAGGTGCGAGCCGTGACCACCGACCGGGTGCACGTGGGAGCCGCGCTCGTCGACCTCGTGCCAGGCCCGGACGAACTGCTCACGTCCGGGCGCCGAGGAGAAGCCCTGGGTGCACACCATCCGCTGCGTCGGCCGCCGGTACGGCGCTCGGCCCATCATCGCGCGGATCGCCGGCACGACGAACACCTCGAACGAGACGTACGACGAGACGGGGTTGCCCGGCAGGGTGATGATCGGGGTGCTGTCCTCGCCGACGAAGCCGAACCCCTGCGGCTTGCCCGGCTGCATCGCGACCTCGCCGAAGGACACCGTCCCGACCTCCGAGAGCACCTCCTTGACGACGTCGTACGCGCCCTTGCTGACCCCGCCGCTCGTGACCACGAGGTCCGCCCGCACCAGCTGGTCGCTGAGCGCGTCACGGAACTCCCCCGGGTCGTCGGAGACGATCCCGACCCGGTAGGCGATCGCCCCGAGCGAGCGGGCAGCCGCGGCCAGCATGTAGGAGTTCGAGTCGAAGATGGAGTCGTGGCCCAGGGTGCTGCCGGGCTCGCGCAGCTCGGCGCCGGTGGACATCACCACGATCCGCGGGCGGGGCCGCGACCGCACCTGCGCGCGGCCCACCGAGGCGAGCAGCCCGATCTCGCGGGGACCGAGGATCCGGCCGTCGCGCAGCAGCGTCTCTCCGGTGCGGACGTCCTCCCCCCGACGGCGCACGTGCTCGCCGGGCCGCGGCGCGCGGTCGATCCGCACGGTCGCCAGGCCGGCGTCGGTCCACTCCACCGGCACCACGGCGTCGGCGCCCTGCGGGACCGGGGCGCCGGTCATGATCCGCACCGACGTCCCGGGGCTCAGCGCCAGCATCCGGCTCTGCCCCGCCGCCATCTCGCCGACGACGGGCAGGTGCACCGGCTGGTCCTCCGACGCCGACGCGACGTCCTCGAGCGCGACCGCGTACCCGTCCATCGCCGAGTTGTCGAAGCCCGGAAGGTCGACCGGCGACACCAGGTTCTCGCAGGCCGGCAGGCCCAGCGCCTCCAGCAGTGGCTGGTCGTACGGCGGCAGCGGCTCCAGGGCGGAGACGATCCGCTCGACGTGCTCGTCCACCGTGCTCAGCCGGTCGGTCGGCATGTGCGGAAGGGGCTGGGCGGGCATGGGGGCGAGCCTAGGCCATGGCGGGGCGGCTACCGCGCGTCCGCACCGAGCGAGGCGCCCGCCGGCACCTCGCCGCCGGGCTCGTCCAACGACGCTCGCCCGGTCACGGTGACACCGTCGCCGAACGACCAGTCGCCGTGCACCACGAGCTCCTCGGCGTCGCGCAGCGACGGGACGCCCGCGGGGAACCGACGGTCGAACTCGTGCACGAGCTTGTAGTGCCGGGGATCGAGGTCGACGAACGGCACGCCGTCGAGGCCGTCCTCGAGCGAGAGCGCGTAGTCGTCCTCGAGCCGGTAGCAGTCCGAGCGCAGCACCAGCAGGTCGTTGGTGGTCTTCACCGGCAGGAACCGGGCCCGGGTCACCTCGATGAGCTGGGCGCCGTCGAAGATCTCGATCGCCGCGCCCATCGCGGTCTCGACCTGGACCACCTCCGGGCTGTCGGGGTCGGCGGGGTCGACGGTCTTGGTGTTCCGGATCAGCGCAAGACCGAGGATGCCGTCCCGGCGGTCGAGCTCGTCGCGCATCGCCTCGAGGTCGAACCACAGGTTGTTCGTCGAGCAGAACCGGTGCCGCGACAGGTCCGCGAGCGCCTCCTTGTCCTCCTCGAGCGTCTGCGCGGTCTCCCGCAGCACGATGCGCCCGTCCGACGTACGCCGCGCGAAGTGGCCGCCCTTGCGGTCCGACGGCGTACGACGGACCGCCTCGATGGCGAACGGGGCACCGGAGCGGGCGAACCACTCGGCCACGCGGGGGTCCGGCGTCGCACCGAGGTTGTCGGAGTTCGACACGAACGCCCGCCGGTAGCCGGCGTCGATGAGCCGGTCCAGCAGCCCGGTGCCGCGCAGGGCGGTGTAGAGGTCGCCGTGGCCCGGGGGGCACCACTCCAGGTCGGGGTCGGCCGGCCAGCTCACCGGCGTGAGGTCGTCGGCGCGCAGCTTGGGCTCCTTGTTCTGCAGGAAGTCCAGCGGCAGCCCGTCGACGGCGAGCGACGAGTAGCCCGACAGCGCCTCGAGGGTGTCCTCGGAGGTCCGGAAGCTGTCCATGAACACCAGCGGCAGCGTGACGTCGTACCGGTCCCGGGCGGCGAGCACCTGCCGGGCGATGACGTCGAGGAAGCTCAGCCCGTCGCGCACCTCCAGCAGGGACTTGGCAGCCTCCAGGCCCATCGACGTGCCCAGCCCACCGTTGAGCTTCACCACCACGGTCCCGGCGAGGCCCTCGGTCGGCACCGGGTCCGGCAGGTCCGCGTCGGCGAGGGCCGCGATGTCCACCGGCTCGATCGTCGACTCGGGGATCATCCCGGTCTCGCCGCTCTCGACCAGGCGGTAGTAGTGGGAGAAGACCTTCACCGCGACCGGGTCCACGCCGGCCCGCTCCATCTTGTCCCGCGCCTGCTGCAGTCCCTCGTCACTCATGGGCCGAGGCTATCGGCTGGTCGCCGCCCGGTAGCGTCGAGGCGTGGCGCCCGCCCCCGACAGCCTCGCCCTCCGCAAGGTCGCCCTGCGCGACCAGCTCGTCACCGGTCGTCGTCGGCGGCCGCTCGCGGAGCTGCACGGGGCGGCCACCGCGATCGCCGAGCACCTGCTCGACACCCCCGAGGTGCGCCGCGCCGCCACGGTCGCGCTCTACGTCTCCGTGGGCACCGAGCCCGGCACCGGGCCCCTGCTCGACCGGCTGCTCGACCTCGGTCGCCGCATCGTGGTCCCGGTGGTGCTGCCCGACCTCGACCTCGACTGGGCCGTGTACGACGGGCCGGCCGGCCTGGCGCGCGCGCGCAAGGGCCTGCTCGAGCCGACCGGCCCCCGGCTCGGCGTCGAGGCGGTGGCCACCGCCGACGTCGTGCTCACCCCGGGCCTGGCCGTCGACCGGACCGGGATGCGCCTGGGGCAGGGCGGCGGCTGCTACGACCGGGCGCTCGGCCGGGTCCCGGTCGGCACCTTCACGTGCACGCTGCTCTTCGACGGCGAGCTCGTGGACGAGGTTCCCTCGGGCCCCCTGGACCGGCCGGTCACCGCCGTCGCGACCCCGTCGGGGGTCACCCGCCTGCGGCGGGGACGAGCCTGAGGGTGTCGTCGCCGGCGCGCAGCACGGCACGCCGCGTGAACGGCCACGGCAGGCTGCGGCCGTCGACCCAGAGGTCCGTCTGGTCCA
This sequence comes from Nocardioidaceae bacterium, assembly GCA_025927595.1. Lineage (GTDB taxonomy): Bacteria > Actinomycetota > Actinomycetes > Propionibacteriales > Nocardioidaceae > Nocardioides_B. The sequence continues at coordinate 1,363 of JAICLD010000161.1, read as the reverse complement.
CGTAGTGGGCGTCGAAGGCGTGCCCGGAGGCGCCGGTCAGCGAGACCCAGCGGGAGCGGTCGAGGTCGGCGAGCGAGACCACCATCCGCATCGACGGCGCCGCCGTGACGTGGTAGCTGTCGGTCGCGGCGTTCCAGGACGTCGCGTCGACGACCTCGCCACCGCCCCCGACCTGGTAGCCCTCGCGGTTGAACAGCCACCGCACCGGCGCCGGCACCGCGTCGGAGCCGAGCGTCTGGCTGCGCAGGTCGAGCTGGTGCTGGTGGCCCCAGGTCCAGTCCACCGCTCGCCGCGCCTGTCGCAGCACGAGCTCGTCGCGCGCGTCCGCCATGGCCTCGAGCAGGATGTCGTCGCGGGTCTCGACGACCCCGTCGGTCCCCCGGTCGTCCCACCAGGGGTTGTCCGGCTCACGGAGCAGCCGGCGCATGACCTCGAACCATCGGCCGCCGCCGTCCGGCCACATCGCCTCGCGGAGCTCGTCGTGGAAGGTGAGCGCGAGCGTGTTCCGCCAGACCGCGTTGGCGTAGGCGGCGGGGGCCGACCCCGGGCCCTGACGGAAGTGCCAGCCCCGGAGCAGCCGCTGGCCCGCGGCGAGGTACCTCGAGGGCATGACGATCCGCAGCAGGTAGGGCACGAACGTCGGCGCGAAGCCGTTGCGGGTGTCGAGCTGGATCCGGGACATGTCGGCGACCCCCAGGCGCCCGCGCTCGTGGAGCAGCCCGACGATCCGCTGGCTGCGATAGCCGGGCGACCACGAGTCGCCCAGGTGGTAGGGGTACCCGGGCCCCACGACCGCCTGGTTGGCCGTGGCCACGAACCCCTCGGCGGGGTCGAGCTCGCTGGGCAGGGCGTCGTACGGGACGTAGCGGCCGGTCCAGTCGTCGGCGGGCAGCCAGCCCCGGGCCGGGTAGTCACCGGTCCGACCGCCTCGCCGGATCGGGATCCGCCCCGGCGCCTGGTAGCCGATGTGGCCGGCGCGGTCGGCGTACACGAGGTTCTGCGACGGCACGGCGAAGTCACGGGCCCCCGCCCGGAACCCCCGCCAGTCGCGGGCCCGGTCGATCTCGAAGAGCGCGTCGGCGGTGTGGCCGGGGGTCAGCGCCGTCCACGCCAGCGCCACCGCGTAGCCGGGGCCGCGGCCGGGGGCGTGCCGGCCTGCCGGCGCGTTGGCGCCCACGGAGCTCAGGGTGGGGTCCACGTCGGAGAGCAGCGGCCCGTGCCGGGTCGCCCGGACCGTGAACCGGTACGGCCGGTCCCGGCCCAGCACCCTGATCGTCTCGTCGTGCATCCGCAGCGGCAGGCGGCGGCGGTCGTAGAGGTAGGTCCGGCCGCTGACCTTCTCGAGGAACAGGTCGGTCACGTC
>JAICLD010000261.1 GCA_025927595.1 Nocardioidaceae bacterium | reverse complement strand
GGACCACCCCGGCGACACCGGAGGGTCGAGGATGACCGGACCACGGAGCGCGCTGACCCAGCGTCGAGAAGAGGGCCGATGAAGCTGCACGAGTTCCCCCGCTACCCGCTCACCTTCGGGCCGAGCCCGGTCCATCGGCTGAGCCGGCTGACCCGGCACCTGGGGGGCGCCGACATCTGGGCCAAGCGGGAGGACGTCAACAGCGGCCTGGCCTACGGCGGCAACAAGGTGCGCAAGCTCGAGTACATCGTTCCCGACGTGCTCGCGAGCGGCGCCGACACGCTCGTGTCGATCGGGGGCGTGCAGTCCAACCACACCAGGCAGGTGGCCGCCGTCGCCGCCCACCTGGGGCTCAAGGCGTGCCTGGTGCAGGAGGAGTGGGTGCCCTGGGACGACCCGGTCAACGACAAGGTCGGCAACATCCTGCTGTCACGGATGATGGGGGCCGACATCCGGCTCGACCCCTCCGGCTTCGACATCGGCATCCGCCGCTCCTGGGAGGACGCGCTGCGCGAGGTCGAGGCGACCGGCGGGACGCCGTACCCGATCCCCGCCGGCGCCAGCGAGCACCGGCTCGGCGGCCTCGGCTTCGCCAACTGGGCCTTCGAGGTCGCCGAGCAGGAGAAGGCGCTCGGCGTCCACTTCGACACCATCGTCGTGTGCACGGTGACCGGGTCCACGCACGCCGGCATGATCGCCGGGTTCGCCGCGCTGGAGGACCTGACCGGGGTACGACGCCGGGTGCTGGGCATCGACGCGTCCGCCACCCTCTCCCGTACCACCGACCAGGTGACTCGGATCGCCCGGCACACGGCCGAGCTCGTGGAGCTGGGCCGGGACCTGCGTGACGACGAGATCCAGGTGCTCGACGGGTGGGCGGGCGAGCGCTACGGCATCCCGGTCGACTCGACCCTGGAGGCGATGAGGCTCGGAGCCGAGCTCGAGGCGATGATCACCGACCCGGTCTACGAGGGGAAGTCGCTCGCCGGGCTGGTCGACCTGGTCCGCGGCGGCGAGATCCCGGCCGGCTCCTCCGTCCTCTATGCGCACCTGGGCGGCCAGCCGGCGCTGAACGCCTACCACTCACTGTGGTCCTGAGGAGTCCCGAGGTCTCACAGCACCGAGAAGCCGGCCGCGCCGCCGGAGCGGCCGGTGACCGCGAGGAGCAGGGGACCCGCGACCCCGTCGGCGAGGGCGAGGTCGGTGACGACCTGCAGCGCCTGCGCCGCGGCGGTCGCCGGGACGTCCAGCGGCTCCCCGAGCGCGCTCGCCAGGTCGGCGGTGTGGACGACGAGCTCGAACGTCCGCGTCGGGAGGTAGTCCCGCAGCCGCATGCCGCCCGCGATCGTCGTGACGACGGCCGAGCCGTCCTGCGTGTCGACGAGCCGCAGCACGCGTGCGGCGATCTCCGCCACGGCTCCCGCCGGGTCGGCACCCAGGGCGGTCCCCGCCTCGCGCCCCCGAGCGGCGACGGCGGCGCCGCCCGCGGCGGACCGGGAGGCCCGGACGTAGCCCGAGGCGGAGGCGACCTCGACGGACACGGCGGGGCGGTCGAGGTAGGTCTCGACCGTGAGGAAGGAGCGGCTCGTGTGCCCGACGAGGGCACGGACGTCCCACTCGCCGAGGCCCGGGTGGTCCCAGCGGTCACCGACGAGCGCCGCCGTGCGCACGAACCATCCCGCGGCGTCGGTGAAGGCCCGGCGAGAGTCCGCCCAGGCGAAGTCCATGGGTGCGAGCGTAGGCCTCCAGCGGCTCTGGACGCTCACTCGGCCCCTCCTCAGCGCCTCACCTGCCCACGTCCCGTGGCTCGTCCACCGACCGCAGCTTCTCGGGGTTGCGCACGAAGTAGATCTCGCTGATCCTCCCGGCGTCGAGGACGACCGTCACCACCGAGTCCAGCTCGCCGTCGAGGCTCACGAACATCGCCGGGGCACCGTTCGCCACCCCCCACCGGACACCGATCTCCGCGTCCCGCGGGGTCACCGAACGGAGGAAGCGGGCGACCTTGTCCGGGCCGTGGATCGGTCGGAGGGCCGCCTTCTTGACCCCGCCGCCGTCGGAGAGCAGCACGACGTCGGGCGCCAGCAGGTCCATCAGGGGCTGCAGGTCGCCGCCCGCGGCCGCCTCCAGGAAGCGGGTCATCACGTCGGCGGTCTCCTGCGGAGGGCTGACCCGGGGCCGGCGGGCCCGCACGTGGGTGCGGGCCCGGGACGCGAGCTGGCGCACGGCGTCGGGCGTCCGGTCGACCGCCGCGGCGATCTCGTCGTAGGCGAAGCCGAACACGTCGCGGAGCACGAACACCGCCCGCTCCAGCGGGGTCAGGGTCTCCAGGACCACGAGCATCGCGAACGACACCGAGTCGGCGAGCTCGACGTCCTCGAAGACGTCCGGCGCCGTGACCAGTGGCTCGGGCAGCCACGTCCCGACGTAGGACTCACGCTGCCGCTGCAGCGTGCGCAGCCGGTTGAGCGCCTGTCGCGTGACGATGCGCACCAGGTAGGCCCGGGGGTCCCGGACGGACGTCTGGTCGACCCGTGCCCAGCGCAGCCAGGACTCCTGCAGCACGTCCTCGGCGTCGGCGGTGCTGCCGAGCATCTCGTAGGCGACCGTGAACAGCAGCCCGCGGTGCTCGGCCACCGGGTCCGTTGCGGCGCCGGTCGCCGGCTCGGTCATCTGTCGCTCAGCTCGCAGCGGTCCTTGAATCCCTGGCTGGTCAGCCCGAGCGCGGTGTTGAAGCGCGAGCGCTCGTTCTCCACGGCCACCATCATCGTCAGCTCCAGGAACCCGTCGTCACCCAGGTCGGCCCGCAGCGCCTCCGCCAGCTCGTCGGTGACCTCCGGCGGCGTGGCCGTGACCGCCTCGGCGTACTCCAGCACCCGCCGCTCGAGCTCGGTGAACACGTCCGAGTCGCGCCAGCGCGGCACCTGGCTGAGCCTGCTGGTGTCCAGACCCTGGCTGTGCGCGGCGTACCACCCGAAGTCCATGCACCAGCTGCACCCGATCCGAGACGCGCTCGCCATCTGCGCGAGCGTCTTCAGGTCCGGGTCGAGGCGGTCCCACTTGGCCACGCCCTGCTCGAAGCGCAGCACGGACCACAGCATCCGCTTGTGGTGCAGCAGGGCCAGCGCGTTGTCGAGCACGTCGCCGTAGGCGCGGCGGGAGTACCACTGGATGACCCGGTCCACGAGGCCGGTGCCCTCGTGGAGCGGGACCCGGGCCGCGGCGCGGCGCTCCTGCGTGGACTGCGTGACCTGCCTGGTGGTGCTCATCTGCGCTCTCCTCCTCCTGTGCGGACCCCGGCGGGTCCGTCTCGGCATCAAGACACCGCCCGGACCCCGTTCGTGACATCGGCGAGCCCGTCGGACCGGCACACGCGGCCGCTCGGGCGGGAAAGCGCGGACGGGGCCGGTCGAGTG